>CAZZVY010000070.1:0-13067 GCA_964657585.1 uncultured Mucilaginibacter sp. | reverse complement strand
TTCCGGTGTTTTAATGCTGGTATCGCACGACAGGTATTTACTGGATAAATTAACCGATCAACTTTTTATTATGGAAGGCGAGGGCAGCGTACGCATATTTAATGGTAATTACTCGTCATACCGGCAGGAGCTCGAAGATCAAAAACAATTAGCCCGCAAACATACCGTTAATGATAAAACGGCAGCTACCGGTCAGTCGGTTGTTAAAAAAAGCAAACTTAGCTTTAAAGAGCAAAAGGAAATTGAAACGCTGGAAGCCGAGGTGGCAGAAATTGAAAGTCAAATAGCCAAATTAACTGCTGAACTTAATTCAGGGGTGATTATCGCCCATCAGGAACTGATCGAACTTTCACGTAAAATAAAAGGGTTGAACAATGATATGGATGCTAAAAGTATCCGTTGGATCGAGCTGTCTGAATTAAATAAAGCCTAATGAAGTTATCTGATGTTATAGCTTCTATAGGAGTAACCATTTTGCTGATCGGTTTTTTTCTTAATTTAACCAAACGCATAGCATCAGATAGCAAGGCTTATGCATTATTAAATTTTGTTGGAGCGGCCATGTGTGGCTTGTCGTCATATATGATCAGCTTCTATCCTTTTGTAGTATTAGAAGGCATTTGGTGTATGGTTGCGCTGATATCGGTATTTAAGGTTCCACGTGGAACGTTTAAGAAATGAGATATGTTCCACGTGGAACATGGAGGATATTATGTTTAAGAAATATGATGTAATTGTAGTAGGTGCAGGTCACGCTGGTTGTGAGGCCGCCGCTGCCGCTGCTAATATGGGCTCGTCTGTTTTGCTGGTTACCATGAACATGGGCACCATTGCGCAGATGAGTTGTAATCCCGCTATGGGAGGTGTTGCCAAAGGGCAGATTGTGAGGGAAATCGATGCGTTAGGTGGTTATTCTGGGATAATCACAGATAAGTCGACCATCCAGTTCCGTATGCTAAATTTATCTAAAGGGCCGGCTATGTGGAGCCCGCGAGCACAAACCGATCGTATGCGTTTTGCCGAAGAATGGCGTTTGGCTTTAGAGCAAACACCAAACGTTGATTTTTGGCAGGATATGGTGTCGTCTCTATTAGTGAAAAACAAGATTGTTTATGGCGTTAAAACATCCATCGGGATTGAAATTGAAGCAAAGTCTGTAGTGTTGACCAACGGGACCTTTTTAAACGGATTAATACATATTGGCGAAAAACGGTTTGGCGGCGGCAGGACAGGGGAAAAAGCGGCTACTGGCTTAACTGAACAATTAACAATGTTAGGATTTGAAGCAGGGCGCATGAAAACGGGTACGCCGCCACGTGTAGACGGACGATCATTAAATTACGCAGTCATGGAAGAGCAATGGGGCGATGAGAACCCGGGTAAATTTTCGTATACTAACACTACCGTTTCTAAAGATCAACGCTGCTGCTGGATTACCTATACTAATAACGCCGTACATGAAACCTTAAAAGAAGGCTTTGAGAAATCGCCTATGTTTACCGGAAGGATCAAAGGCTTGGGACCGCGTTATTGTCCCTCAATTGAAGACAAGATCAACCGTTTTGCCGAGCGCGAGCGCCATCAGATATTTGTAGAACCAGAAGGCTGGAACACGGTAGAAATTTATGTAAATGGTTTCTCAACCTCGCTGCCTGAAGATGTGCAGTACCGGGCTCTAACACAGATACCCGGCTTTGAAAAAGCTAAAATGTTCCGTCCGGGATATGCCATCGAGTACGATTATTTCCCGCCTACCCAGTTAAATTTAACTCTTGAAACTAAATTAATAAGCGGATTATATTTTGCTGGACAGATTAACGGGACTACCGGATATGAAGAAGCCGCATCTCAAGGAATGCTTGCTGGGATAAATGCTCACCTGAAGATGAATGAAAAAGAGCCTTTGATTTTGAAACGTTCAGAGTCATACATCGGGGTATTAATTGATGACCTGGTAACAAAAGGCACCGAGGAGCCCTACCGCATGTTTACCTCACGGGCCGAACATCGCTTGCTCTTACGGCAGGACAATGCCGACATCAGGCTAAGCCCTCTTGCCCATCAATTAGGATTAATCAGCGATGAACGCTTAGAAAAGGTAAGCTTAAAAATTAAGAACTCTGATGATATTGTGAGTTATACCCGCCAAAGGTCAATAAGTATGGCCGATGTAAATGGGCTATTAGAATGTTTAGGTACAAGCCCGGTTACCCAAGCCGCTAAATTATTCAATCTGTTAAGCCGCCCGCAGGTATCATTTGATGATTTGCGAAAGGCGGATAAACCGCTTGACGAATTATTGTTTGCCTATGATAAAGAAACTATTGAGCAGGCTGAAATAAAAATTAAATATGAGAGTTATTTTGAAAAGGAAAATGAGATAGTAGCCAAAATGAAAAAAATGGAAGATAAGCCCATAAATCCTGATTTTAATTACCATGCTTTAAATTCACTTTCAAAGGAAGCACGTGAAAAACTGATCCGTATAAAACCAAGGACTTTAGGGCAAGCCTCGCGCATTTCCGGGGTGTCGCCGTCTGATATTTCAGTATTAATGATACATATGACACGATAGCTTTTGTAAGTTATTAAAAATCAATTAGTTATAAGATATCCTTTATATTTAATTATTTTAAAAGTTTTATATTAATACTCATAAAACAAACAAAATCGCTCATATCGCTTAAAAATGGGGTTAAATTCAAAGTCGCATATTTTGTTAAAAGCATCATGTTTTTTTTTGGCATTAATGCTATTTTGGAGTTGTGCCAGCATACAAAAACCCCGAGGCGGCCCGCGCGACCGTACGCCACCAAAACTTTTGCTGGCAACGCCAGCTAACCAAACCAGAAACTTTAAGGCGGCCAGCATCCGGCTGGATTTTGACGAATATTTTAAGTTAAGCAATCAATATACTGAGATAACAGTTAGTCCGGCGATGGAAAAGCAGCCCGAGTACAAAATCAAACAAAAAAGCCTGCTAATAAACTTTAAAGATACACTGGTAAAAAACACTACCTATGTTATCAATTTTGGGAAAGCCATTGCCGATGTGAACGAAGGGAATGTTTTGAAAAATTTTACTTATGTTTTTTCGACAGGCCCGCACATAGATTCGTTGAGCATTTCAGGAACGGTCATCAACACGCAAACCCAGGAAAAGGAGAAAGATGCTACAGTGATGCTTTTTCCTATAAAACAGGATTCTCTGTTGTTCGGGAAGAAAAAGCCATCCATTTATGCCACAACCGATACAGCCGGTAATTTTACCTTATCAAACCTGCATGAAGGAGATTATAAGATATACGCGCTTAAAGAAACCTCTGCGGATAAAATATATAATAAGGAAGACGAGCTTATAGCTTTCCAGAAACGGACGCTGCATATTGATAAGGATACCTCCGGTATACAAATGATATTATTTAAGCAAATTCCGGATAAATTCCGGGTAGTAAAAAAATTCGACCCGGATGGTTCTATGCTGATAACGTTTAATCAACCGCTTACTGATCCGGCTGTAAAAATTAACTACCCTAAAGGGTTTGACGATCAAAAAATTGTTGAAATAAGCAAAACAAAGGATACGGCACGCATATATGTGCGCAGCTGGGACTTTGATTCGCTTTCGGTATCGGTAACAGAACGGGGTAAACCACTGGATAGCATTGCGTTTAATAAAAGCCGCAAGGAAACGTATACGCGTTTAATAGGCCTGGCGTATAACATTAACAATGATGGCCGTTTAAAGCCAGCTACAGATTTAGCCATTACGGTTAATTCGCCGGTTGATTATATAGATGCTTCGCGCATAATATTAACTGAGGATTCAGTAACCCGTACCAATTTCACTATAACAAAAGACCCGGTAAGCACACGCCGCTTTGTTATGAAATACCGCTGGCGGCAGGAGGCCCGCTATCAGTTAACGTTTAATGAAGGCACATTCACTAATATATATGGCGAAAGGAACAAACGGCTGGTGAAACCTTTTATAATAGATAAACCTGAAAATTATGGTACCATCACCTTAAGGGTAACGGTTCCTGATACGGCTAAAAGCTATATCATTGAGCTGTTAAATGAAGGTAAAAGGGTAGTCAGAACCGATATTATAAAGAAAAGCGCCACAATAAATTATAACGATTTTATTGCCGGTAAATACCGGATAAGGATTACTTATGACAGTAACAATAACGGTAAGTGGGATACCGGTAACCTTAAAAGAAAACTATATCCGGAGCAAATTTTATTAATGCCTACAACTTATACAATGCGCGCTAATTTTGAAGATATAATTGATCTGACCATACCAAAAGAGGTTATTAGCCCTTGAACAATAATTAACTGATCAGGGGGTAGCCGAAACCCAAACTTCGCCATCTTCAAAAATTTCTTTTTTCCAGATAGGGACGGTCTTTTTCAAAGCGTCTATCAAATAACGGCAGGCCTCAAAAGCGGCCTCACGATGCGCCGCAGCCACGGCAATTACCACCGGCACTTGGCCCACCTCCAGAATGCCGGTGCGATGATGGATAGCTATACGCTGAACAGGCCATTTGGCCATTGCCCCATCAGCCAGTTTTTGCATTTCATTTATCGCCATTTTTTCGTAAGCCTCAAACTCCAGGTGTACTACCCGTTTGCCTTTGGTAATATTACGTACAGTGCCTATAAAAATATTGATGCCGCCGCAGCCGGGCTCCATAACCCAATCTATACAGAATTGTATATTTAAAGGTTTACCGGAGAGGTGGATATGGGTATTCATGAAACTATTTAACGGCTTTAAAATAAGGGCATAACTATGTGATTATTAAAGCCTTTTACACAATCAGGCTACCCCCCGCTTACCGGCGGTATAACCGCAATTTCATCCTGTTCAGTTAATGGCATATTATCACCGGCATACTCATTATTAACCGCTAATAAGTATGATGTGATCTGTTTTAATCGGGGATATTGCCTTTCTAAGGCAACTTTTAAGTCTCCGGTTAGTGCACTATCCCGCATCTCTATTTGTATGGCAGGTGCGCCGAATATATCTTTAGCAATTCCGAATGCCAGTATACTGATTATCATGTTAAAATTACCTTGTAAGGTAAGCGAAAGCTGGTAATTCAACCAATATCTAACAAAAAAAACCCGGCTGATTGCCGGATTTTAAAATTTACTGTTATACAGTGGGCGATCTTCTGATCAACCCCAGTATCAAGGCGATAATTGCAATTACCAGCAAAACGTGTATTAAACCGGTTGCCGAATACATGAATACACCCAATGCCCACCCTATAATAAGGATAACCGCAATGATATACAATAATGATCTCATGGTAGTATGTTTTAGTTAATAAATGTTTTCATTATAATAAGTTCAAATACCTTAAATGGTTTTAAAATGTTGAGAAGATTATTAACTATCAACGGGTTATGGTAATTATACAAAAATTATTTGGTAAAATAAAAGTCCCCTAAGCGCTCGCCGCCGGGGACTTTCAACCTAAACCTTATCACAATAGCTGGTAGAAACCAGCTTTGAATAAGTGCGCAATATATAAAAAAATATATTAACCAAATGAATGGCTATAATATTTTAACATTTTTTAACTATATGTATATAAGATAGCTTTATGTATTTAAGCGGCTTAACCAACAGTTCCGTACCATTATTTGCTGCGCTGATGGTATCACTAAACTTTTGATCTGATAATTTACAATTGAATTAGCCCGCAATTTAATGGCTAATGTTATGGGTAAGATATCACGCATAACATTAATGACTAACGTATCCCCCGGCTTTTTTCCATTCAGTGCAATATCCAATCCTGTAAAAGGCCGGTCATCTACACCAATCAGCTCATCATTAACATTGAGGCCGCCCATCCAGCCGCTGCTATTGCGTACAACTTTAGTAATAATCAGTTTTCCATTCACATTATTTAAGGCAATGCCTAACGTGGGTTCATTACTATGCGCCAAATCGTTAAATAATTCATAACCGGCATAGCCCAGATATTTATTATAATCAATATTGTCCAGGCCATAAATATATTTTTCGTAAATATCATCAAGCGGTTTACCTGCAAATCGTTCAAGCCCTTGCTTAAATTCTTCACCTGTATAACCGCGCTTTTTATTTATATAAAACTCAGTGTACATATACTTCATTACATCATCTAACTTGTATTTGCCTTCACTGCTGTTAATAATTTCCAGTTCAAGCAGCAAAGCTATTACAGTACCTTTGCTATAGTAGGATATGGTGGAGTTACCGCTATTCTCATTAGGCCGGTAAAACTTTATCCAGGCATCAAAACTCGCTTCATACAATGGCTGTATTTTATTTCCCGGCGTATTCTCTACCAGGTTAATATCCCTGGCAAGCGTATCCAGATAGTTTTGAGTAGTATATAAGCCCATTCGGTGTACCACCAGATTATCATAATAATTGGTAAATCCTTCCGCGATCCAGAGCTCGGTAGTATAATTCTCAGCATCATAATCAAAAGGGCCAAGCGCTATCGGGCGCAGGCGCTTTACGTTCCATAGGTGAAAATGCTCATGGGCGGCCAGGGCTATGAACCGCTGATAATCCTCTTCGGCGCTGTAACCATCGCGCGGGTGGCTTAACACTGTCGAACTCAAGTGTTCTAACCCGCCGCTGCCTTTGGCATAATTATGCACTATAAATACATAACGCCGGTTGGGGTTCTCGCCAAAAATTACGGTTTCTTTTTCAACCATGTTACTCAGGTCGGCTATCAGGCGTACTCTATCATAATTACCGCCCAGGCACATGGCTACTTGGTAGCGTACACCAGTTGCATCAAACTCAAAGATGTCCTGTGTGCCAATCTCAATAGGCGAATCATATAACAAGTCATAATTAGGTGCATATAGCGTAAAGGGGTCATCACTAACCATATCAAGACTGGTAGATACTTTATCCCAATATTTATAAGGCTTAATATGGATAGTGGAGGAGTTAGCCAGTTTCCCTGCTGGGAACAAAAAAGTGTTAGCGCCCGACACGAACGCATGTGCTGCATTTACAAAATTGTTCCTTACCGAAACCTCAAAGCAATAAATGCTGTACTTTACAGTTACTGCATTTACACCCTTCAGTATTATATGCCAGGTGTTTTTATTGATCTTTTGGGCTGATAACCGCCTGCCATCATATTCGGCTGTTAATGATTCCACATTCCGGGCATATTCCCGCACCAGGTAGGAGCCGGGTGTCCATACAGGCATTTTAAGATCGATAAACGGCTGGTCAACTCGGCTGACAACCATCTCCACTTCCATATAATGTGTATGTGCCTGTGGAAATGATAAGTTGTAATGTATTTGCCAAGCATCTCCGTTATTCATTTATATACCGAAATTTTTTATTTAATACTTAACTCAACTCCAGCAATACCGGGCAATGGTCTGAATGCCTTGCTTCGGAAAGTATGGCCGCCCGTTTGATACGGTGTTCTAACCGGGTGCTTACCATGGTATAATCAATACGCCAGCCCAGGTTTTTTGCGCGTGCATTGGCCCGGAAGCTCCACCAGGTATAGTTGTGCGGTTCTTTGTTCAGGTGCCGGAAGGCATCGGTAAAACCAGATTCTATAAAGTTTTCCATCCACTCGCGTTCTTCCGGTAAAAACCCGGATGAGTTTGCGTTTGATTTAGGGTTGTGTATATCAATAGGCCGATGGCAGATATTATAATCGCCGCAGATCACCAGGTCGGGGCAATTTACCTTTAACAGGGTTAAGTACTTGCCAAATTCGTCCAGGAAACGGAACTTAAATATCTGCCGTTCATCGCCGCTGGAACCTGAGGGGAAGTAAACGCTCATTATAGCTACCTCATCAAAATCTACCCGGATGTTTCGACCCTCGCGGTCAAAATCGGCTATGCCGCAACCATACTCAATGTGGTTTGGCGTTTGTTTGGTCAGTATAGCCGTGCCGCTGTACCCTTTCTTTTCTGCCGGGAACCAGTAATGCTGATAGCCCAGTTGTTCAATAAGGTGCAGTTCTGCTATTACATCCTGACTGGCCTTAATTTCCTGCAAGCAAACCACATCTGCATCCGTAGCCTGCAACCAGGCCAGCCAGTTTTTACCAATGGCCGAGCGGATGCCGTTAACGTTATAGGTGATGATCTTCATTTTTGAGCTCGAAATCCGAAATGTCAATTTTGAAAGCTTTAATATTTATTCCTCAACGCATAATTCGAGTTTGGCATTTTTTATATCCCCAGCAACCTGTCCAATTCCTTACATTCCTTCTTTTTCAAAACTTCCACTGTCATGGGCACATCTTCCAGCGGGCGGTCTTTGGCATCTTTCTTAACGGCGGCGATACGGTCAACCATATCAATGCCAGACACTACCTCGCCGTATACCGTATAATTATGGTCAAGCTGGGCGGTGCCGCCAACCGAGCGGTATATGGCCCGCTGCCATTCAGGTATTTTAAATCCCTTCAGGCGGCCCTGCTCCAGTTTGTCCATGTCATCATCGGTTAAGCGTTTTCCCTCTACAATATAAAACTGGCTGGCGCTTGATGCCTTTGCCGGGTTGTTATCACGCGCGGCGGCTAATACCCCCCGTTTATGAAACAGGGTATCTTTAAATTCAGCAGGAACGGTGTATCCCAGGTCGCCGTCCCCAAGCGCTGCACCGGGTTTAGCGTTCTTTGAGTCCGGGTCGCCGCCCTGTATCATAAAGTTCTGTATCACCCTATGAAATAACGTTCCGTTATAAAAACCTTTTTTAGCCAGCTTAATAAAATTATCGCGGTGGTTGGGGGTTTCGTTATATAAGCGGATGATGCATTGGCCATAAGCCGTTTTGATCCGTATGTATTGGTTTTTAGGCGGCCCTGCAAATGCAGCACCAACAAATGCAACAAGTATAACCAGGGTAAAAAGTCTCTTCATAATTAACCGTCTATTTCTTCAAAATAATTAATGATTAGCGATTTCATGGTCATTTCCTGTTCCAGCAAGGTATAGTTGGGAATGGGCTTTACCAGTTTCCAATGCGGCCAGCCATCCTGGTCCTGACCTTCCAGTTCGTAAAACCCCATCATACTGAACAGCTTGCAGGTAGCAATATGCATCAGTTCTTCTTTCTGGCGTTTGCTGAATTTTTTTGGCCCCTGCCCCAGTTCCTGCACACCAATCAGGAACAGCAATACCTTAATATCCGGAATATCCGAATCAAAATCAGCAGCTATACGGGCCTGCAATTCCTTCCATTTGATGTTGATCTCGGCAGGTTTCATACCGGTAAAGATACAGTGTAAGGACTGAAGTAAAAAAAGAGAAGCACTGGTATGCTAAACCATTAGCGCCTGCTTGCAAAGCGGATGCGCCCGATCAGCTAATGATGGGTTGAGGTCAATAAGGCATGATTAATTCCGTATTGCCTCATCAAAGCTATAACATCTTTATCATAAAATCCTTAAACTCAATTTTCATTGGCGGCCCTACGTGCACCTGTACACCTATCAGTCCATCCATTTTACGGTTGGCTGCATCATTATCTGTTACCTCACTCATCAGTTTGCCATTAAGGTAATGTTTCATATTATTGCCTTTGGCAATAATATGCAGTTCGTTCCAGCCGTCATAATTAATGCTTTTAAGCAGTTCTTCTTTTGTTCCTAACGAATCGACTACCTTTGGTTTGCCGTTTTCTATTACAGTCCTTTGCCCGCGCAGCGCCAGGAACTGCCGTCCTCGTTCCTCATAGTTTTGTCCCGAATAACGCGGATAGCCCAGGTTATATTTGTCCTTGCCATCTATATCGGCCTGGTAACCTTTAAGCGCATAAGGCAGGCTATCCACACGTACACTGCGATAATTTACGCCGCTGTTCCCCTTTGACGATATTCTGTAATTCACCTTTATCTCAAAATCAGCGGGGTGGCCGCCTTTCCAGATCAAAAAGGTATTTACCTTTAGTATCGTTTCAGGGGTAACCTCACCAATAATTTCCCCGTTCTCTGCACGCCAGTATTTAGGGTCACCTTCCCATCCATCCAGGTTCTTACCGTTAAACATGGGTTTAAATCCATCATCAGTAAGGTTAATAATGGTGAAACCTGATAACAAG
Organism: uncultured Mucilaginibacter sp.; assembly: GCA_964657585.1. Taxonomy (GTDB): domain Bacteria; phylum Bacteroidota; class Bacteroidia; order Sphingobacteriales; family Sphingobacteriaceae; genus Mucilaginibacter. Next base: position 2,950 of record CAZZVY010000070.1, on the reverse strand, counting down.
AGTGTACCTGCAGCAAGCAGCAGTAGTTTTTGCAGTTTCATATAACTAATAATTGGTTTTATAAAGATGATATTTATATGTGGTAATACCATCATTAACTATATGGCAATTGCATTAGTTATCCCCATATACGCTTGCTACCCGTAGGGCTAACGCTGGGACAGGCGCTGGAGCTGGTTACTATAATCCTTCCGCCAGTCCATATAACCCAACAGGGCTATAACTATGTACACAGCAAACATAAAGGCGTAGGCTTCCAACCCCTTTAAGGCATAGATGCATACATAAATGAGGTCAACAAATATCCATAACAGCCAGTTTTCCAATATTTTCCGGGCTAAAAACACCTGCGCGGCTAAGCTTACTACGGTACAAAAACTGTCAAGGTAAGGATAGGCAGGCGGCCGGTAATGTAACCGGGCAGTGAAGGTGATAAGGGTATAACCCAGCGCAGGGGTAATACAAGCCGCGGCAAACAACGTCCATAAAATTTGTTTATTGCTGATGCGGATAACCGGCTTTTTTATTTCACCGCCCTGTTTCCGGCTCCAAAAATACCACCCATAAATATTGATGACTGTTAGATAGGTGTATTGCAGCATATCGGCATAAAGGGCCTGTTTGGCCATTACATAAATAGTGATAGCCGTGCTGATAATGGCCACCGGCCAGTTCCAGATATTATTGATAGCGGCCAGGTAAACACAAAGCAGTCCCGTAATTACCGCTATCACCTCCAGCCAGCTTAACTGGTGCCAGTATTGCTGTAATGCCTGTACCATTAATATTTGATTAAAGAATCAGCCTTATTGTGCATAAGCTAATAATGATGATAAAAACAATCTCTAATCACTGCTCAACTGATCACTACCATATCCTCACCCTTTTATCCGGGTCAAGCCACATTTTATCGCCTTTTTTAATATGGAAGGCGCTATAAAATTCGGGCACATCAGTAAACGGCCCATTAACACGCAAAAAGCCGGGGGAGTGTACATCCGTCATGATACGACCGGCTAAAGCTTCATCGCGCATCTGGCCCAACCAGCCAAGGGCATAACCCAAAAAGAAACGCTGCATAGGTGTTAACCCGTTTATAGGGTTACCTTCTTTATATTGTTTTGTCTTTTTAAAAGCATCAATGCCTAAAACTATTCCGCCCAGGTCGGCAATGTTTTCACCAAGCGTGGCTTTGCCATTAACGTGCAGGCTATCTAATACTACGTAACCATTAAACTGATCGACCAGCATCTGTGCGCGCTTCGTGAACTTGGCCGAATCCTGGGGCGTCCACCAGCTTTTCAGGTTGCCTTTGGCATCATATTGCCGGCCTTCGTCATCAAACCCGTGCGTAATTTCGTGCCCGATAGTTGAGGCGGCCGCATAACCATAAGCTACCGCATCGTCTACATCAGCATCTTTAACGCCTGGTATCAAAAACTGTGCTGCAGGTAAAGTGATCTCGTTGTTAGAGGGACTGTAATTGGCGTTATAAGTTTGCGGCGTCATATTCCATTCCTTATGGTCAACCGGCTTGCCAAGCTTATTTACATTGATTAAGTATGCCCAATGCCTGGCCCTCATAATATTGCCTGCATAGGATAAGCGATCGATATCCAGGGTTGAAAAATCCTTCCATTTATCAGGATAACCCACCTTTGGATGTATGGCGTTTAATTTAACCAGTGCCTTTTGTTTGGTGGCGGCACTCATCCAGTCCAGTTTTTCTATGTGTTCTTTATAGGCCTGGCGTATGGCCTCAACCATAATATTATACCGCTCTTTTGCCGCCAGCGGGAAATATTCCTTCACAAACAACTGGCCCAGTAATTCGCCCATCAGCTGGTTTTCAGTGTCAATTACCCTTTTTATTCGCGGTAACTGTACTTTTTGCCCCGCCAGCAATTTCCCGCTGAAACGGAAGTTCTCATCTTCAAACGCGGTATTAAGGTAGGGTGCATATGACGATACAACTTTCCAGCGCAGGTATGCCTTCCAGTCATTAATGCCAAAAATGGCCAGTGCTTTGTTTAACGCCCGGTAATATTCCGGCTGCCCCACTATTACGCTGTCTACCGGTTGATATTCCATTTGCTTGAAAACTATATTCCAGTTAATGGCCGGTGTAAGGCTGTTCAGTTTAGCCACCGTCATTTTATTATAATTTCGGTACGGGTCGCGCATATCTTCCAGCTTGCGGCTGCTGTCGGCTAAAAACTTTTCAATTTTAAACACGCTTTCTGCCCCGGCCCTGGCCGTTGCCTCATCCCAGCCCGATAGTTTAAGCATAGCAGGCAAATGGTTGGCCATGTAATCATTCCTGATGCGGGCGGTACGGGCATCTGTTTTGTAATAGTAGTCGCGGTTAGGCAAACCCAAACCGGCCTGTCCCAGTTGCAGGATCATTTTTGAGCTGTTTTTGTCGTCCTGTCCTACACGTGCGCTTATCATACCCCGTACGCCCAGGGTAGATAGTGTTGCTGATGCATCAAGCACATCTTTAACGCTTTGTGCATGGTCAATCATCTCCAGTTGCGCCTTTATGGGTTCAATGCCCAATCTTTCAATGTTTATGGTATCCATGCCGCTGTAAAAAAAGTCGCCTATTTTTTGGGTAGCCGTACCTTTCGGCGCGTTGGCTTTTAAAGCATCTTCATTAATTTTCAGCAGGCGCCCTCGAATATCTTCCTGTACCACGTTACCTATGCCCCAGCTGGAGTAGGCGGCAGGTATAGGGTTGCGTTTCAGCCAGCCGCCGTTAGCATACATGAAAAAATTATCACCGGGCTTAACCGAGCGGTCCATATTATCATATACAGGGTCCGGGTGCTTGGGTAACGGGGCTACGGTTTTGTAGGCGCTTAAAATAAATACGCATGATATTGTTGCAACGGCGGCAACATTTTTATAAAAATTCATATGGTGGAGTTAGTTAAGTGCTTATGACAGA
>CAZZVY010000069.1:1407-13273 GCA_964657585.1 uncultured Mucilaginibacter sp. | reverse complement strand
CCGGTAACTCAGCTCGGACCCTTCAAATAACACCGCCGTCCCTGTCGACTGCTTCGCCACCTGCTCCCTAAATAATGAAACTACGCTTCGAAGGTCGGAATAAGGATCGGACTGGCGGGCAAAGGTTTTCAGCTTACGCTCTTCAGCGCTGCTGATCATTGGTAGTAAGCTTATTTTTTTATCTGGCGCTGCTATTACAGAAATTACCAACTGCTCAAAATGAGAAGCCATACGCTTAATGGTTTCCTCACTATACAGATCTGTTGAGTAATTAATCTGGATACGCAGCTCATCAGGCAATTCAAATACAAATAATGTTAATTCAAATTTCGATATATCTTGTGCTGCTTGTTCTCCGCTTATACTTACATCACCTAAATTTAATTTTGACACTTCAGGGGTGTTCTGCAATACCAGCATTACCTGGAATAATGGAGTGCGGCTGGCATCCCTTTCTTTAACTACCGTTTCTACTACTTTTTCAAATGGCAGGTCCTGATGTTCATAGGCTTCTAATGTGGTAGCTCTTACCGCTTGCAATAATTCTATAAAAGTGATATCGCTGCTTACCTTATCTCTAAGGGCCAGTGTATTAACAAAAAAGCCGACCAGGTCTTCTAACTCCCTCTTGGGGCGATTAGCTATTGATGTACCAACGCAAATATCCTCTTGTCCGCTATAACGGTACAGTAATACTTTAAATATCGCCAGCAAACTCATAAACAGTGTTACCCCCTGCTGCTGGTTTAATGCATAAAGAGCGGTTAACTGTTCTTTTTTTATGTTAAAATGGACACTTTCTCCGCGTATACTTAACGCAACCGGGCGCACAAAGTCTGACGGTAACACCAACGGAGGCACATCCCACAGTTTATCCTGCCAGTAATGTATCTTTTTTTGCAAAGTTTCCGCTTGTAAATAATCCCGCTGCCATACGGCATAATCTGCATATTGAAGTTTTAGCGGAGATAAAGGGCTTTGGCGGCCCTGCAGGTAAGCATTATACAATGCGGCAGCCTCACGAACAATAACTGACATTGACCAGGCATCAGAAGCTATGTGGTGCATTGTAACCACAAGCACATGTTCGTCTTCTGCGGTAGTTATCAGGGAAGCACGCAGCATATAGTCTGCAGAAAGATCAAACCTTTGATTTATAAGGTCGGTTATTAATTGTTTTAAGCTAACCTGATCATCCTTGTAGACTGGCTGGTCTATCAATGTCATTTTCCAATCAGAACAATCTTTAATGTATTGATAAACATAACCATCCTGTTCTTTGTATACCGTACGGAGAACCTCATGACGGGTTAATATTTCCTTTAAAGACCTTTCTAATACCGCGGCATTTATACTACCATGCAAACGAAGTACTGCGGGACTGTTATATGTTGCCCCACCTTCTAACTTATCTATAAACCATAAACGTTCCTGGCTGAAAGACAGAGGAATTATTTTTGTAGTTTTTCTGTCGAAAACCGGTATAGTATCATAAACATCGTTATTGTTTACAGAATTACTAAGGAAATCAATAATTAATGCCTTGTTAACCCTTATATCATTAAGTAAATTATCGTCAATACTCCTGTCTTCAGGAAATTTTAATTGAAGCCGCCCGTTATTTAAAACAATTTCTACACCATTCTGCTTAGCAGTATATAATATATCAACAGCTTTAGTAAACAATCCTTCCATATATACGCTTCTAACCCTGGTCTTTAATTTAGGCTTCTTATTATACAATTATACGTCTAAAAATTTAAATGATGTATTGTTTTCCACTTTAGAGGAAGGCTTTATTTTAATTTCGATATATTTACTTAAATCATTTATTGTAGCGAATTGGAACAACACATGAATTGCAACAGATACCTGAAGCTTTCGCTCAATGTATGCCGCTACACGCATTGCAAGCAATGAGTGGCCGCCTAATTCAAAAAAGTTATCGTATACACCCACCCGTTCCACATTTAATAATTCCTGCCATATTTCTGCCAGCGCACTTTCGGTATCATTACGCGGTGCAACGTAGGTTGTAGTTGCTACTGTCACTTCCGGATCGGGCAGCGCTTTTTTATCCACCTTCCCGTTTGCAGTGAGGGGCATGCTATCAAGCGGTATCCACACAGCCGGTATCATGTAATCCGGCAGTTTGCTTTGCAGATACTCAATAAACAGCCCTTTATCAAAATCCCTTTCTGTTATTACGTAAGCTATCAGGCGTTTGTTACCGTTAGCATCATCTTTTGCCGTAACTACAGCATGTTTTATCATGCCACTGTGCTCAAGTACATTTTCAACTTCTCCGGGTTCAATACGATACCCCCGTACCTTTAGCTGGTCGTCAATCCTGCCCAGGTATTCAATATTGCCGTCTTCCAGCCAACGTCCCATATCGCCTGTGCGATATAAACGACTGCCAGCATCATCACTGAAAACATCTTTGATAAATTTATCCGCAGTTAACTCAGGGCGGTTTAAATATCCCCGTGCAACCTGTGAGCCGCCTATGCAAATTTCGCCTGGTATACCAATTGGCAGTAGTTGCCGGTTATTATCTAAAATATAGATTTTTGTATTAGCAATAGGTTTGCCTATTAACGATGCTTTGTCTAAATTATCAATTTTATTAAATGTTACACATACCGTAGCCTCGGTTGGCCCATAATTGTTAATTACTTTAACTTTTGAATAAAGGTTGTTTATATGCAGAACGGACATTGCTTCGCCGCCACTTACTATATATCTTAATGCGCCAGTAATTGTTAATTCTTTATTTAACCATTTTACAACCGTTGGAGTTGTACATAACATTGTAGCGCCTTCATTTTCAATATGATTCTTAATAGAGTCAATATCTTTACCGCCCTCTTTAACAATAATAACACCGGCGCCTGATATTAAAGAAGGGTATAGCTCTTCGCACAATGTATCAAAGGATACTGATGATTGCTGTAATACTCTATCTGTTTCTGATATTTCACAGTAATTTTTAAATGCTAAACTGTAATTAAGCAAATTACCATGCTCTATCATTACCCCCTTGGGGCGGCCGGTTGAACCCGAAGTATACATTACATACGCCAACTGGTGAATTGATGGTTTTAATGACAGGTTCTGTACCGATTGTTTTCCGATAAATTTATTATCACCATCCAGGTTAATTATTATGGCTGAAGCGCTGCTGAATTTTTCTTTAACATTTTCGTTCAATACTATAAAAGATGCCTGAATGTCGTCCAGCATATGATCTATCCTGTCTTGTGGAAATTCAGGATCAATAGGTACATAAGCACCGCCGGCTTTCATTATCCCCAATATACCAATTATCATATCAAAGCCCCTGTTGGTACACAATGGCACCAGGGTTTCAGTCTCTACTCCAATACTTCGCAGGTAATTAGCCAATCTGTTGGCTTGTTGATTAAGTTCATTGTAGCTTAAAGTTGTACCCTGGAATATCAAAGCTACATTATCAGGAGTTTTAGCTGCCTGTTCTTCAAACAGGGCAACAACCGTTTTATCTGTCGGGTAATTTACATAGGTGTTGTTGAACTGATGCATCAATCGTTGATTTTCTGCCAGGTTAACCAATTGCAATAAACCAACTTTCTGATAAGGGTCGGCAACAATTGCATCAAGCAACATCATATAATGCTGGGCCATCCGCTCAATTGTTTCCGATTGATATAACTCAGTACTGTACTCTATATTAGCACGCAAACCATCGGTTGATTCAGACAGAAATAAACTTAAATCAAAAGCCGACGTTGAATACCCATAATACTCTGTATATAATTTAGTTTCCCCCAAACGCAATTCAGGGATTGCAGGCGTATTTTGCAGGCTGAATAATACCTGGAATAGCGGACTACGGCTCATATCCCGGGTTTTGACGACCGTATCTACAATCTTTTCAAACGGCACATCCTGGTAATTGTATGCCTCTAATGTGGTGTTTTTAATTTCGCTAAGCAATTCAGCAAATGTTATCGTATCACTTACATTATTTCTTAAAGCCAATGTATTTACAAAAAAGCCAATTAACCCTTCAACCTCTTGTTGCTGACGGCCTGCAACAGGAGTACCAACGCAAATATCATTCTGTCCGCTGTAACGATAAAGCAATACATTAAATGCAGACAGCAACGTAATAAAAAGCGTAGCCCCATGGGTATGACTTAAATCCAATAATCCATCATATAGTTCTTTCGGTATTGTAAATCCATAAGTTGTGCCTGCGTTGCCCATAACTACCGGCCGGGAATAGTCTACAGGTAATTTAATTGGCGATACATTCGCTAATTTATTCTCCCAGTAACTAAGCTTTTTTTCCAGCACATCACCCTGCATATAATTGCGCTGCCAGATCGCATAGTCTGCATATTGTATTGGCAGTACTGCAACCTCCGGCAAACGATTTTCTATATACGCGCTATAAATCTCTATTACCTCTTTAACCATAATTGAGGTAGACCAGCCGTCGGAAGCAATGTGGTGCAGGGTGATTACCAATAAATGGTCTTGCGGATCAATAGATATCAAGTCGGCCCGTAGCATATAGTCCAAACTCAGGTCAAAAGGCCGGCTTGTAAGCCCTTGTATATATACCGGCAAAAAGGCGCTATCATTGTTATAGTCTGATGGCCCTTTTACACCTAAGGCCCAATTTGCCGCATCCCTGATGTGCTGGTAACCAATTCCCTCATGCTCAAGAATTACGGATCGAAGTACTTCATGGCGGTTAATCACTTCTCTTAATGCGGCATCCAAGCTTTTTTTATTAAGGCTTCCTTTTATTCTTAATACCGCCGGCAAGTGGTATTGAATACTGCCTTCCAGCCTGTCAATAAACCATAAACGTTCCTGGCTAAATGATAAAGGGATATGATGCGGACGTGGTGATTTTTTTTCAATTAATGCCAATCTTTCTTCAGTTGGTTTAACTGTTAAGCGAGTAGCTAATAATGCAATTGTAGGATAATCAAACACATCGTTTATTGGTATTTCTGATCCAAAGGCTTTGCGTATGGCCGATATCATACGTATTGCTAAAAGCGAATGTCCGCCAATATCAAAAAAATCGTCATCTACCCCTATATTATCTATTTCCAGTACCTCTTCCCATATCTGTTTAAGTTTTTCTTCCGTCTCATTTCGCGCGGCTACGCTACCGGCTGTTTTCGTTATCGTTTCCGGGTCTGGCAATGCTTTTCTGTCTATTTTTTCGTTCATGGTCAGCGGCATCCGCTCCATTTCTACCCAAAGGCCTGGTACCATGTAATCAGGCAGCTTAGCAGCTAAATAATCTTCAATTGCATCCCTGTTGAACTTACCGGCAGGTACAACATAACCTATCAGGCGCTTATTACCTTGCTTATCTTCTTTTGCCAGCACTACGCTAAGGCTTACGTATTCACAACTATTTAAAACACTTTCTATTTCGCCCAACTCTATGCGGTAACCGCGTATCTTTACCTGGTCATCTATTCTTCCTACGTATTCAATGTTACCATCCGGCAGCCACCTGCCTAAATCTCCGGTTTTGTATAAAGTTGCCCCCGGTTTATTATTGAACGGGTTGGGTATAAACTTTTCCGTGGTCAGTTGCGGACGGTTCAGGTAACCGCGGGCTAAACCTGCACCGGCTACGCAGATCTCTCCGGTAACGCCTGCAGCGCATAATGTCTCATCTCCGTTAAGGATGTATATCTGTGTGTTTGCAATAGGTTTCCCTATAGTAACCAAATTATTAGGGCGGATAGGTTCATCAGAAAGGCTGGCACAAACGGTAGTTTCGGTAGGCCCGTAGGCGTTAATTACCCGTACCCCCAATTTAAGCATATTTAACGCTGTAGCTTCATTCAAAGCTTCTCCGGCCGATACAACGGTACGGAGCATTGCGATGGTACTATTATTAATAGTTTGCTGGAATGATGTTGGCAGTACTGCTACTTCAACTTTCTGATTGGCTACCAGCCTACTAAACCCTTCTGCCGAAAGCAAATCTTCTTTGGTGCATAATACCAGGCATCCACCGCTTAAAAGAGTGTTGAATATCTCATAACACGAAGCGTCAAAGCCAAATGATGCAAATTGCAGAGTACGCATTCCAGGTTTCAGCTGCAGATCCCGGGCCTGGCTAACTGCAAGGTTAACTACGCCGCCATGTTCAATCAGCACACCTTTTGGCTGGCCTGTGGAGCCTGAGGTAAAAATAACATAGGCTAAGTTTGCTGGGTTGGGTTTTAACGCAATATTATCAGTGCTTAAAGTATTTATTTCGTCCAAGTCTTCATCCAGGGCTATTACGGCAGCCACTGCTGACGGGATTTTTGCACTGCACTCCTTGCTGCTTAGCACCAGCCCTGCCTTAGTATCATCAAGCATAAAGACTATACGCTCATGCGGGTAATCAGGGTCTATAGGTACATAAGCGCCGCCTGCTTTTAATATGCCCATTATCGCTATTATCATCAATGGGCCGCGCTCAATACAAATAGGCACAAGTGTTTCTGCCCTTATTCCCTTCCCTGTTAAAAAACGGGCCAACTGATTAGCGCGGTCATTAAGTTCGGCATAGGTTAGTTCCACTTTACCAAAAACAAGGGCTGCAGTCCCGGGAGCGTCTTTAACCCTAAGTTCAAACATTTCAACAATGCTTTTATCTGCCGGGTAAGGAGCTAAAGTATTGTTAAATTCATAAAGCGCTGCCTGTTCTTGTGCTTGTGTTAATAACTGTATATCATGTATGGTGATAGCAGAACTGCCTGTGATCTGCAACAATACATGTTCAAACTGATCTCTGATATTAAGTATGTATGCTTTATCCAGTATATCAGTGTTAAAGGTAAAACTTACGCCTAACTCTTCAGAAGTACTTACAGCAACCGTTAATGGGTAATTATTTTGATCATAGAATTCAACATTTTCTATCTTTAACGACCATTTAGCCGAACTGACCAATTTATTGACCGGATAATTTTCAATAACCAAAATACTGTCAAACAGATCACCTTTTATTCCTATCCAATCTTTAATATCCTGTAAACCGGTATTTTGATATTGACGCGATGATACCTGATCTATTTGCAGGCTCTGTAACCACGTTACTATGTCGGCATTTTCGTCAAAAACAGCCCTGAATGGAAGTGTATTAATAAACATTCCAACCCTTTTCTCTACATTTTGCAATTCAGGCGGACGGCCCGATACTATGGCGCCATAAATTACATCTGTTTCATTAGTATATTTATGCAGCAGCCAGGCCCATATGCCTTGCATGAGTGTGTTGATAGTAACATGATGGGCTTTTACAAACTCATATATACGGGCTGTGACAGCATGGTTTAATGTAAAAGAGGCAACATCATAAGTGCCCCCTACTTTCGTACGTTCTGCCGATCTTACAAATGGCAGCAGCGTGCCACGTGTTACGCCCTGTAAATAATTACGCCAGTAGGCTTCTTCCGCATTTTTATCCTTTCGTTCCAGAAAACGGATATAATCCTCATACTTATCCTCCTGTATAGTCGGCAAGGGCTTTCCGGATAACAAAAGCTCATAAGTTGTTAAAAACTCCTCCATCATTACCGGCAACGACCAGCCATCGAACAATAAATGGTGCGAGGTCCAAAACATCCGGTAACGGTTTTCTGCCAGCCGGATCAGGCCCAATCTTATTAACGGTGGCGTTTTATAATCAAAACCCCTGGCCCGGTTAACAAGTTCATATTCTTTTAATGCAATCTTTTGCGCTTCCGTTGGTATTCCTCTGTAATCCAGTTCCTCCACCGGGAGTTTTACATTACGGAAAACGCATTGTACAGGTATGCTGAAAGCATCATGAAAAAAGGCACTTCTTAAAATACTGTGATTTTTTATTACTTCATCCCAGCTTGCCAGCAATATACTTGTATTAATGTTTACTACGTCAAACCCAAACTGCTCTATGTAACTTCCGGAATTATCATATAAACCATGGAATAGCATGCCCTGCTGTAAGCTGCTTAACTTATATACAGAAACAATATCCTTGCTTTTTTTAGACGATAATTCGGGAAATAAAGTGAGATAATCTATAAGTTTATCTTTATGCTCTTTAATAAAATCTATTACTTCAGTGTTAGATTTTATGGCTTCTGTTTCAGCGGTACTTAACTTAGTTTTATCGCCTTTTAAAAGCAAATTTCCTTCCTTTACGGATAAAGAAAAATTCATTTTTTCAAGCTTTGCGATAAATTCTTTTAGTTCCATGCTTTAAACTTACTCAATTAAAAACTTAAAATGCTATCATCACTATCATCTTCTAAGAAACGATCCAATTCCTCATAAGTGACCTCATCACCCAGCCCGTAATCTGCTGGGGTGTACACCACACCGGATTTACCCTGTTCCTGGCAGTGATTAATTAACCGCATTAACTGTTTAATATAATCGTCAGCTAATTTGCTGATCGTGTTTTTATTATAATGTTTAGTGCTATAACTCCAGCGTAATACCAATTCGCCGCCTGAAATATGACTGTTTACTAAAAGCCTGGCGCTTGATAACTGTTCTTTACTTATCATTAACCCACCTGATTCCTCTGCTGCTTTTATCCAGTCACTTGATCCAACTATTGTATCCAGTTGCCCCAGATAATTAAATATAATATCCCAAGGATCGCGACCCTGCAACTTAGCGGCTCTGTCAATATATTTTAGTACACCATAACCCAAACCTTTATCAGGTATACGTCTCAAATCTTCTTTTACACCTTTTATAAGTGTACCCATATCAACTCCTTGTCTTAATAATACAGGGTATAAACTTGTAAACCAGCCCATTGTCCTGCTGCTATCAATCTCTGCCGATATATATTCACGTCCATGACCTTCAAGGCCTACTACCACATTTGATGTACCTGCCCATTCGCATAAGGTTGCGCATAGGGCACTTAATAAAATGTCATTCATTTCCGTATGATAAACCTTCGGAATATCCTGCAATAAATAACGTGTAAATTCTGTCCCAAGCGTAACTTTGTGGTCACACATATCCTTCACCAACAACTTATCCTTATACGCTATGTCTTCCGGTAAGGATATATAGCTGCCTGAAGTATGTTCCCAGTAAGATTTTTGACCCAACAATCCGCGGCTTTTGCTGTAATTTACTAATGCTGATTGCCATTGCCTGTAAGAACTACTTTTGGAGCCTAACAATGGCTGCCTGCCATTCATATATCCGTTCAACAGTTGTTCCAGATCTTCAAGTAAGATGCGCCACGATACACCATCAACCGCAAGATGATGTACTATTATTAATAAACGGTTAAACTGCTCTTGTGCCGGAGTTTTTATCAACACCACTCCCAACATACGCCCTTGTTCTATAGCAAGGTTTTTCTGATACCGGTTAGCTTTTTCCTTTATAGCCCCGGCTAAGCCTTCGCTGTTTTGCAAGTCGCTTATATCATCCGTTGCCAATTGTAAACGCGCAGTTCCATACTCCTGCTGCCATACCCCTATAATCTTTTTAAATTTCAAGCGCAATACATCATGCTGAGATACCAACTGCTCAAACGCCGATTGCAGTATTTCGGCACTAATAATTTTATCTATCTGCAGCAGTACGCTCTGATTAAAGTGTGAAATATCTGCTGGTTCACTTTCCAGATACCACGATTGTATAGGCGTTAATCCAAACGAACCGCTTAATATGCCTTGTTCGCCTGTAACTGCATTTTCAGTATCACGATCTATTAAATCGGCAAGTGCAGCTATGTCCTTATAATTAAAAACATCTTTAGGCTGCATTATGTAGCCTAAACGCCTCATACGACTTACCATTTGTATGATCAGTATAGAGTCGCCGCCCAGTTCAAAAAAATTATCATAAATGCCAACTTTTTCAACGCTCAATAATTCCTGCCATACCTCTGCCAGTGCAAGTTCGGTACGCGTACGTGGTTCAACATAACCGGCAGTTATAACCGTCAATTCAGGCTCTGGTAATGCTTTTTTATTGGTTTTTCCATTAGATGTTAAGGGTATATTATCCAGTGTTACCCATAATGCAGGTACCATATATTCCGGTATTTTGGAATGCAAGTAAGCTATGATTGATGTTTTATCAAACTCAACATCAGGAACTGCATAACCAATCAGCCGTTTAGTTCCATTGTTATCTGTTCGGGCTGTCACTACTGCCTGTTTTACCAAACCGCTCATTTCAAGCACGCTTTCTATCTCGCCAAGTTCAATACGGTATCCCCGTATCTTCACCTGGTCATCCATACGACCTAAGTATTCTATATTACCGTCAAGCAGCCATTTGGCCAAATCTCCGGTCTTGTATAGGCGTGCGCCTGTTTGCTTACTGAAAGGATCATTAATAAACCGCTCCATTGTTAACTCCGGGCGGTTTAAGTAACCACGAGCCACTTGTATGCCACCGATATATAGTTCGCCGGGTACGCCTATCGGCACTAATTTCCCCTGCTTATCAAGTATATGTAATTTAGTATTATCTACCGGCTTGCCGATAGGGACAACCTCAATAGCTGCCTGTTCATTGTTCAATGTCCAATAGCTTACATCTATAGCAGCTTCGGTAGGGCCGTATAGATTGTGCAGTGTTACGTAAGGCAATTTTTCCCTGAATAGCTCTGCTTGTGAAGTGTTTAAAGCCTCACCGCTGCAAACCACATTTTTAAGCCCCTTACAATCTCCTGTTACTATATCGGCCATAAAAGCACTTAACATTGATGGCACAAAATGCATCATTGTTATTTTTTGGCTATCAATAATGGCTTTCAGATACTCATTATCAGCTTGTCCGCCGGGTATTGCAAAGACCAGGCTGGCACCGGTAATTAAAGGCAGGATAAGTTCCCAAACAGATACATCAAAACAGAAAGTGGTTTTTTGCAGGATGTTATCCTTTTCGGTTATATTAAAATAATTCTTAGCCCAGTTTAGACGGTTATTCAGTGCATCGTGCTCAACCATTACACCCTTAGGTTTACCGGTTGAACCTGAAGTATATATTACATAAGCTAAATTGTCAGGTTTAATGACAGTTGTTGGGTTAGTACTTTTTTCCTGTTGGATTAATTTTTCACCTTCATCCAGCGCTATGATAGTTACTGATAAATTTCCAGATAATTTATTACGACTTGCCTTGCTGCTTACTACCAGTGTTGCGGCGGTGTCTTCCAACATATAATTAATACGCTCGGCCGGATATTCCGGGTCGATAGGTACGTAAGCGCCACCAGCCTTTAGTATACCTATTATACCAATTATCATTTCCAAGCTACGCTCCAGGCAAATAGGAACCAGCGTTTCCGCTTTTACACCTTTGTTCTGCAGGTGATGAGCTAACTGATTTGATCGCTCGTTTAGTTCTTTATAGGTCAACGCGTTACTTTCAAACTGTACAGCTATGGCGTCGGGCGATGTTCGTGCCTGATCTTCAAATAAACTGACAATATTTTTATCCTTAGGATAATAAGCTTCAGTGTCATTAAAATCTTTCAGCAACTGATATTCTTCCACTGTGCTAATTAATTTTAATTGGCCTGCTTGCTTGCCTGGCGATATTGCGATATCGTTAAGCAGGTTCACATAGTGGCTGATCATCCGTGCTATACTTTCTTTCTCGTACAGATCGGTTCTGTATTCTACTATGCCTTGTAAACCATTTGCTGTTTCGATTATATAAAAGCTGAGATCAAATTTGGCGGTTGTACGTTCATAATCCTCGATAGATAATGTTGCCCCGCCAAGCTTTAATACGGGTATAGGAGGCGTGTTCTGCAAACTGAACATTACCTGGAATACCGGGCTTCTGCTCATGTCTCTTTCCTTTGTAACCAGTT
>CAZZVY010000069.1:0-1307 GCA_964657585.1 uncultured Mucilaginibacter sp. | reverse complement strand
AACATTACCTGGAATACCGGGCTTCTGCTCATGTCTCTTTCCTTTGTAACCAGTTCCACCACCTTCTCAAAAGGCACTTCCTGGTGGTTGTAGGCTTCCAGCGTGGTTGTCTTTACTTCCTCCAGCAGTTCGCTGAACGTCATATCGCCCCTTACGTTGCTGCGCAGGGCCAGGGTGTTTACAAAGAACCCGATCAGCCCTTCCACTTCCTGCTGCTGACGCCCTGCCGTCGGGCTGCCTACGCAGATGTCTTCCTGTCCGCTGTAACGTGATAACAGGATGTTAAATGCCGACAATAGCGCCATGTACAACGTTGCCCCATGTTCCTGGCTCAAGGCCTGCATTTGTTTGGTTATCTCTTTACTGATGGTAAACGCCTGTATAGCCCCTGCCGTGCCCATTATTGCCGGGCGGGCATGGTCTGCCGGCAGTTCCAATGGTGATACCCCTGCCAGCTTTTCCGTCCAGTAGCTCAGCTTATTGTCCAGTGCTTCGCCCTGCAGGTAACCCCGCTGCCAGATCGCATAGTCCGCGTATTGGATAGGTAATGTTTGCAGTTTGGCCTTGCGCTTTTCTACATAGGCCGCATACAGTTCCATTATTTCTTTGACCAGTATGGAGGTCGACCAGCCATCTGAGGCGATATGGTGCAGGGTGATCACTACCAGATGTTCTTCCTCGGCCAGGCTGATCAGATCGGCCCGCAGCATATAGTCTTTGCTTAGTTCAAACGGCTGGCTGGTCAGTTCCCTGATATAGGCAGGCAGCTGTGATGTATCGGGTGCTGCTGTGATATGCAGCTGCCAGTTGTCGGCTGTTCTTACCTGCTGATAGCCCAGTCCTTCATGTTCCAGCAATACCGTACGCAATATTTCGTGGCGGTCAATTACCTGCTTGAAGGCAGCTTCCAGCCCTGCCTGGTCTACCTTGCCTTTTAGCCTCAGTACCGCCGGTAAGTGGTATTGGGCGCTGCCTTCCAGTTTATCTATGAACCATAAGCGTTCCTGGCTGAAGGACAGCGGGATATATTCCGGGCGTTCCCCCGGCACTATCGGCGGGCGTAACAATCCTGTATTGTGTTCTTCCAGGTAAGCGGCTAAACTCGCTATAGCCGGGTGCACGAACAGGTCGCGGATATTCAGTTCTACATTCAGCGTGCGCCTGATGGCCGATACTACCCGCATGGCCAGCAGCGAATGGCCGCCCAGCTCAAAAAAATTATCATAGATGCCTACCCGCTCTACTCCCAATAACTCCTGCCAGATCTCCGATAATGTTGTTTCAGTTGATGTACGCGGGGCCTGATA
>CAZZVY010000068.1:0-13554 GCA_964657585.1 uncultured Mucilaginibacter sp. | reverse complement strand
GTAAACGCCTGGCTTAGCAGCTGATGGCAGGAGCGCGCCAGTGGCATCAGTTGTTTTAGCACAAAGCCTAAAACTTCACCAGCTTATCACCACGCAACACGGGGATGGCCGTTGTAATGTCGGTTTGCAGGCAAAAGGCAATATCCTCCTCAATACCTAATTGTTTAAGGCGTTCGGCGTGCGATGTTTTTTTCAGGTATGCACTGATATTATTTTTGCCTGACCGGTACAAGTCGTTCGCCGCAATGGCCGGATCATCCAACCGGTAGCCGCTATCTTTCAGCTGATCCACAACTGCACCTGCAAACAAAGTATCTTCCAGGTTAAAGTTAAATTTCCACCCGGCACAAACCAACAGCACATTATCATTAATTATTTTTAACCTATCGCACAAAGCGGTAAGATTAAGGAACGACCCTATCAGAATGTGTTTAGCCTTACGCGAAAGATGTAAGGCCTGCGTACCATTGGTAGTAGTTAGCACTACCGTTTTCCCATAAACCTTATCAGCCGTATATGAAAATGGCGAGTTGCCGAAATCAAAACCAGTAACTACTTCGCCATTACGTTCAGCAGCTACAAGGCAGGCCGGATATTTTTCTTTATAGGCCAGGCATTCCTCTACTTCAGCAACAGGGATAATTGCCTGGGCCCCATTTTCAATACCGTAACAGATAGCGGATGTTGCCCTGAAAATGTCAATTATAACCACCACGTATTCTTCTGCATTATATAAATGCAGCAGCGCCGGTGTAAGGCAAACCTCTAACTTATTCAATTGGGTATTGCTACTTAGGGCCATAAGTTATTACCGGGATAATCATTTCTTCTAACGAAATGCCGCCATGCTGGAATGTTTCGTTATAAAAATTCACAAACTGATTGTAATTATTTGGGTATACAAAATAGTTATCAACCTTGGCAAATACAAAGCTGCTGCTTACATGCAGGCGGGGCAGCATAGCATCATGCGGGTTTTTGATATGGAAAACATCTTTAGCGTTAAAATTCAGGTTTTTGCCCTGCTTATAGCGCAGGTTGGTATTAGTGTTACGGTCGCCAATGATCTTGCTTGGGTTTTTAACCTTGATAGTACCATGGTCGGTACTGATAACTACCCTTACCTGTTTTGATGCCAGAAACTTTAACAGGTCTAACAAGGGCGAATGCTCAAACCACGATAAGGTTAAAGAGCGATAGGCTGCATCATCACTGGCCAGCTCGCGTATCATTTGCATGTCTGTACGCGCATGGCTTAACATATCAACAAAGTTATATACCACCACGTTCAGCTCGTTGCGCATCAGGTTGTTAACCGATTCGTTTAACGCCCGGCCTTCGTCAATGTTCAGTATCTTGGTGTATGAAAATTTACAATCCTTGCGCAGCGTACGTTTAATATGATCGGCAATAAAGTCTGATTCATGCAGGTTCTTTCCTCCCTCGTCCTCGTCGTTCTGCCACATTTCAGGATAACGCTTTTCCATGTCAAGCGGCATTAAACCGGCAAATACGGAGTTACGGGCATATTGCGTAGCCGTAGGTAAAATGCTATAGTAAGTATCCTCCTCCTCCATACGGAAGTATTCGGTAATAATAGGGTTAATGATCTTGAACTGATCATACCGCAAATTATCTATTAATATAAAAAATAGCGGCCCCGCCGGGTCAAGTTTAGGAAAAACCTTCTTTTTAAATAACTCGTGCGACAGCGTTGGCCCCTTGCTTCCATCCTTAACCCAGGCGAGGTAATTTTTTTCAATAAATTTGCAAAACTGCACATTAGCCTCGGCTTTTTGCAGGGTCAGTATCTCGTGCATGCCGGCATCTTCCAGGCTTTCCAGCTCCAGCTCCCAGTATATTAATTTTTTATAAACATCCACCCATTCCTGGTAACTCAGGTTATCGTTAAGCGTCATGCCCAGGGTGCGGAAGTCCTGTTGATAGGCCATAGTGGTTTTTTCAGTTACCAGGCGTTTATTTTCGGTCAGCTTTTTTATGGTCAGCAATACCTGTTTAGGGTTTACCGGTTTTATCAGGTAATCATCTATCTTCGAGCCAATAGCATCCTCCATTAAGTATTCTTCTTCGCTTTTGGTAATCAGCACCACCGGCACATCGCTCTTGATATTTTTAATTTCTGAAAGGGTTTCCAGCCCGGTGAGGCCAGGCATATTTTCATCCAGAAAAACAAGGTCAAAGTAACTGTTTTTAAAGGCATCAAGCGCATCGCGGCCGTTGGTGGCCGTGGTAACTTTGTACCCTTTCTCGTTCAAAAAAAGTATATGGGGTTTTAACAGGTCAATTTCGTCGTCGGCCCATAAAATTGTAGTTTCCTGCATATTAATATCATCCTTAAAAAACATTTATAACCGATAATAGCAGGTTTTGTTATAGCTTTAAGACTTAATTAACATTAATTAACACACCCGTAAGTGTTGCCTGCGCTAAGCTATCAGCTGTTGTTGCTTCTATAATCACTGATATACGGCAGGTAGGCGTTTCTGTTCCATACAATCATAACAAAAAATCCCGCCGTAGCGGGATAAGTATTGTGTATGCCAGCCAGGCCGTTAATTGCCCGCTTTTGAATGGCTGACCCCGGTATATTTGTTATCTAAACTAATGTAATCAGTAAGTATCTGCCCGGCCTCGGTTTTCAAAAAGTCAAGATCGGTGTTCCTTTTATTGCCGATGGTTTTATCTACCTGTTTTGCAGTTTCTCCTTTTTTCAAAGGCGGCAGACCGGCGGCAATACGCTTAAGGTTATTGCGCTCAAAGGTTTTTTGCTCCTCGGCATCACGTTCCTGTTTTAAAGCCGCTTCATTAAGCGTAGTGCTTTTTTCGGCATCACGCTTTTTATAATCGTCAATATCAGCCTGCAGATATTTGTAGTTAGGGTTGGTAGCCGCACGCTGTGCATGCAATTTATTTAATTGCGGCAACACCGGGGCAAAGTTACCAGCCGGGGTAAAGCTGCTTTTGTTGATCACGTCAAAAGGCAGGGCCGATGGCTCAGTATCTTCGCCGTATTTATCCATCGGGATAATTGAAGGGAACAAAATATCAGGGGTTACGCCTTTATGCTGGGTAGAGTTTCCGCTTACCCGGTAAAATTTAGCAATGGTTAAATTAAGCTGGCCAAAAGTGCTTTCACTCCCGGTGGAGGTTATTTTTACCGCTTTGCCCTGCTTATCTTCCACTTTAGCTAAAAGGTTCTTTATCTCGGGGTTAATGGCATTGTCCAGGTCTATGGCATTTTGTACGGTACCCTTGCCATAGGTTTGCGAGCCAATGATAAGCCCACGGCCGTAATCCTGTATGGCGCCTGAAAATATTTCGGAAGCTGATGCGCTGAACCTGTCTACCATCACAGCCATCGGGCCGCTCCAGGCAATGGCCGGGTCCTCGTCCTGCTCAACGTCAACTTTATTGCGGGTATCACGCACCTGTACTACGGGGCCGGTTTTTATGAACAGACCGGTAAGGTCAATGGCCTCGGTTAATGAACCGCCGCCGTTTTGGCGCAGGTCCATCACTATACCTTCAACCCCCGCTTTTTTAAGGGTATCAATAATCAGTTTAACATCGCGCGTGGTGCTTTTGTAGTTAGGGTCGCCCGCTTTGTAAGCATTAAAATCAATATAAAAGGCAGGCACTGATATAATGCCGATTTTGATTTGCTTACCGTTGTTATTATAGGTGCGTATCTCTTTTTGTGCCGATTGATCTTTAAGAATGATCTTTTCGCGCACCATTTCAACAATTTTAGGTTTATCAGCTGCGCTCTTGCCTTTAGGCAGCACCTTTAAACGCACAATGGTACCTTTACTGCCGCGTATAAGCGCAATGGCATTTTCTATGCGCCAGCCAATAATATCAGAGTATTCGCCATCCTTGCCTTGTGCAACTCCTATAATGCGGTCCCCTATCTCCAGCTGCTTGCTTTTATCGGCAGGGCCTCCGGCTACAATACTATTTATAGTTACATACTCGTTTATAGTGCCCAGTGTTGCACCTATGCCCTCCAGCGAGCGCGACATATCGATATTAAAATTGGCGGCATTGGCCGGGTTAAAGTAACTGGTATGCGGGTCAATAGCCTCTGTAAACGCATCCATAAAGGTCTGGAACACATCCTGGTTATTTAACTTGTTGGCGTTAGACAGCAGGTCCTCATAGCGTTTTTTTAGTTTTTCACGGTTCTTGGCCATGTCTGCACTGGCTAATTTCAGGTTAAGCAAGTCATACTTAACACGCTGGCTCCATAGCTGGTCCATTTCCGTAGCGCTGGATACCCATGGCAGGTTATCACGGTCATAAACAAAAGTTTCATTTTTAGTGAAATCATAATCCTTATCTATCTGCGCAAGCGAATACTTAACACGCTCGATATATCTTTTCTGATAAACATTGAACATATAAAAAGCATCGTTCAGGTTTCCTTCTTTCAGGTCATCGTCAAGCGCGGTTTTATATTTATCAAAATCCTGTATATCCGAGGCCAGGAAGTAATTATGGTTTTCGTCCATCAGCTTAATATATTTGGTATAAATAAGCGATGAGATAGAATCGTTTAGCGGCACCTTTTTGTAATTGTAGCTTGATATTAACTGCGTAACCGTTCTGCATACTACCCGCTGCTTTTCATCGGGCTCAATATCGGTTGATCCGGGAACCTTTGTCACCGGCTTATCCGCCGGCAACTTTTCAGGCGCTGCTTTGCAAGCCAGGGCCGAACCAAGTATCAGTACTAAATATAATTTCTTGAACATATCTTTTACAGTATTTAAACCGGGATTAATATTAAACATCAATAGTTGTGCCTTATTATTTTCGCTAATGTAAATAAAAAGAGACAGCCTGTTACCGCTGCCTCTAATTCAATAACAATATTACAAATTATGTTTTATTATTTTATTTGCCAGTAAGTTTTTTACATGAAGTACAGAAAGCGCCTTAATGGATGCTATTATATATATTCCGCCCTTGATAAAATGTAGCGGGGGGCCATTAGTTTGCATCTGCAAGTTCTTCAGCGTAACGCCTGTCGCTGCGCAGCGATGCATACCGGTTATGCTGCAGTTCGTTCAATTTTTTTTCCGCGTCAATAACTTCTATCAGCCATCCGCTTGATGATGCTATATCGCGGGCTTCCATTAAATCCTGACGGGCTAAAACAAAATCGCCGATCTCGGCTTTAACTGCGGCCAGCCTTTTTAAGTTGGCAATGGTAAGCTTGTGGTTATTTTGCTGCCGCGATATATAAGTGCTTTGCAAAAAGTACCATTTGGCTTCCGAGAAACGGTTTTGCTGCGCATAAAGCTGAGCCAGTTCGCTGAAGTTATAACTGGCCAGGTCATATATTCTGAAACGCATATTATGCTGGGCCGTTTTCATTACCGCGTTTTCAGATATTTCGAGGTTAAAATCGCTTCGGGACAACGCATATGTACCAATGCGCGGATGTGGTATAACTGCAGCGCCTATAAAATTATTTGAAGGGTGTATTTGTGCTCGCTCCAACGCTACCGGGCGTACCGCCACGGGTTTATTAATCCGCCACCATTGCGCCGATGCCGTTAAGCCGATACTGGAAAATAAAACAAGCAGGGTTATCCGCATAGTTGTGTCTTAAAATTTTTAAACAAATGCAAAGATATAACGAAAATATGTGATTTATTATGGTAATAAACTGTACCATGCGTTAAAAGTTAAGCTAAGTATTTTAACCGTCTTTACCCTTTCGTCTTTTATTCACACATTTGCAATTAACAAAGCAGTCTTGAACAAAAAAAAGATCATCAACGACCCGGTTTACGGGTTTATTACCATCCCTACTGAACTGGTTTTCGACCTGATAGAACATCCTTATTTTCAGCGGCTACGCTATATCAAGCAGTTAGGGATGACACACCTGGTTTATCCGGGTGCACTGCATACCCGCTTCCACCATGCCCTGGGCGCCATGCACCTGATGCGGATGGCTATAGAAACGCTTTGCAACAAAGGCCAGGATATTACCCCTGATGAGCAGGAAGCACTTACCATTGCAATCCTGCTGCACGATATTGGCCATGGGCCATTTTCGCATGCACTTGAACAAAGCATTGTGCAGGGCATAACGCACGAGGCTATATCCACCGCCATGATGAACCAGATCAACCATGACCTGGATGGCCGGCTGAATACAGCTATAGCTATATTTAATGATACTTATCACAAGCGCTTTTTACACCAGCTGGTATCCAGCCAACTGGATATGGACCGTATGGATTATCTTAACCGCGACAGCTTTTTTACCGGTGTGGCCGAAGGGGTGATAAGTTCGGAGCGTATCATTAAGATGCTGACAGTGGTTGACGACCATATTGTAGTGGAAGAAAAAGGCATTTACTCTATTGAAAATTTCCTTATCTCGCGGCGGCTGATGTACTGGCAGGTTTACCTGCACAAAACCGTAATAGCAGCCGAGCAGTTGTTGGGCAAGATATTAATGCGCGCGCGCCAACTGGCGCTTAAAGGCGTGCCATTGTTTGCTACCCCGGCATTGAACCACTTTTTAGTGAATACCATTAACAAAAAAGCCTTTAAAGCTGATGAAACCCATCTGCGCATTTTTGTTTGCCTGGATGATACGGATATCATGTCGGCAATAAAGGTTTGGACTGGTTGCGATGACTTTATACTGGCCACCTTATGCCAAAACCTGATAAGGCGGAACCTTTACCAGGTAGATATAAGCAATAACCATGCTTCAGATAAATTGATAGAAAAACTGCAAAAAACCGCCATAGCCAGGTACAATATAATACCGGATGAAGCTCATTATTTTGTTTTCACCGATACCATTCGCAACGAAGCCTATGCGGTTGGCGATGGCAGTATCCGCATACTGATGAAGGATAAAAACATAAAGGATATTACCAGCGCCAGCGATTATGGTAGCCTGGGTGCGCTGGCTAAAATTGTAGAGAAACAGATAATTTGCTATGATAAAAGTCTTTTTTTAATCTAAGTTCATAGATTGTGATTTATAAGTTTTGTCTACATATCTTATAACTTATCTTAGGAGCTATCATTTGGTTATTTAACTTGTATTTCAAGTTTTTATCGTTTTTAATACTATAATAAAACCTATTTTTGTTGCCATCAATATACAGGCCTAAAAATAGATTGATAAACTGATAGCGGGTGTAAATAGCGAAGCGGTTATTGAAAAAATTAAATCTATCTTAAAGCCGGGTGCTATGGATGAAACTGACCGTATATTATCTAATCCTGCAATGGATAAAAGATTGAAAGAAATCAGTCAACAAATATATGGTGGGGAAGGATACCATTATCATAGGATGATATATGGAAATAAATTTTTCGCCTAATGCCTTAGAAGATATTAATACAAGAAAAAGCAAATAGTTGACCGGATTAAACAACTTATCCAAGGCAGTACAGTTGCCCCTTTTAATGGTATTGGCAAACCCGGGCCTCTTATACATAATTTTCAGGCATGTGGTCAAGGCGGATTAGCCCGCGAACATCGCATAGTTTATGAAATAAAGCAGATACTATATTATATATGTTTTGAAGGAACATTATTAACCATTAAACTAAACAATTAAATTTGCCTGATGCATTTTACTGCCCGCGAGATAAGTTTACTGCTTAATGGAACTGTTGAAGGTGATGCTTCGGTAACGGTGAACCGCCTGGCAAAAATTGAGGAGGCCGCTGAAGGTTCATTATCTTTTTTGGCGAACCCTAAATACGAGGGCTTTTTGTACAGCACGGCAGCATCCATAGTTATCATTAATAAAGACCAGACCCTGGCCGGGCCTGTTAAAGCTACTTTAGTAAGGGTTGATAACGCCTACAGCGCATTTACCGTTTTACTTAATCAGTATAATGCTATCAAATTAAATAAAAGCGGCATTGAGCAGCCAAGCTTTGTACATGAAACTGCCGCTATAGGTAAAAACGTGTACATTGGCGCCTTTGCTTACATTGGGCCTAGTGTAACCATTGGCGATAACTGCAAACTATACCCCAACACCTATATTGCCGATAATGTTACACTGGGCAATAACGTTACGCTTTTCCCCGGGGTAACTGTTTATTTTGATTGTGTGCTGGGAAATAACGTTACCATCCATTCCGGGACTATTATCGGGGCCGACGGTTTTGGCTTTGCGCCCAATACCGATGGCAGCTACACAAAAATAAGCCAGATAGGCAATGTTGTTATTGAGGACAACGTTGAAATAGGATCGAACACTACGGTTGACAGGGCTACAATGGGATCTACCATCATCCGTAAAGGGGTTAAATTAGACAACCTGATACAGATTGCCCACAATGTAGAAATAGGCGCTAATACAGTAATTGCTGCACAAACAGGGGTATCAGGCAGTACAAAAATTGGCGAGCAGGTAATATTGGGAGGGCAGGTTGGTGTAGTAGGGCACATTACTATAGCCAATGGCACGCAGGTGCAGGCGCAATCGGGTATCAGCAGGGTTATCGGTGAAGACGGCAGAAAATGGATGGGGTCGCCGGCCACAAAATATAATGAGCATATGCGGTCGCAGGTGGTGTTCCAGCGCCTGCCCGAACTTGAAAAACGAATACAGGAATTAGAGAAAATAATAAAAGAGGCCGGCCCCCGCTAAATATCACCCGGGAGGGGAGACATTTATTAATAGGCCCTCCCTTACGGAGAGGGTTGGATGGGGCCGGTGTTGCATATATGAATGTAAAACAAAGAACAATCAAAGGCCCTGTTTCCGTATCGGGTACAGGCTTGCATACCGGCGAAAAGGTAACTATGACCTTTAACCCGGCGCCAGACAACCATGGCTACAAGTTTAGGCGGGTTGATGTAGCCGGGCAGCCGGTTATTGATGCCGATGCAGATAATGTTACCGATACCTCGCGGGGCACTACTATTTCACAGAACGGCGCCAGCGTCAGCACGGTAGAGCATGTTTTAGCTGCGCTGGTGGGTTTAGAAATTGACAACGTGCTGATAGATATTGACGGGCCGGAAACGCCTATTATGGATGGCAGTTCTATAAAATTTGTGGATGCCCTGGCCGAAGTTGGTTTTTTTGACCAGGGTACTGACCGAGAATATTATCATATCCCCTACAACATCCACTACTCCGAAGCCGACCGCAAGGTAGATATGGTAGCCATGCCGCTTGATGACTACCGTTTTACCTGCATGGTTGATTATAACTCGCAGGTACTGGGCAGCCAGCATGCCAGCATATCAACCATTACCGAGTTTAAAAAAGAGATAGCATCATGCCGTACCTTTTGCTTTTTGCATGAGCTGGAGATGCTGCTAAAGCATAACCTGATAAAAGGGGGCGATCTTAACAATGCCATTGTCGTGGTTGATAAAGCCGTTAGTCCCGAAGAATTAAACCATCTGGCCAAGCTTTTTAACCGCGAGGAGATACAGGTTGCACCACAGGGCATATTAAACAACATTGAACTGCGCCACCAGAATGAACCTGCACGCCATAAACTGCTGGATATGATAGGCGACCTGGCACTGGTGGGCGTACCGCTGCGCGGGCACATTATGGCTGCAAGGCCGGGCCATGCGGCCAATGTGGCCTTTGCCAAAAAAATCAAGGCGCTGATAAAAAAGGAGCGCAGCCGCAAGCATGTAAAGATTTATGACCCCAATATGAAACCTGTATTTGACACGGTACAGATTATGAACATACTGCCGCACCGTTATCCGTTATTGATGATTGATAAGGTGCTGGAACTTTCCAAAAGCCATGTGGTTGGGTTAAAGAATGTGACCATGAACGAAGAATTGTTTATGGGTCATTTTCCAGGTTCGCCGTTGTTCCCGGGTGTTTTGCAGATAGAGGCTATGGCGCAAACCGGCGGCATACTGGTATTAAACACCGTACCCGACCCGGAAAACTATATCACCCTGTTCCTTAAAATAGAAAATGCCCGTTTTAAACTGCCGGTGGTACCGGGTGATACTGTTATATTTCACTGCAGCCTGATGGCGCCTATAAGGCGGGGCATTGCCCAGATGAAAGGAATTGGCATGGTGGGATCCAAGATTGTTGTAGAGGCCGAGTTAATGGCACAAATTGTTAAAAAAACTAAATCTACCGAAGAATGATCCAACCGTTAGCTTACATTCATCCCCAGGCCAGGATAGCCGAGAACGTAGTGATAGATCCTTTTGTAACCATCCACAAAGACGTTGAAATAGGCGAAGGCACCTGGATAGGCTCAAACGCAACCATTATGGACGGCGCCCGCATTGGTAAAAACTGCAGGATATTCCCCGGAGCGGTTATATCGGCCATACCGCAGGACCTGAAATATAAGGGTGAAAATACGCATGTGATTATTGGTGATAACACCACCATCCGCGAATGCGTAACCATTAATCGCGGTACAAACGACAGGTTTAAGACCGAAATTGGCAGCAACTGCCTGATTATGGCCTACTGCCACGTGGCGCATGATTGTTTGGTGGGCAATTACTGCATATTCTCCAACAATACTACCCTGGCCGGGCATATTACCGTTGGCGATAATGTGGTTCTGGCCGGTATGGTAGCCATACATCAGTTTGTTAAGGTAGGCTCGCATGCTTTTGTTACCGGCGGCTCGCTGGTGCGTAAGGATGTACCGCCATATGTAAAGGCCGCGCGCGAACCCTTATCATACGCAGGTATTAACTCGGTAGGCTTGCGCCGCCGCGGCTTCAGCGAGGATAAGATCAACGAGATCCAGGATATTTACCGCACCCTGTTCGTCAGGAATTACAATGTAACCAAGGCACTTGACATTATTGAAGCCGACTTCCGGCCCACCCAGGAACGCGACGAGATACTTAACTTTATACAAGGGTCGCAGCGCGGTATCATGAAAGGGTTTGGCAATCATTAATCAGTCCATAGCCATAGTGAAACCTAAGGGGCTTTTTCCGTGGAAGACAGACCATTGACCATGGACCCGACATTAACCATATCTCTTAAAAATATTGGCCGCCGGTTTAACCGTGAATGGGTATTCAGGGGGGTGGATTTTACCTTTTCTTCGGGAAGCAGTTACGCTATACTTGGGCCTAATGGCTCCGGGAAATCTACTTTCTTACAGGTCGTTAATGGCAGCCTTACCCCGTCCGAGGGGGAGTTATCTTACACTTTTAATAACGGCGACATTGATGTAGGGAAGATTTTTAAACACTTAAGCCTGGCTGCGCCTTATATGGAACTGATAGAAGATTTTAGTCTGGCCGAAGTAATTGACTTTCACTTTAAATTTAAACCGTACTTATTGGGTATGGATAAAGCAGGGGTAATAGCACTGCTGGGGATGAAATCCTCAAAAAACAAACTGATCAAATACTTTTCATCTGGGATGAAACAGCGTTTAAAGCTTGCCCTGGCAGTTTGTTCAGATACCGCCGCGCTGATGCTGGATGAACCTACCGCCAACCTTGACACGCAGGGAATAGACTGGTATTTAAGCCTGATTGAGCAATTCAGTAAAAACAGGTTAGTAATCATCTGCTCCAACCAGGAGCACGAATACAGCTTTTGCCGGCAACAAATACGAATAACAGATTACAAATAGTTAACAGTAACCATTGACAATAAAATCCGCCGATTTGGTGATTAGAAGGTGCTTTTAAAACATTAACTTCCGATGCTTTGTGTTGGAAGAGCTTAAGGATCGGATAATATCTGGCCTTGTTTTAATATCTGTTGTTGTAACGCTGCAGTTAATGGTTTTATTATTAAAAATTAACGCTGAAAATTTTGAATATTAAAACAAACATTTACATTTGCAATGTCTACCAATTCGATAGGCTTTATATGATAATGATTACCGAGTTAAATAATATGACTTTTTTGATGCGAATGCCCGTGATGTGCATGTACTGTTGTTAGCATTTGCTATCCTGTCAAAAATTAAAGATCATCTTTTAACTAAGTTTACATGTCATCCCTTACTTTCCGCTTAAAATCTTCTCGAATACTGTTTCTGCTTTTGACTGCAGTATTGCTGTTCACTTCGTGGAACAGCCCGATCTACATCAGCAAAAGCGCTGATGCCCACTTAAAAACGATTCAGGAAAATTCTATCAAAGTACATTAACCGAATAAAAACATATGTCAGCACTTGTAATTTCGCACGAACACCCCGATTGGTTTAAACCCCTGTTTGCCGAACTTGAAAACCGTGGCATTCCCTACCGGACTGTTAATCCTACGCAGCATCAGTTTGCTATAGAAGCACCCAAGCCGCATTTGAGTTTGTTCTTTAACCGAATGAGCCCATCAGCTTATTTGCGCGATGGTTTACAGGGTACGTTTTATACATTGAATTACCTGAAGTACCTGGAAGACCACGGCATAAGGGTAATTAACGGCTATAAGGCTTTCACGTACGAAACATCGAAAGCGCTGCAACTGCTGCTGCTGCAAAAACTGGGTATCAAATATCCAAAATCGCGTGTGGTAAACCATGTTTCAAAAGTTGAGGCCGCTACTGAAGGCTTGCGTTTCCCTATCGTGATCAAAGCCAATATTGGCGGAAGCGGTGCAGGTATCGAAAAGTTTAATTCGATTGAAGAAGTACGCACGGCTATCGCCAATAACCAGATCGATTTCGGTATCGACCATACGGCTTTGGCACAGGAATTTATCCCTGCGCGTGGCGGCTATATTACGCGTGTGGAAACTTTAGGCGGTAAATATTTATACGCCATCAGGGTTTATATTACCGGCGATACTTTCAACTTATGCCCTGCGGATATTTGCCAAACCACTGCCGGTCAGGATTTGGTGCGGAACGCCTGTGCTATTGACGCGCCAAAGAACGGGCTGAAAGTGGAAGCATTTACACCTTCGGATGAGATTATCCAAAACATTGAAACCATTGTGCAACAAAGTGGTATCGACGTTGGCGGTGTCGAGTACATTATTGACGACCGGGATGGCGAGGTTTACTATTACGACGTAAACGCTCTTTCCAATTTTGTTGCCGATGCCGTGAACGTAATTGGTTTTAACCCGCACGAGCGCCTGGTTGACTTTTTAGAGCAGGAAGCTGCCGCCGTTTTATTAACCGAAGAACAAACCCTTTCAATTTAACACACTTATGAGATACGGATATTGGTTACCGGTGTTTGGAGGCTGGTTACGTAACGTGGAGAACGAGCACATGCAGCCCAACTGGGATTATGTAAAACGCCTCGCCATTCGCAGCGAAGAGGTAGGTTTTGACCTGGCGCTGATTGCCGAGCTTTACCTGAACGATATTAAAGGCGAAGAGGAACCATCGCTGGATGCATGGTCGACGGCGGCAGCGCTGGCTGCCGTGACAAGTCGCCAGGAATTGATGGTGGCGGTGAGGCCTACTTTCCACAACCCGGCGCTGCTGGCTAAACAGGCTGCAAACATCGATCATATCAGCGGCGGGCGCATTTCGTTAAACGTTGTATCATCCTGGTGGAAGGACGAAGCATTGAAATATGGCATCCCCTTCGATGAACACGAT
>CAZZVY010000067.1:0-13960 GCA_964657585.1 uncultured Mucilaginibacter sp. | reverse complement strand
CGTTTCGGCAAGGCGCCCGGCATCCATACTGAAGCCGGTGTTGAACATTTCAGGCAAAATAATCAAGTCGGTCTTTTCGCGTATGCCGCCCAGGCGGAGCGAAATATTCTGCAGGTTTTTGTCAATGTTCTC
The DNA here is from genome assembly GCA_964657585.1 of uncultured Mucilaginibacter sp. Lineage (GTDB taxonomy): Bacteria > Bacteroidota > Bacteroidia > Sphingobacteriales > Sphingobacteriaceae > Mucilaginibacter. The sequence continues at coordinate 13,828 of CAZZVY010000067.1, read as the reverse complement.
CCAAAAAAGGTAGCCCTGAAAAATGGTGATCTTTAAATTCTCCATCGGTTATGTTGGTCCGGCTTAAATAGGCAGGCTGCCTGCCTGATTATATGCAAATTACTATAAATTTAAATCTGTTTCAATCTTTCAATGGCATTGTCAAGCGTTTCTTCTTTTTTGGCAAAACAAAACCGGAGTATGTGGTGATCTGTGCCTTTGCTATAAAATGCCGATACGGGTATTGATGCCACACCATACTCTTTGGTAAGGCGGATAGCAAGGTCACTGTCACGCTCTTCGGTCAGTCCCTGGTAGCTCACACACTGAAAGTATGACCCCTGGCAAGGCAGCAGTTTAAACCGGGTTTGCTGCAAGCCTGCACGGAAGTGGTCCCGCTTTTCCTGGAAAAAGGTCGCCAGTCCCAGGTAAATGTTTTCAACCTTCAAATATTCTGCAATGGCAGCCTGCATAGGTGTGTTTACGCTAAACACTAAAAACTGGTGTATCTTCCTAAATTCCTGCATCAGGTTAGCGGGGGCCAGGCAATAGCCCAGTTTCCAGCCTGTGGTATGGAAAAGCTTACCGAACGATACGGTAATGAAACTTCGTTCACGCAATTCGGGATAGCGGGCCATACTATGGTGAACCTGGCCGTCATATACTAAATGCTCATACACTTCATCACTCAATATCAAAATATCCTGATTTTTTACTATCGCTGTAAGTTCATTAATATCAGCCTTGCTTAAAATGGCGCCGGTAGGATTTTGCGGTGAGTTAAGTACTATCATCCTTGTTTTTGAAGTGATCAGCCGCTTGACCATATCCCACGGAATAGAATAATCGGGCGGGTTTAACTCCAGCGATTTAACTATGCCACCCATTAACCTTATAGCAGGGGCATAGCAGTCATAAGCTGGTTCAAAAACAATAACTTCGTCGTTTGGTTGTATCACCGCACTAATGGCCGTAAAAATAGCCTGTGTACCACCGGCAGTAACCGTTATTTCGGTATCAGGGTTGTATATTGCGCCGTAAAGTTTTTCGGTCTTAAGGGCTATCTGGTCACGCAGGGTAATTAACCCGGCCATTGGGGCGTATTGGTTTTGTCCCTGCTGCATAGCGCTGTTTACCAGTTGTATCAGTTGCGGCGGACAATCATAATCAGGAAAGCCCTGCGAAAGGTTGATAGCGCCGGTTTGTGATGCCAGGGCCGACATTACTGTAAATATAGTGGTGCCGGTTTGTGGCAATTTTGAAGTAATAGATATCATTTATGCCAAAATAACTAAAAAATTTCTGATAGGTTAAATAATGCTCTTCTTGATATATTTTTAATATTAATTTGCAAGGGCTATAATTAATAGCTGTAAAGCCAACCATTTTTTTGTTTAGAAAGATTTTTATTAATTAGGGCCGTATACCATTATGAATACATATCAGGTTGATTTAACCAATTGCGACAGGGAGCCAATACATATACCGGGTAAAATACAATCGCATGGGTTTTTGGTTGCGGTTGATGCTACATCGCATATTATCAATTACATCAGTGAAAACATTAATAAGTTTATTGGTAATGATGCCAAAAACTATCTTGGTAAACATGTAACAGAGCTGGATCAGGCATTAAAGATAAACGGTCCTGCAGCACAGCTATCATCATTATTGCATATGGCCGCCAGCCAGAATTTTGATGCTGTTAACCCCTATCATATCAAACTTGATGGTAAACCCTATTTTGCTATTCTCACGCCGTCAGGCAGCCACCTGATACTTGAGTTTGAGCCTACGGAATCAGACCTGGCCGTGGATGTGCAAAAGGCAATAGGGCGCTCGGTATCAGAGATACTTACAGGCAAGAACCTGGATACGATGCTGAATAATGCTGCGCATGAGATCAAAAAAATTATCCGGTATGATAGGGTGATGATATACCGCTTTAACGAGGACGGACATGGCGAGGTAATTGCAGAAGTAAAAAATGACGACCTGGAGCCTTTTTTAGGCTTGCACTACCCCGCATCAGACATCCCAAGGCAGGCAAGAGAGTTATACAAGATAAACCTTACCCGCATTATTGCCGATGTAAATACAGAGGCATCGCCTGTACTTACTTTTAATAACGACACCCCGCTCGATCTCACCCATTCCGTTTTGCGGGCTGTTTCGCCCATACATATTCAATACCTTAAAAACATGGGGGTGGCATCCAGCTTTAGTATATCACTGCTGGCCCATGGCGGGCTGTGGGGTTTAGTGGCGTGCCATAATTATTCGCCCCGGTTTATTAATTATAAGGCGCGCGATGCGGCAAAACTGGTAGGGCAGATACTATCCTCGGCTTTAGAGTACCGCCAGGATGAGGAAGATACTGCGCAGTTAAATACTTTAAATGCTGCGGCTGATTATATATCTGGGCAGCTTAAAAAGAATATCATAATAGCTGATGCCCTTACCAAAGGCCAGTTAACAATAGGCGATATTACTACTGCTGCCGGTGCGGCATTAGTACTTGACGGTGTAATAACTGTTATTGGCAGCGCTCCCGCCGAAGAACATATCAGTGAAATTATTGCCTGGTTAAAGAGCAACATGGCCGATTCGATATATTATACGCATCGGTTCCCTGAAATATTTATCCCGGCTAAAAAGTACAGCACATTAGCCAGCGGTATATTAGCCTGTGCCTTATCAAAAGATATAAATGACCTTATCCTTTGGTTCAAACCCGAACAGGTCAGCGCTATCAATTGGGCTGGTAACCCTGAAAAAGCGGCTGAACCTGGCGAAGATGGCATTATGCAGCTTTCGCCGCGCAAATCATTTGAAACATGGGAGCAGACCGTAAAAAATACATCTGAACGTTGGGGCAACGAAGAAATCAGTACGGTTATAAAAGTGCGCGAGGATATAATTTATGCCATTAACCGCCGCGCAAACGAAATAAGGCTGCTTAACGAGCGGCTGCAGCTGGCCTACGAGGAGCTGGATACCTTTAGCTATACCATATCCCATGATCTGCGCACACCATTGTCTTCAATTAAAAGTTATTCAGAATTTTTACTGGCCACCAATAAAAGTCTTGATGAATCTGCCCGGGGCATTATGCTTAAAATAGTGGCCGGGGCTGATAAGATGAATATGCTGATCAGGGAAATCCTTAATTACTCGCGTGTGGGGCGTGCCGAAATTGAGTTCAGTAAAATAGATATGACGGCGCTGATAAAAGACGTATCAAGAGAGGTTGTTAGTGCGCTTAACCCACCCAACCTGCAACTTATTATTGGCGATACGCCAAACATACACGGCGATTATACAATGATAACGCAGGTTTTTACTAATTTGCTTAATAATGCCATTAAATATTCGTCGCGGGCAAACCCTGCCGTGGTTGAAATTAAAGGCATTGTTGACAACAATGAAACTATTTATTCCGTTTCAGATAACGGTGTAGGTATTGATGTTAACTATTTTAGCCGTGTATTTGAATTATTTAAGCGAATGGATAATGCTATAGGGTTTGAAGGTACAGGAGTAGGGCTGGCCATAGTAAAACGTATTGTTGAAAAACACCAGGCCAGGATATGGTTTGAGAGCAAATTAGAAATTGGCACGATTTTTTACGTATCTTTTAAAAATATATAACTGTGAGCGCACCAGATATTTTTTATGTTGAAGATGATACTGATTTTGCTTTTATAATGCAGCACGCTGCCCAGCAAGTTAATAATTCTCTTTCCGTAAAGATAATTGATAATGGGAAGGATGCATTAAGCGAGCTACAGCAATTATCCAATGAACGGGTTAAGCCGCGTTTAATTATGCTTGATTTGAACTTGCCCGGCATGTCTGGCCTTGATCTGTTAAAGCGGATAAAAGAGATGCCTTACCTAAAATATGTTCCGGTGGTATTCTTCTCCACATCAGATAACCCCAAAGATGTGCGTGCATCGCTTGAGTTTGGCGCAAATGCCTATCTTGCGAAGCCTTCAGGGTATATTAACCTTGTTTCATGTTTAAACTCACTGCACGATTTTTGGTTCACCAAACATCTGAGTGTAAATTAATCCATACTTGAAAAAGATATTATTAATTGATGATGATCAGGATATCTGCGAAATGGTATCCATAATTTTAGGTAGCCAATATGAGGTAGCTGTGCAAAATGACACGGTTGGCCTGGAGGAAAGATTATTAAGCTTTAACCCTGACCTGGTGTTGCTTGATAATAGTGTTGTACAAAATTACAAGGCTGATATCATGCAAACTTTAAAAGGGCCTGATGAGCAGGATTCAGTACCGGTTGTGTTATTTTCTGCACATGCTAACATTATTCAGATAGCCGCTAAAATGAATGCCAATGCTTATATTGCTAAACCTTTTAATCTGGTTGAGCTTTATTCTTGTATTGATCGCCTGATTGCCTGATAAATTGACATGCTGCAGGAACTGCTTAAGCAAAAAACCAAACCCTATCATGACCATTTAGAACAGTTGATGTTTGTTGACCTGATAATGGATGGTTCGCTTACCCCGCCGCAATATCAGCAATTGCTGGTAACCAATTACCTAAGCCATGTTTACTTTGAGGAGCATGTGTTTAACAATCTTTCCGATAACCTGAAAAGTGCGCTGCAAATCAATGATCGCATTAAGTTGCCGGCCTTGTTAACTGATATTGCAGAATTGCAGCTGCCTATCCCACAACTGCCTGAATTTTTAACCCTGAAACCAATAACAGTCAGTGATGCTTCATTAATGGGCGCCTTATACGTAATGGAAGGCGCTACCCTTGGCGGCCACGTAATTGTGAAACGACTGCTAAATAATGTACAAATGCAGCCGCTTGATCTTAATTACCATTACTATCAGCTATACGGCGATACACTTATAACTAAATGGAAACAATTTTGTCATATTTTAGATAGCTGTATCGCCCCCGATAATTATGACGAGACCATAAAAGGCGCTATTGATATGTTTGAGAATATGATCATAATAACTGAAAGCATTAGCCGGCAAATTGCCTGAGAACTTAATGAATAATGCACTTAAAATGGTAACAGTTTATTTATACATGTTATAATTCTATATCATCAATTCGTTTATGCAAAGTTTTTTTACGTTATGAACAATCCTTACCTTAAACATACCACCAGTATTAATTCTGATTTCAGGTTTTTGATTAACCAACTGGATGCTGAGCTGCGTGTAATGTATAACGAATTGATGGATACCTACGATAAGCATAATGTGATAGAAGAGATTGATACGGTAATAGTGGCTTACATAGATGAAACACCCATAGGCTGCGGTTGCTTTAAAGCCTTTAGCCAGGAAGCAGTAGAAATTAAGCGGATGTTTGTTCACCCGTCTGCTCGCGGCCAGGGCATCGGCAAATTTATATTAGCCGGTTTAGAAGCATGGGCAAGCCAATTAGGCTTTAGGTACACCGTATTAGAAACCGGCAGTAAAAATCTTGAGGCGCTAAGCCTGTATAAAAAGTCTGGATACGTTACCATCCCTAAATACGAACCTTATATAGATTTGCCGGATAGTTTGTGTTTTAAAAAGCTAATTGTTTGAACCACAATCAAACCGATTGGTAGGGATATAATAGTCTTGATTATTCTTAATTAGGATATCATCTTAATTTTATATCTTGTAATCCTATCAATCCTAAAGCAAGGTTCAAACAAATATGTTAGCCAGCCATAAAGGCGAAATTCCCTTTGTTGTATTTCTGATCCCTTTTTTAGCGGGTATAGCCCTTGCTTTATCATTTAATTTAACTGGGTATAAATTAGCGCTGGTAATTGTTTTTAGTGTATTATCTACTGGTTTTATCGGACTGAATATTTGTTACGAGCAAGTCCGCTTATATCGCCGGCAATGGGTAAGTGGTGTTATGCTCCTTGTGCTGATCTTATTGTCAGGAATGATAGGGGTAATTAATTTTGATAACCGCAACCATTCATCTTATTTTGAAAAGCGCCCGGCTGATGTACTGCTGGTAAAAGTTAGCAATGAACCACAATTTAAAAATGGTTACTTAAGGTTTACAGCCGATGCTAAATTGAGTAATTACAAAGGGATAAATACTATAGTCAGCGGTGCGGTACTTCTAATTTTGCATGCAGACAACGTTTATGCCTCAAAGATCAGTTATGGCGATGAACTGGTTATACCAGCTAAGTATACCGCGATAGACCCGCCCTTTAACCCTGCCGAATTTAACTATAAGCAATATCTGGCGCAGCAGAACATTTATGCCCAGGAATTTTTAAACCTGCATGATATTAGAGTAATAAAAAGGAATGCCGGCAACCCATTGGTCAGCTATTCCTTAAAGTTGCGCCAAAAATTGGTTAATCAGTTTAAGCGTTACCTGTACAGTAAGGAAGCTATCGCAGTAGCATCAACCTTAATATTGGGATATAAAGCCGAACTTGACAATGATATCCTGCAAGCCTATTCAAAAACGGGGACCATCCATGTGTTATCGGTATCAGGCGCACATGTGGCTATTATTTTTACTTTGATCAATATGCTGCTCGGGTTTTTGGACAGGTATAAATATGGCAGGTTGTTTAAGGCTATTTTTACCATACTATTAATATGGTACTACTCTTTACTAACAGGTTTATCCCCGGCAGTTTGCAGGGCCGCCGTAATGATCAGTCTTATCATTATCGGAAAAACTTATAACAGGTATATTAATACGCTAAATATCCTGGCCATATCTGCATTTATTATTTTATTGTTCAACCCTTTCCTTATAAGTGATGTTGGCTTTCAATTATCTTACCTGGCCGTTGCGGGGCTTGTTGTTTTTCAGCCCATAGTTTATAACTGGCTGGATGTGCAGAATAAATGGCTGGATAAATTATGGCTGCTATGCTCGGTGTCGATAGCGGCACAAGCCATAACATTTCCGTTGAGCGCTTATTATTTTCACCAGTTCCCGGTTTACTTTTTGCTCAGTAACCTGTTTATTTTATTACCCTCATTTGTAATTATGTATGCCGGCATAGGTTTTTTATTGTCGGCACAGTTGGGGTTAATATTTTTAGCCAAACCTTTAGGTTATATATTAAAGCAATCAGTTTTAATAATGGATAACGGACTGCAATTTATAGAACACGCACCTTATGCATCGCTTGGTAAATTATGGATAACACGTACCGAATACCTGTTGTTATTCCTTATAGTAATCTTACTGTTCTGCCTGTTCTATTATAAAAGATCTGTTTTTATTCATATAACGCTGGCATGCTTATTATTGTTAGCTATTAGCCTAAGCACAAAAAGAATAGAAGGGATACGTACTAACCAGATCACCTTTTTTAATTTAAAGAAACATACGGCCATACTTTTTAAACAGGGTAACAGGGCAGTGGTGTTAACCGATTTAAAGGATACCGATAAAACCTACCGTTACTCTATACAACCCTGCCTGGACAGTAATTTAATAAATAGCATATCTATAATATCTTTTGCAAAAAATATTTCCACTCCGTTTTTCCGAAAAAGCGGTAACCTGATCCGTTTTATTGATAAAAATATGCTGGTATATGATAAAACTTTGTTGGGTGGCCAAATTGCACCAAAGTTTAATGCTGATTATATATTTATTACTGGTAACCCACGCAATAACTTAACGGCGATTGATAATAATTATCATTATCAAACACTTATTGTTGATGCAGGGAACAGTGATAAGTTTATTGGTGGGTTAAAGATAAAAGGGGTAAACAAATACAAAAAAGTTTACGTATTGAAACGTAACAAATCATTGGTTTTGCAATCTGATTAATATGACCTAACTAAATATTGGTATATTTGTTTCTCAAAACTCAACTAATAAACTGATTAAAAGATATGAAATCGAAATTATTTACAGGTGCCGCAAGTATTGCACTACTTTTTGGCGTTATAACTGCTAAAGCCCAAAAGGCGTATACTGAAGGCGTGATAACTTATAGCATAACCGGCGGCAGAGGTGACGGCGAGGCCAAAACATATTTTAAGGCCGATTCAAATGCTACTGTAAGCCAGTCGGGCCCGGCTACTATAAAAATAATTACAGCAGGTGCGGGCGATTATTTAGCGGTGTTGGTTGATGTACCTGTAGCCAATATGAAAAAGGCTGCAGTAGCCACACCAGCCGAGATAGAAGAAGGCCGGGGCACATATCCTGAGTTTACATTTACACCAACTACCGAAACTAAACAGATAGCTGGCTTTAATTGTAAAAAGATCACGGTTAAAGATTCTAAAAGCGGGGCCAGTTTTGATGCCTGGATAACTAACGACATAAGTGTGCCTTCTAACGGCGTCAGTATGCTTTATGCAAAAGCAGGCGGTTTCCCGGTAAAATTTGATACTTACCAGCAGGGGCAAAAGGTAAGCGTTACAGTTAAATCTGTCAGTGATGCCAAAGTACCTGCAGGTACATTTAAAATAACAAGCGATTACGATAAAATGAGCCTTACCGACCTGCAGGCAATGGGTAAAAATAATTGATATATATACACATATATTCTATGCTATATAGGCTGCCTTTGTAAGGCAGCTTTTTTTGTATACGTTGGTCACATATCATCACATGGCAAGTTCCTGTTGCAGGCCGCCTATCCAATTATTAAATAAGCCTGTTTCAATTTCTACTGCAACGGCTGCATGTTTTTCCCATTCCGGAGAGAAATGCTGCAGCTGGTTGATCATTTCTTCCAAATGCCCTTCCTCTTCCAGTATAATGGATTTAACGTTTACTTTGCTTTTTGCCTGATCAAGCACATTCTGGTAAACAGGATATAGTTCATCGGCACGCACTTCTATGGCGTAGGTGACCAGCAGGTAGGCAGCGAACCGCAATTGAAGGCCGTTAAGGTTTAACTCTGATTTTAAATACCGGCAAACCTGCACATCTAACTGGTTCAGATAATATTTGCTGTAAGCCGGGGCCAGGAGGTACTGGCCCGAATAGGTAGGGCATTCCGTACCGGGAAACTTTTCTATCTGTTTTTTTAAATAATAGGCATGGCGGTGTTCTTCGGCTGCGTGTTTTAATATAATATAGGTAACCGTTTGCGGATCTTCGCTGGCCGATATTTTACGTGCACCGGTATTCTCCATCAGCGAAAGCGTATTTAGCCAGCGGGCATGCAGCGTATTATTGCTAACTATAGTATTTAAAAGAGCGGTTAGTTGATGGTTCATATGTTTTCAGTCTGAAAGGCCAAAAGTCGGGAATATTTTGTCTTGAAACTTTATTCAATAAATAGTGAATGCCGCCTTGATCGTTCAGAAATCTTATCTTACGCGGACTTCCCTACTTCCTCAAGCGCATCAACTATTTTGCTGTAAATATAATTTAGCTGTGTGTCAGTAATGCAATAAGGAGGTAAAATGTAAAGTACATTTCCCAATGGGCGCAAGATAATGCCAGCATTTAAAAAATAGCTGTAAAGATCATCACGAAGTGAACTGAAATAGGAGGTGCCCTCGCCGGTTTGCCACTCCATAGCCAAAATAGTTCCTGTTTGCCTGATCGTTTTTATTTTAGGGTGATCTTTTATTTTGCCGGCAAACGCCTGGTGTGCTCTTACTATACGTGCTATATTTTCAGTTGTTTCCGGGAGTAAAAACAAATCCATACTGGCTAAAGCCGCAGCACAGCTTACCGGATTAGCCGTATAGGAGTGGCCATGGAAAAGGGTTTTCAATTTATCATCTGATAAAAAAGCATCATAGATTTGCTGCGTACAGGTAGTTAAGCCCATAGCCATGGTGCCGCCTGTAATCCCTTTTGAAAAGCACATAATATCCGGCTGCGCCGTTAAATAGTTACAGGCAAAAGGTTTGCCTGTCCGTCCGAAGCCGGTAAACACTTCGTCAGCAATGGTTAGTACGCCTTCCTTTTTGCAATGCAGTACAATCTTATCCAAATACATGGCTTCGTACATTACCATCCCAGCCGAGCCTTGAACCAGCGGTTCAAAAATAAAGCAGGCCAGATCAGACTTAAGATTGGAGATTTGCGATTTAAGATAGGATATATTGTCTTTATCAGGCAGATCAATAAACGCTACTTCAAATAACAAACTGTCAAACGCGGCGGTAAAAGCGCTGCGGCCGCTTACGGCCATAGCGCCAAAGGTATCGCCATGATAGGCGTTGTTAAAGGCCAGTATCTTTGTGCGTTTTATCCCCTGGTTATGCCAGTATTGCAGGCACATCTTTATGGCCACCTCTACAGCTGTCGACCCATTATCCGAGTAAAAAACTTTGCCCTGATTTTCTGGCAAAATATTCAGCATACGTTCGGCCAGTTCAACCGCAGGCCGGTGTGTAAACCCGGCAAATATTACATGTTCCAGTTGCAGCAGTTGTTCTGCAACTTTTTGGGCAATGTATTTATTGGCGTGGCCATGTATATTTACCCACCACGATGATACCGCATCTACATATTCCTTTCCATTTTCATCAATCAGTAAGGCGCCGTCACCCTTTATGATGCCGATAGGCGGCATGGCGGTTTGCATTTGCGTGTAGGGGTGCCATATCACTCTAAGGTCGCGTTGGGTGAGGCTCCCATTCTTGCCATTGCGGGTTTGGGTGGTGCTTATCAACATCCTCACTACCTGCTTATCCGTCGGGAATGTGACATCCTCCTCTAACAGTTCAGTCAGTTTTTTCCACCTGAAGGCCTGCATTACATCGCCCGGTTCATCAAAATCATAAGGGGTGGTTTTAAATGTTAACTTCAGGGGGGCAATATTCTTAACAATATAATAAACACTCAATACCTGCGAATCGTTAAATGCGGATTTCACAAAGAAATCGGTTGTATAAAAATGACGGATCACCTCAATTTCAGCATTGCACTCCTCCATAAACTCACGTTTAAGGCCATCAATAATGCCCTCGCCATACTCCAGCCCGCCACCGGGAAATTTAATGAAACGGTGCCCGTATTCCTGTTCATCGCTCAGCAGCACCTCATTATGCTCATTAATCAGCAGGCCGTATACACGAACGTTAAATTTATACATTACTCAAAATGCTTTTTGTTGCGGGTAAGGTTAACCATTGTCCAGGGAATGTCAATACGCTTAGCTTCATTGCGGATAGGACAGTTGGGCATACTGCAGTAGTGGCAGCAATAAGGCAGGCAGGGGTCGGTATGGATAAAAAGCTCCGTTTTAATGTTAGCCTCGGTATTGATCAGTTTATCTACCAGCCCAACCTCCTCGTGCACCCGGTTAAGGTCAAAATAATTAGGCAGGGTAAGATGGCAGTCTATATGCAGTTCGGCGCCATATTTTTGCGCCCGCAGGTTATGGATGTCTATCCACTCCGGCTTGCGTTTATCGTTTAGTATATCAATCACATTGTTTACCACATCAAAGTCCGCCTCGTCCATTAACCCGCTTACAGATTTACGAATAAGCTTATAGCCACTAAAGCTTATATACAGGCCAACGGCGATAGACAGGGCGCTATCCAGCCAAAGCAGTTTAGTAAAGTAAATGAGTGTCAGGCCAACCACCAAACCTCCACTGGTCACCATGTCGGCTAACAGGTGCCGTCCATCAGCCTCAAGGGTTATTGAGCGCAGGCTTTTGCCTTTACTGATCATAAAATAACCCAGTGCGCCATTAATAGCGCCTGTGACTGCAATTATTACCGCACCAGTGAGCAACTGGTGTATTGGAGTGGGGTAAAACAGGCTGTAGGTTGATTTTATCAGTATGCCTATACCTGCCACGCCAATTAGCGTACCTTCAATAAAAACCGAAAAAAATTCAACCTTGCCATGCCCGTACGGATGGTTTACATCGCGCGGGAGCGAGGTAAGGTAAATGCTATAAAACGCAAACGAACTTGCTATTACGTTCACAATGCTTTCGGCAGCATCGGTAAGCACAAAGTTTGACGAGGTTATAAAATAAGCTACAAACTTAGCCGCCATCAGCGCTATGCTTGTTATCAGCGCTATAAGTATGATGTTTTTTTTGTTGTTCAAAAGCGGTGTTATTGGCCTCAAATTTAGGTTTTAAAGGGCAAAGGCGGAAGTTTAATAAGAAATAGGCCTTTATAATGCCAGTGGTTACCGCCCGCCAGTCTCTACATACATATATATAATAGTAGCCACTACCATTACCGCTATTATTATTAAACCGGTTACAGCCATTTTTTTGTTTTTGTCCTGGCGCACCAGCCATATCAGGAATGCTACAAGCGGCAGTACAAATACTGCCCAGAATATTAATGATGGAATGTTCATAAGTTAAGAACCATGGTCCATAGTCCATGGCTGTTTTGTTTGTTTATAGATTCTAATAAAACTATGGACTATGGTCCATGCTCTATTTTACTCGTCTTAAAACGGCATTCTTGCCAGCGGCGCAATATTGTGGCCTGCAAAGTCGCTTTTAAGATATTTGTAATAGCCGGCGATGGCAATCATAGCGGCGTTATCGGTACAGTATTCAAATTTAGGAATAAAGGCAATCCAGCCCTGTTGTTCACAAAGATCATTAAGTCCCTTGCGAAGGCCGGTATTGGCCGATACGCCTCCGGCCAGCGCAATTTCTTTTATGCCATACGCTAAAGCTGCACGCTTTAGCTTGTTCAGTAAAATAGTAACCACCCGTTTTTCAACAGAGGCGCAAATATCAGCCATGTTTTCCTGTAAAAAATCAGGATCTTTTTTAACGTTATCCCTGATAAAATACATAATGGAAGTTTTTAAACCACTAAAACTAAAATCAAGGCCTGGTATCTGCGGCTCGGGGAATATATAGGCATCAGGGTTACCCAGGCGGGCGTATTTATCAATCAGCGGCCCGCCCGGATAGGGCAGGCCAAGCACTTTGCTGGTTTTGTCCAGCGCTTCGCCGGCAGCGTCGTCAGTAGTTTGACCAATGATTTCCATATCAAAATAATCCCTTACCAGCACTATCTGCGTATGTCCGCCGGATACTGTTAAACATATAAACGGAAAGTTAGGTTTATGGTCGCTTATAAAATGTGCCAGTACATGGCCTTGCATGTGGTTAACCTCTATAAGCGGCTTGCCTAACGCCAGCGCAAAAGCCTTCGCAAAGGATACTCCCACCAGCAATGACCCTAAAAGACCCGGCCCGCGTGTAAAAGCTACCGCATCAATATCATTTTTGTTTACTTTTGCGTTTATAATTGCCTGGTGAATTGCAGGAATGATGTTTTGCTGGTGCACACGCGAGGCTAATTCGGGCACAACGCCCCCATAAGCCTCATGTATGGTTTGATTGGCGATGATGTTGCTTAATATGGCGCCATTGGCACAAACAGCAGCCGAGGTTTCATCACATGAGGACTCAATTCCTAATATTACAGGCATAGCATTATTAGATACTTGTTACAGGGCTATTTATTGAAAATTTGTTCATCATCTGGTTAAACTATACTTTACAAATAATGTTAAACAATCACTTATTTATAAAATTAACTTAATAACCCGATAACTATTAAATAAAGCTGTAAAGTTATTAAAAAAGTACTCAAAATAGCGCTTGGTATCGTACTGCTTCTTATGTTGATGCTAAGCGTTTTATTGCTGGTATTTCAGTATAAACCTGTGCAAACCTGGGCTGCAAAAAAGGTTGCCGCGCATTTTGCCCATCAATGGCACACGCAGGTACATATAGGCAGCCTTTATATTAAGCCATTTACGGCTGTGGTATTGCAGGATTTGTATGTGATCGATCAGCAAAAGGACACGCTTATTAACGCCCCGAAATTAAGTGTTGATCTTAACGGCTTTTCCCTGTTCAGCAGCATAAGCAACCGTAAA
>CAZZVY010000066.1:0-14103 GCA_964657585.1 uncultured Mucilaginibacter sp. | reverse complement strand
CTGACGGAAAAGGTTGAAGATGATCTGCAGTGACGCCAGTCCATCCTGTGCCAGACAGATCAGCGCTTCTTCGGATGTTTCCACACTGGCACCAAAATGCCTTATCAATCCTTCCGATTGCAGTTTGCGCAGGTAATCAAACACCTTACCGGCCATTAGTTCATCGGTAGGGATGCAATGCAACTGTTCTAAATATAAGTGGGGTATATCCAGGTGCTTAAGCGAGTCCTCGGCGTGTCGGCGCATAGTATCGTAGCTAAAATTATGCAGCCAGCCTCCCGGCGTATCGCCGCGGCGGCCCAGTTTGGTAGCTACCAGCATTTCCTTACCGGCTGTTTTTAAAAACTTACCAATCACGGTTTCGCTTATGCCCATACCGTAAACATCGGCAGTATCTATAAAATTACCGCCAGCATCGGCGTAAGCCTGTAAAATGCCAAAGGCGGCTTCTTCATCCACATTGCCCCAGTCGGCGCTGCCTAATTGCCATGTACCCAAACCAACTTCCGCAATGGGCGTATCTTTAAAGTTTCTGTACTGCATAGTTTCTTTATATTGGTGGTTTAAAATATTGAAAGCCTGGAAATAACTCTATAATAATCGTTAATCCTGGTATCAAATGCATTCAAAATTCCTCTGTTGGAAATTCAAATGGCGCTACTTCCCAACTCCAGTATCCGCTCAAATTCTTCTTTTGTTACCGGCATTACTGATAGGCGCCCCTGGCGCACCAGGTAAGTATTTTTTAATAATTCATCGGCCTTTATTTGCGTTAGTGTAACCGGTTTTTTCAGGCTTTCTACTGGCGCAAGGTCAACTACTACCCAATTCTTGTCATCGGTGGTAGGGTCCTGGTAATGTTCTTTTACTACCTTTGCTATACCTACTATTTCCTTACCCTCGTTACTATGATAGTAAAGTACCAGGTCACCCACATTCATGCTGCGCAGGTTATTACGGGCCATGTAGTTACGTACACCGTCCCAATGGGTACGGCCTTCGTTTACGAATTTTTCCCAACTATATTTTTCAGGTTCGGATTTTACTAACCAATGGTTCATTTATACCCAATATTGCTCTTTGTAAAATTGCTGAAAAGTTATGTAAAAAAGAAAAATAGGTAGTGTCTCAGTTTGAATTTTAAAAATATTATTGCTCTACTTTTACTTTGATAGGTTCCCAATTAAGACTTGGGCTTTCATCTATACCCCTTAATCTTACATCCAATATGTCAGTTTGGGATATTTTAACATTTATACTTCCATCAGCATTTAACGGCACCGTTGCATATTTCACATTGTTTGCCATTGCTGGACTTGATGAACTTTTTAAGAAATCTGCTGCTAAGAAAATAGCAATAATTGTAAGGATAATTTTGGTGTACAAATCTGTTTTCATTTTTCTAAGATTTTATATAAAATAAAAAAGCCACTTGTTAGGTGGCTTAAATGTAGGAATAAGTTGTTAGCAATCAATCCGCTAACCTTACAATTTCCTCTATTGTCATAACGTCTTTGCAAAGACCAGCCTCCATAGCTGGCGTTACTCTTAATGTTTTATGGATTTTAGCGAAGTTGTAATAAACAAAGTGCAAGGCAATCGCATAGCAATGGTTTTCCATCTTTTTGCTAAAGGCATTTGTCAAACGTGTGAATCTGCGCATGTGCATACGCATGGTTAAGTTTTGACGCTCTACGTAGCTTGTAGAAACTTTATCAGCTTCGAGCTTACCTATGATACGTTTCTTTTCAAAACCTGTGCAATCGCCGGGGCTATATTTTCTTTCAGTTTGATTTGCGCTTTGTGGTTCGCCGTAAATCTTAATCAGCATGGCATAGTCGATCTTAGAACCGAACGCATCAGGCACGGCGTTTAAATAGGCTTTATGCCCGTCCGTGGTTAATTGTACACGGTTGCGCAAACGGCTTTTAACATCACACATAAAAGTATATGCCGCTTCTGCATCCCGATCACCAACAAACCAAGATATAATCATTTTGCTATCAGCATCTATGGCTGTTCAAGTCCAAACATCGCCCGCTTTGTCTTTATCAATCTCGCTATTCACTATTTCCGAAACGTTCTTTTGCTTTGCGTATACAAAAGACCAAATTTCATCAGCTTCTATACGGGTTGAATTTAAACCATGTACAGTTTCATCATGAAAGTTTTGGCAAGCCCTACCAGTATCAACCAATAATTTGGTAACTGTATTGATGCTCACATCCGCAATCCGAGAGGCAGCACGTAAACTCATACCCTCAACTAACATGTTGATGATCTGTACTTTTTTGGCGATTGGTAACTTATTCATACAACAAAGATAATGAATTATTTAATTGTCAAGCATAAATATCAATTTAAAATATTTTTTGTTTTTTTGGGATAAGTCTTTCAAATATGAACGTTTTAGAGTACTTTTATCAAATAAATAAACATTTTTGTGCATAACCATCAATATGAGTAAACATGAAGAAGTCGATTCGTTACTAAAAGGACTTTTTAAACACGTTGGCCTTAGAGAATTATTTAAGAGACGGATTTATGAATTAAAGTTATCACAAAATGCTGCTGAAAAAATGCTTCAAATTGGGCACAAACCTTTGATTGGGTTGTTAGATGGCACTCAAAAAAAGGTAGACTACATTGTGCTAAGTAAGGTTGCAGTATTCTTGGGGCTTGGAGTGGAAGAAGTAATTGATATACATCTTCGTCAGTTGGAAAGCAACTTTGAATTGCAAAATACGACTGCTAATAAAAAAAAATTTATAAAAGATAATTTTGATTTAATCAGTTTACGAAAGGCTGGGGTAATTGATACAATAAATGACTTTAACGAGATTGAAAATAAAATCAAAGCGAGTTTAAGCCTTAACTCTATTTTCGATTACAAAAAAAGAGCCTTTGTCACTGCTTTTTGGGCGCACTCAATTACGACGAGCAATGCTTCAAAAAATGCGGCTTTAACTCGTGACTATTGGCTTACGAGGGCACGAAATATCTTACTTAAAATTGATAATTATAATTATTATGATAGGGAGAATTTGATTAAATACTTCCCTCAAATAAGATGGCACTCAACTAATGTAGAACTTGGGCTGGTTCATGTCATTAAAGTTTTATATAGACTTGGAGTTACAGTTATTGTGCTACCTAAGTTATCATCATTGCATTTAAGAGGTGCAACATTGATAGTTAATGAAAAACCGTGTATTGTGTTGACTGATTACAGCGGGTTTTATCCTACTATTTGGCATGGGCTGATTCACGAGCTTTACCATGTGCTTTTCGACTTAGACGAACTAAAAAGCTTGCAATATCTTATTTCAGAAGATACCGAGCAAACGCTTACGTTGGATGAGGGCGAAAACGAAGCGGATAACTTTGCACGACGATATATATTTTCAGAAGATCAGTCAAGAAGTGTCGAAAAACATATACGAAGCGATTCTTATATAAGAGAGGTAGCTCGGGAGAATAATATTCACCCAAGTATAATTCATAGTTATTATGCTCATGACCACGGTAAAGACGATCGGTTAGCTTGGATTAGGGCTCGTCGATATATGCCTAACACAAGAATAGCATTAGATAGGTTGGAATTCCCATTTAAAGATGAGGTGTCATTAGAACTAACGGTTATAGAAAAGAAAATAGAAATTTATTATTAAATATTATGGAAGAGGGAAAAAACGAATTTGAAAATGATCCTATTAAAAAGCAGGATGATGAAAAAATCGAAAATCAATTACCTATTGATAGGCTGATTGAAAAAAAGTCAACTATTGATAGGATTTTTGAAGAATTAGATAGTTTAACAAAACAACAAGCATCTAAGAAAAAGAAAAATGCACGGCTGATCGATACGATTAGTGGCAAGCAGATTAACATAGATGTTTTAGCTGCCGAATGGCAGAAACATGAGCCTCAATATCATTTAGATTTCTATGCTCCAGTTTTTAAGTTACTGAATATTCCTGGTGACCCGGCTTGTTTTACAGATCGTTTTGATAAAAGGCTTGCCGACTTTAAAAATGAAGTAATTTGGGGTAGGTTTGATAGAGAATCATTTAAAGAACTACGCCGCAAAAATAAATATAGTGGGTACTTTATAAGAAGGCATTGGCACTATCAAGGTCTAAACAACGAAGGTATAGCAAAATTAAAGGATTATATTCAGCAAGCCATAAATGCTATGGAAGGTTGTACAACCTATTACGAGTTTAGACAAAAGATGCACAGTTTATATAGGTTAGGGTATCAAATTGAATTATAATATTCGATTATTTACCCCAACGTTTTTTAGCCGCTTTTTTAGCTATTTCTGAACGTTGTTCGGCTGTAAGGCTTTTTGCCCGTGCTTTGCCGCCTACAAGTCCACCGGAACGGCCTTTAACCGGCTTGTCCTGATCTTTTTTTTCTTTATTAGTATCTTCGGCTTCACCTGTCGCTGCATCTGTAATAAACTTAGCCAACTGATTTATATCCTTTTTTGCCATAAACAAAGTTATAGATAAGTTGTCAAGCATAAAAATAAAATAAATTCAAACTGAGACACTACCGAAAAATACTATGTAAGCAGGATATCAAACCGAGGCGGGCGAAATATCAGTCATTCCGCCTTTTTACTAACAGGCTTCAGGCTAACTACTTATATACTTCTTAATATTTATTTATAAATAATAGGATATTATATCAAAAAATATAATTTTGTTATAGATTATAAACCAATTAACCAACCCGTTTAGCCGAAAAGGGATTAGAGTAGGCCATTAAACCAATTATGAACCAAAGATTACTTATTAGCGCTGTTTTTGCTATAACTGTATTTTCATTAGGTAGTTGCAAAAAATCAGCCGACGTACTTGTACCATTTACACCTGTTAACTATTCATCTACCAGTCCTTTACTTACCCGGTTTACTCCAGGTTATGCCTTGCCTAACAGCGCCATCAGCCTTATAGGTACAAATTTCCCTACTGATGTAAGCAAGATAAGCGTAACCTTTGGCGGTGTTGCCGCCACTGTTTATTCAGCAACAGCTACCGAAATTGTGGTTGGCGTACCGGCAACTGCCCAAACCGGCGCTATTGTTTTAGTTTGTAATGGGGTTACACTTAAATCGTCAAGCAACTTTGTTGTGGTAGGAGGCACCCAAACCACTTATGCAACAGGTTATTTTGAACATGTGGCACTTGATCTTAGCAACTTTATTTATGGAGAGAATAATAACTCAATAACAAGGAGTTCACCATCAGGGGTAATTGTTGCGCTTGTTAACGGCGCCACTGCTGTTGTTACAGGCACACCAACCGTTGGCTTAAAATCCATTTGGGGCGTTGCGGTTGATGGATCGGGTAATCTTTATATTGCCGAGCAGGGGAATAAGCGAATCGACAAGCTGGCTGCAGGGGCAGGGGGCGTACTTGCTATACTTGCAGGTAACGGCACTGCAGCTTATACCGACGGTACTGGTACGGCAGCTTCGTTTTTAACAGGCCCAAGAGGTTTGGCTATTGACCTTAGCGGTAATTTGTATACTACCGACGGGTTGCGTGTACGTAAAATTACACCAGCCGGTGTAGTAACCACTGTAGCAGGCACTGGTGTTGCCGGCAATGTTGACGGCCCAGCTGCAAGCGCTCAGTTTGGCGGTTTAGAGGGTATAGCTGTTGATGCGGCTGGCAATATTTATGTAGACGATACGGGTAACAAAACCATTCGTAAAATTACTGCGGCCGGCGTAGTTTCAACTTTGGCCGGCACTGCCGGTACTGCTGGCTTTGCCGATGGCCTGGGCACAGCGGCAACGTTTAATGCCCCGCAAGGTATGGCCGTTGATGCAGCCGGGAATGTTTTTGTATCTGATAACCAATATACTGCAACATCTGTGGTATATGCTATCCGCATGATAAACAAGGCTGGCCTGGTAACCACTTTTATGAAAAATACTTATGCCTCTACCGCAGCAGCGCCTACTACTATTACTAATGGCGCTTTAAGCGTTGCTACGACCAACTTCCCCGATGGTATTGCCTTTGACAGCGCAGGCAACATGTATGTTGCCAACACAGGCGCAGGTGTTGTAAGTATAATAAGTTTTAAATAAATACAAGTAATCAGTTATTTAAAGAGGCTGCCGCTTTAAACGGCAGCCTCTTTATTATTGCAATAAACCTAATACTGCAAGTTGTTCAATAAAAAAGAACATAAGCCGACAGCATCATGAATTAAATTGCAAAGAACAATTTCCGGAAAACGATGTTTTATTCGCTATTTATTGAATGTACTGGTTAATGTTAAAGTGATTCCGGTTGTAGCCGGTACATACCGGCAAACACCGCCTACACAAAACAGGCCGGCCCGCTGCCGCCCATAACTAACAGAAAAACGGGTGCCAGCTTTTGAATAACTGCCGCCAACATTAGGATAATGAATTTTTGTAACGCCATAATTATACAAATCACTTAAAAAAACGGTATACGTAGGCGCAAAGCCAAATTCGGTTAAAGCAGCGGCCCAGTTTCCGTTATCCTGTTTGGTAAACAGATTTTGCAACTCGTAACGGAAAGAGTTGTGCTTTGAGTACTTATATAGTGTATTTACAACAACAATGTTGGCATAAATATTAGGATATATTCCGCCTTCTACTACAGTTTTATTATATAACAAGTTATAATAAGACAAATCGGTGATCCATTTTTCGTTCCAAGTTTTCCGCCAGTTAATGCTGGCATCATTATAATAAGTTTGTTTACCTGGCATAAAAACGTTATTATTATCTAAACCGCCATAATGCGAAACATTAAGAGTGAGCCTTGAGGGTTTGCCCGGGTTGCCTTTAATAGTATAAAAAATATTAAACTGTCCGCCTGTTTCAGCTGCAGCCTGTGCCGCATAAACGTATATAGCCGTTGTGAGATAATCGTGCTGTTTGGTTAAGGCCGGAATAAAATTAACAGGAACCGAAGTGCCGGTTTCGCCTCTTTCACCTCTAAAATCCATGTTTTCCATGCTCCTTAACGTAAGGTTAACCCCCAAATTATTTTTTGAGTAGTCCGCATTTATTAAAATTGCTTTTCCGCTGCTTTTATCGAAATTATTGGTAGTGCTCGGGTCGCTGCCCTTTTGTACATATTCCACATCTGCCGAAGCATTGTTTCCGCTAACGCTCAATCTTGTTGATACAGCGCTTACAGTGGCATTAAAATCGGGGTCAGGGCCTGTATACTGCTGGTAACGGCCTACATAGCTTGCACCTAAAGCAACACGGGTATTACCGGTATAGGCTGTATTGATACCTGTCAGGTCAAGTTCGGCATTAATCCCCCGCACAACTGAATTAGCATAATCAAAAACTTTACGCTGCCGGCCGTATATTGCTTTTATATTTAAGAACACCACCGGAGATGTAGTTATTTCAACACCTTCAATGGCATTGTTAATTCCTATCTGCCGGTTTTCCCATGCCCGAAAGATTAAGCCGCTGCCAAACTGCTCGTAAATATCTCCGGCTTGTATCGAAAAATTTTCGGGCGCATATTTAAAATAGCGGTTAACTATTTTGCCTTGATTAAGAGTAAACGGGAAACCCGCTATAGTTGGTGCATAAACTTCATATTGCAACCCGGCAGAAAAGGAGCTATAGGTATAATCGAGCTTAAGGTAATTATTGGAGCCTATTTTATCCTGGGGCACAAGCGCATTGGTTTTACTATCAGGTTGATAAAATTGGGTGTAAGATTCAAAACTTCCGGTTAAATGACCACCCATATCAGGCAACTGTGCATAGCCTATAGTAACGGAAAGTAATACTAATATTAAAGCTAATAAAGTTTTCTTCATTTGTATCTATGCAATTGAAGCTTAAAAGCTTTTTAACTTAGCAAGCAAGTCTTCTTCATCGCCAGGCACATAACCGGTATGCTGGTAAATTATGCGGCCTTTTTTTATAATAAGCACATACGGGATGTCATTTACATTAAGCGCACGCTTTAATTCACTGTTAATATCGGTGTAAAATGTAAAGTCCCATCCCTTTCCTCTAACAAATGGCCTTACCATTGCCGATGTTCGGGCATCATCAACTGACAAGGCAATAAATTTAAACAACGCATCTTTTCGCCAGCCTGGCAGCGCATCATTAATTGTTTCCAGTTCAGTTATGCAAGGTATACACCAGGTTGCCCAACAACTTATCACCGTAGCCGTATCACCTTTAGCAATTATCGCATCAAATAACACACTTCTTCCTGCAAGGTCTTTGATTTTAACCGATGGCAGCGCACTTTGCGCATTACCATTTATTGTAAAAAAAACACTTAAAATAATAAATATGCGGTACATCGATTTTTAATAACTTATACTTTGCCCTGCATTAACTATTTGCGTATTTAATACCCCCTTTAAACCCGAAGCATTATCGCCATACAACACAAATGCCACTATCTTGCAGTTTGCTACCTTATATTTAGAAGCATCAACAGTGTAACTTTTTTGCCATATATTGTTGGTTGTTTGCTGGATTGACGGAATGTCATCACCAAATATGTCGGTAGCAGCATTACGCATTACGTTATGGTGTATAAAATTAGGAATAGGGTTTGGGAGGTTATAATAACCATAGTTAACCTGATCGTATAAAAGGCCGTCCTCGATAAGGTAAACAACCAGCTTTAGCGGCTGATAAATATTGAGGCCAAATTTCACTTTAACATTCACTGATATGGTAGCGCCCGATATACTGGTTGCTAACCCTATACCTAAAACTGCAGTGTTTTTTGACAATGTGTTGAAAGTGGACTCCTGCCCGTCCCAAAAATTTGTCCTGTTTAAAAGAACGTTAGGTTGGTCAACAATGCCAAATGCGGCCCTTAACTGAGCGTCATAGGTATATTGAAATGGGTCAGGGCTGCCAGCGGGCCCGTGCATATAAACCACAATAGTATTCGGGTTTGCTTCTGTGTAAGTTTCTACAGGGATAAGGTCGCCCGGGCAAGTGCCGCACCACGTTCCAGTGAAAAATTCGGCCAGTACTTTTTGAGTATATGTTCCACTGACCGTAACTGCGTTTCCGCCAGTAGTTGTGCTTGCTTGGGTTACTACTGTAAGGCTTACCGGCGCAGATGTCAGATTACCATTAACGGCTTTCACCTGGTAAGTCCCTGCAACAGTAGTTGTAAATGTATTTGTTGTCAGCGCCTTATCGTTAACATAAATAATTGATGACGACGTAACGTCAATATAGGAGCCATCTCTTATTACAAATTTAACCGCATCGGTTCCATTGGCGGTTATCTGAGATTTATCGGCTATAACATAAAGATATGAGTTAGCAGTAGTTGTGGTTGTACCGGTTGTTGTGGTATTAGTTGCTGTTGAATCTTTAGGGATATTTTCTTTTCCGCACGCAAAAACCAATAAAACTAAACATACGCCAATGAAGAGAAATATAGACTGTTTCATAAATATTGGTTCAATTGGTACCTGTTTATTAAACAGTCTTAATTTTACAATTAGAAGGCAATTGTAATATTATTTGAAGATATACAAAAATACACTATTAATGGTGTTTTTTCATCAACATTCATATAAACAGGGCACATCTACGTGTTATACAGCTTTTTGATAGTAATTAGTTACAACCGGACTATTTAATCAATATACGTTATCTTGTTCCAAAGGGTTTTAAATGAGTTATTTAAATTAATTGTTAAAGTAGTAACAGTATAAACACTAATTAAAACAAAAAGCCTGTCACGTATATTGTGACAGGCTGCATTTGATATGTAAAACGCGATTATTTTACATCTCTTTTAACTTTGCTTGCAGTGCTTTTGCCGGGCAGATAAATTTGGAACCCGAAGGACAAGTTTAAATTACTTTGAAAAGTTTGGCTGCCAAAACCGGCCACACCATTAAATTTAAGTAAAGTTTCAAGCCCTAAATTGGGAGTAATAAAATATGCATAACCGGGGCCGAAGCTAAAATCAAGCCCATTGGTGTTGCCGCCCCCATTGCTTACATCAACGCCTCCAATACCTATTGTAGCTTCACCAAAAAGGCGGCTATGCTTTAATATTGGTGCATCAGAACCAGTGTAGTACCTGGCTAAACCGCCAACTCCGTAAGTGAAAGTTGTAGGGCTGCTTTTGGCAGTAGCAAGGCCAAGGTTAACATAGCCGCCCAGTGCCACATTATCCTGAACAAACCAGGCTGCTTTAGGGGTAAGCTGTACGCTAAAGGGTTTGCTGGCATTTAAACCGATATTAAGGTTAGCAATATCGCCGCCCATTAATACATTCCCTTGCTGAATTTGTGCACTGGCCGAATATCCAATAGTAATAACCGCCAGTAATGTAATTAAGGTAAACTTTTTCATAGTGATTGATAATTTTAACAAGTACAACATTTATAGTGTTAATACTTATACAATTTTTTTCACGAAGGGTTTTAATAATTGCATCTTAAACTTGCACACAGTTATTTTTGGATAGTTATTATATCAAAACTGCTGTACAAATTTATCATTCTTCATTTATGTTGATTACACGTTGTAAACTGATCAGTATTTATCTGTTACTGGTTAATAGCACTATATCAGTCGCTCAAATTCCATCTGTAAGTACCGGCACTTTACAGCACATTCTTAATTTTACCTCTAAATATGTTGCGCCCCACAATGTAGATGTATGGTTACCCGATGGCTACACTACCAATAAAAAATATGCCGTGTTATATATGCAGGATGGCATGGCGCTGTTTGACGGTAATATAATGTGGAATAAGCAAGAGTGGGGAGTTGACGAAACCTTGGGGTGTTTACTAAGAGAAGGCAAAGTAAAAGATTGCATTGTAGTGGGTGTATGGAACGTTGGCGCAGGCCGTCATAGCGAATACTTTCCGCAAAAACCATTTGAGATGCTGCCAAAACACCTGCAAGATTCTTTATATAACATAAGCACCAATGGTATTAAGTTATTTGCAGGGAAGGTAAGTTCAGACAATTATCTTAAATATTTAGTAAAGGAGCTAAAGCCTTATATTGATGAACATTATGCCACGCTAACCAGTGCTGCCAATACCTTTGTGGCAGGTTCAAGCATGGGTGGGTTAATTTCCTTATACGCAATATGCCAATATCCTAAAATTTTTGGCGGTGCTGCCTGTCTCTCCACCCATTGGACGGGCACTTTTACCGCCAGCAACAACCCTATTCCGGCTGCTTTTATAACATATCTTAGTAAACA
Source organism: uncultured Mucilaginibacter sp. (assembly GCA_964657585.1). Lineage (GTDB taxonomy): Bacteria > Bacteroidota > Bacteroidia > Sphingobacteriales > Sphingobacteriaceae > Mucilaginibacter. Next base: position 2,854 of record CAZZVY010000066.1, on the reverse strand, counting down.
TTTGCCATCGGCTAAAAATCATAAGATTTATTTTGATCATGGCGACCAGACACTGGATGCCTTATATGCCCCGTTCCAATTACAGGCGGACGCTATTATGCGGTTGAAAGGCTACAAAGACGGTAATTTTTTAAGCCTTGAATATCCAGGCGCCGATCATTCTGAAAAATCCTGGAGTAAACGGCTGGATGTGCCATTGATGTTTTTGTTGCAAAGGTAACCAGTAAGTAAAAGTCAATCGCTGTAAACCTTTGTGTTTATGTTAACCTATCTCATCAAATTACTTAGCTTTGCGGCTATGAAGATTATAGCAATTGGCCGAAATTATGCTGAACATGCCAAAGAATTAAATAACCCGGTGCCGACAGTCCCGGTGATATTTATGAAACCAGATACCGCACTTTTAAAGGACAATAAACCCTTTTATCACCCTGAATTTTCACAGGATATACATCACGAAATTGAACTGGTACTCAAAGTTTGTAAAGAAGGTAAACACATTGCCGAGAAATTTGCAGCAAATTATTATGACGAGATTGGCCTGGGCATTGATTTCACTGCCCGGGATGTACAAAGCCGTCACAAAGAAAAAGGATTGCCGTGGGAACTGGCTAAAGCGTTTGATGGATCAGCGCCCATAAGCGAATTCATTACCAAGGGCGTTTTTGAGGACCTCTATGATCTTAACCTTCGCCTTGATATTAACGGGGGGACAAGACAGAACGGAAATACCAAAGACCTGCTTTTTACTTTCGAGCAGATCATTGCCTTTGTATCCAAATATATTACTTTAAAACAAGGTGACCTAATATTTACCGGCACACCCGCTGGAGTGAGTAAGGTAAATATTGGCGATCATTTAGAAGGATATTTGCAGGATAAGAAAATGCTTGATTTCTATATTAAATAGCAGCGTATTGGTAAATCTTTCATGCTGAATTATTCTTAACACATTATATATAAGTGTCTGCAACATGACCGGACGCATCCTGTTCAAGGTGATGTTACAGTAGCTGCCCTGGTGTTAGCTGATGGTAATGCAGCTATTTCAGTTTGTTAATAAAACCAACTATCCCGGTTACAAATTCAGGCTTAAGGGGTAAGTTTGGATCTTTATAAGTTTCCAAGTTACCTGCACGATCTGCCGGTGCTTCTTTTAGTACATGGTTCATACCGGGGATGATAAGCAATGTAGCATCAGATTTTGCTTTTTTAAGTTTTTCAGCATCACCTATCGTTACTTGTATGTCCGTAGTGCCCTGCACAATAAGGATCGGTATCTTTAGTTTTTTAATTTCAATGGTAGGATCATGCCGCATCCACGACAGCATATAGGGTTGTACGCTTGGGCGCATAAGCGAGTATAAAGCAGGGTCAACCTTATCAGTAAACTTGCCTCTTTTTAAGCTATCCATTATTGACCTTAGCCCGTCTTTAATAAAATCAGGCTGGTCTTTCGTTTGCACGGTAAGTATTTTATCTATCCTGTCGCCGGCGCCAGCTACAGAAATAAAAGCGTTCACAGGTTCATCAACGGCAGATAACATGCCCACCAGCGAACCTTCGCTATGGCCTAAAACAATTATTTTTGAAAACCGTGCATCGTCGTGCAGCAGCTTTATCAGCGCTATGGCATCATCAGCATAATCCTCAAACCGCAGGTCTTTTTCTTTTGTGCTGTTTATACTTTTACCTATCATCCGTTTATCATAGCGCAGGCATGCAATACCGTTTTTGCCAAGCGCGCCAGCTATCATTTTATAGGTATTGCAATTAACGCCCAGGGTGTTGTTGCCGTCCCTGTCTGTAGGGCCCGAGCCGGCAATAATCAGCACTACGGGCAATTTTGCCGGGGCATTTTTAGGTACACTTAAGGTACCGGATATACTGCCACCTATAATTTTTATGGTCACCGGCGTTTCGGTCAGGTTAGGGTCATCGGCTGTAACTGATGCAACCGGTTTTGCCGGGGCCGGTACAAAACTCAAGCCCGCTATTTCATTGCTTTTGTTAAGCTGTAAACTCATCAGCAGCACGCCGTTTTGAAAATCAGCATCATAAGCAGCAACCGTTCCATTGTATCTGGTAAATGTTGCAGTGTTAAGCGTACCCAATTGTGTTTTAAGCTGGCTTGCGGTATTGCGGAAAACCTCGGGAGATGATGCAACAGGAGCTGCACGCATTTCAGGGCCAAACATTTTATATATGCTGTCAGGCTTATTATCATTGTAAAACAGCTTAAATTTTGCTACAACCGCCTTATAGTTTGAAGGTTCGGGCTGGCTGTAAACATTTATTGCTGATAAAATGGCAAATATTAAGGGCACCAATTTCCTCATTTTAATTATTTGTATTGCAAACATAAAATAATTTACGATTCTTTAACTGTTAAGCAGTTAAATGTTATTTTACAAATAGTTTAAGTTAAAATTTATAACTTTAAGGCCGTTTAAATATTACTACATAATATTTGAGTATTGTTAACACTTAAAAACATTATTATAGCATTTATTTTTACGCTTCTAAATTAATGAAACTACTGTTTGGCTGCTTTATGGCAGGTATAATTTTGATGCTATTTAGCAGCGCTAATGCCCAGAACGGGTTTCCGGCCATACAGGGGAAGGTGGTTTTAAGGCCTGGCCAATTAAAGGAGGCCATTAGCATAAGCCTGAATAAGTTACCAGATACAACGCTGATCAGTAAAACTATTTTAGATAAAAATAACGGGTTCAGATTTGCCGGTATTGAGCCCGGCGATTACCTGTTATGGATAACCTGCGCAGGCTACCAAACTTATGTTACACCTGTAAGGGTTGACAGCGCTTTGTTTATAATAAAGCCTGTTATTATG
>CAZZVY010000065.1:0-14332 GCA_964657585.1 uncultured Mucilaginibacter sp. | reverse complement strand
GTTTGTACCATGCTTTAAAAAGCGGCAACCCGGTATTGTGCCTTTTTATATTCGACAAAAATATCCTTGATCAACTGGAAGATAAGGACGATGCCCGCGTAACCTTTATATATGAGGCCATAGAAAAATTGAACACACAGTTAATAGCACATGGCAGCACTTTGCTGGTTATTTATAATGAACCGATAAAGGCCTGGCAACAGCTATTGAAGTTATACAATATAGCCGCCGTATACACCAATCATGATTATGAGCCCTATGCCACAACACGTGATGAGCAGGTAGGGAAAATGCTCAAGGAAAACAAGGCAACCTTCCATACTTATAAAGACCAGGTAATTTTTGAAAAAAACGAAATACTGAAAGATGACGGCACACCATACACTGTTTATACACCTTATATGCGTAAATGGTATGCCGCATTAACACCATTTTACTTAAAGGCCTATCCGGTAAATAAATACCTGCACAATCTTTATAAAACCCGGGCTTTAGGGTTACCCTCATTACAGGAAATGGGCTTTATTAAAAGTAACCAGGTTTTTCCTGACAAAGCCTATGAAAACATTATTGCTGAATATCCAGACAAAAGAGATTACCCTGCCATACGAGGTACATCGCGCATTGGTTTGCACCTGCGTTTTGGCACAGTAAGCATCAGGGAGCTGGCGCAAAAAGCTAATAGTTATAAAGAAAAGACCTGGCTTAACGAACTGATATGGCGCGAATTTTATATAATGATATTATACCATTTCCCAAAAACCATGGACCATTCCTTTCGCCCGGAATATGACCGCATTAAGTGGGTAAATAATGAACAGCAGTTTAAAGCCTGGTGCGAAGGCAAAACAGGTTACCCGCTGGTTGATGCCGGTATGCGCGAAATGAATGAAACCGGCTATATGCATAACCGGGTGCGGATGGTCACGGCCAGCTTTTTAAGTAAAGACCTGCTAATAGACTGGCGCTGGGGCGAGCGCTATTTTGCACGTAAACTGCTGGATTACGAGGCCGCCAGCAATGTAGGCGGCTGGCAATGGGCAGCAGGCAGCGGTACTGATGCTGCCCCGTACTTCAGGATATTTAACCCTGAATCGCAAATGAAAAAGTTTGATCCGAAGCTGGAGTACGTTAAGAAATGGGTGCCGGAATATGCCGATTTCAGCAAATACCCTGCACCCATTATAGATCATACCTTTGCACGGGACCGCTGCTTAAAGGCTTTTAAAGCGGCGCTTGCAAAGTGATTATTGGATGGATATTAAATTGATATCATATCGCAGGCAACTAAAAGAAGGTATAGAACTATCTGCGGTATAACCGTTAAAGCTATAGGCCAGCCTGGAAGGCATTAATACCGTAAGCTGGCTGCCAACAGGCGCCAGTTGGCATGCTTCTACCAGCCCCCGCCGGGTATCGTTCTCCAGGTCTATCACTGCGCCGTCGCCGGTTGTACTATTAAACGAGTCAGAAGTAACAATGCCATTAAACAAAGTACCTGTGTATTGTATGGTGACCAGCGATGTTTTAACAGCCGTTGCGCCTTGCGCAGGCGATGTAACCTTGTAATACAGGCCCGATGCTGTTTTTGTAAACCCGGTTAAGGCATTGGCGGTGATATAGTTTTGTACTGATATATCATCATACTTATCCTGGCCGGTAACCGCCAGGCCTGACGTAGGGTCGATTACCGTCTTACCGGTAACCGGGTCAACTAACGGATCGTTATTGACCACATTAATGTAATAATCCAGGCATTGGTTACCATTAATACGGCCACCACCATTAAATGCAGTACCGTTAGTACCATAACCCAGGTGTGAGGGTATAATTACGCTTGCCCTGGTACCTTTTGTTTTTAAAATATTTATTAAAGCCAGTTGCACGCCTTTAGGCAAAAAATTACTATTAAGGTGCCCCACGTAATTATAAACATGGTTTATAATGGTATCCTGGGATGTTAAGCTGCCATCAAAGGAAGTAACAGTAAACACCAATGATGTAAGTGTGGGATAATCAATCACCGCCCCGGTGCCTTTTGAAATTATCTTGTAATAAATACCGGTAGTGTCCCCACCCGAGAGATCGCGGGTGTACCCGGTAAGGCCGTTGGCGCTAATATAGTTTTGTATCTGCTGCTGATCATAGGTTTTAATATCAATATCGGCATTGCTTTTACGGCACGAGTACAAGCCAGCTAAACAGAAGATCAATAGCGTATAAGGTATTTTTTTCATTAATAACATTTAGTTCGTAACATCAAAAAGTTGTATATCAAAATCAAGGACAGAGTTAGCTGGTATATTACTTTGCGCATAAGGCCCGTAAGCATACCGCGATGCGATCAGCAAACGCACTGTACCTCCCTTTTTCATTTGCGATTTAACGATGCCATACTGCCAGCCTTTTATCATATCGCCCAGGTGGAACGCCGGATGATAATTATTGGTTTGTGCAAATACAGCCCCTGTACTTAGTAACCTGCCGGTATACCCCACTGTTAACAACGATGAACTGGCCAGCAGGGCCGGTGCAGTGCCTGTTACCGTATTAATATACCATACACCCGTAGTATCGGCCGTACCAATCATAACCTTTGTAGCCGTCAAGTTATTTTTCGTTATATAATCCTGTATCTGCTGGTCATCAATTTTAGCCTGGGCCTTTACCTGTGCAGCAGCATCGTCAGACTTTTTACAGCCGGCAAATACCATCACACATAAGCAAATGATTATTATCCTGCTCATTTATTTTCAATCGGCAAATTTATTCTTTTAAATGGCAAATACTGCAGGTTAACATATTTTAACATATCAACCTCAATAACTGCTTTGAACAATTAATAACGTCATTTAAATACCGGATATTTTAGGTGAATGATTATTGATGGAATTTGTGCTTAGATATAAGACGTTGTGCTAACGGTTATATTGTAAGCGTTTTACCTTATCCCTGTTCCGGCTTATAACTCAACGTCAGGGCATTTATTTTTTTTAATGTAACTATCAGGTGCTCCCTGTCTTTTTCATTGATATGCGCATTCAGATAATTATTAAACTGCCTTACCAGTACACGTGCCAGGTGGCGTTTTTCTTTGCCCAGTTCGGTCAGGAATATTTTTACCGAACGTTTATCGCCTTTGTTTGATTCGCGGTAGATCAGGCCCATCTTTTCCACCTGGTTGAGCATACGTGATAAACTGGTTGATTTAAGGCCAAGTAAGGCAGCCACTTCTGATACGGTATTGCCTTCCTTATCATCAATATTAATCAAAAGGTAACCGATAGCCTGCGTAATGCCAAAATCAGTTACCAACTGATTGTAACGATTGGCCACCGTTTGCCAAACTACCTTCAAAAAATAGTCTAAGGTTTCCTGGTGTTTTATATTAGCGGACATTTACAAAGCTAACTATTTATTGCCGGCAAATTACAATTGGCAGGTGGCATTGGGCAGCAAGCAGTTTGAGATATATGAGATATATAAAGCCGGATATATAATTGTTGCTGAACAAATTTATTGTACTGCACCCGTATTTAAAAATAATGCCGCATTTATGCAGCGAAGCTACAGCTTAAATATTGTTTGCACCGAACCGCCGTAACCTACGCCGGTATTACGCCCTACCAATGTGTAAAAGCCGGTTGTAAATACCGAGAACCTACGGGTAAAGGTATGCCCGTAATTAAGCGAAGCCTTGAAGAATTGAAAATCGCGGTTAAGGGCCAGGTTGGGGTTAAATGACTTATTGCTGCTGCTTGAGTATTGCCCGCTGCCTTCAATGCCAATCTGGTTACGTTTACCAAGCGGTAAGCCCAATGATGCTGTATAGATGAGTACATTGGGGCCTTGCGACGTGAAGTAACGGCGATAACCGGCTTCCAAGTTGTAATAAGCATGTTTTAAAAAACCACCGTCGATACCGCCGGAGTACATGAGCTTAAACTCGGACCCGTAAGATGCATAACCCAAAGCAACTGTTTTAGTGGTATCATACAGCGGCACAATGGCCGAAGCACCGATAGAAAGGAAACTTTTGTAACCGAAATTAAAGAGGTTATAGCTTACGCCTACCTGCGCATCTCCTAAACCCGAACTGGTTGCTTTTACCAGGTTACCCTGCGCATCGCGGTAAGCGCTTTGCTGCAAAGGCGCAATAATGTTCACTATCAGGTCTAAACGGCGGGTGATACCATAACCTGCATATAAACCAAAAGAGTATGAGGTAAAGCCTGCGCCGGGCAGCCCCCTTACCCTCTGCCCTGCTGCATTCCAGGTATCCTGCGATGAGTAATAATTAAATGACGGGATAACCACATTACGGTACCGGCCAATAGGCCAGCCAGCAAAAGCATGGTTAACCCACCCGCTGACAACCATTAATAAAACAAACAAGTATAATTTTTTCATGTGCGTTTACGGATCAAATATTAAGGTATCCTTAACTGCTCGCGCAGCCAGTTATTCTGGAACATAAAGTAATTAAAGTTTACCTCGTGCGTGGTATTAGCTACAGTAAAGTATTCTTTTTTAGCCGTGCCTAAATGATTGAACATGGCCATGCTTGAACGCGGGGGGCAATACAGATCAAGCAAACCAATCCCCATCAGCACCGGGCATTTAACCAGCGGGGCAAAGTTTTGCGGGTCGTAATAATCAAATACCTTGTAAAAATCGTCCCAGGTATAACCGGGGTGCGTATCCTTATACTTCCGGAACATTTTGAAAGGGAACACCTGTTCGGTATAGGTTGAAGAAATTGCATAAGTATCACGGATGTCTGAATACAGCGGCACCTGTATGGTCAATACCTTTACCCTTTTATCTAATGCAGCAGTTACTACACCCAAAGCGCCGCCCTGACTGCCGCCCTCTACATATATTTTGGAGGTATCAACCCCCATGTTATAGTGGCTGTACAAAAAATCAAGCCCGCGTACGCAATCCATATACGCACCGCGATAAATGTAGCGGTCGCGGTCTTCCAGACCGGTTGTTGAATAAATGTCCGTATTAAGTTTGATATTATCCTGGCTGTTGCCGTTGCCGCGCACATCAATATCAAAAGCTATAAAATCGTCGGCATCCATATTGGGGTGCATGGGTACGCCATAACCGGGTACCCGGTAGTGTACAGGGAAACGATGGCCGAAAGTTGGGACCACCATCCAGCCACGCACAACCACATCGCCGTACGAGTGCATCTCTACCAGGTACACCTTTTTGTCTTTGTTAGACAGATCGTTACGGGCAATAATTTTGTATTGCGGCGTCACTTTTTTTAAATCGGTTAGGGTATTTCTCCAAAAATCATCAAAGTCATCCGGGCGGTGCAGCTGGCTGGTTATCTTTTCAGGGTTCACGCCAAACACACGTTTAATAGTATCATCGTATGACGTAAGGTTGATCTGCACATTCAGCCTGTAAAAACCCGCCTTTTGTTTAGGGATGGTAATGCTGTAATTGTTGCTTGAATTGTAACTGATCTTAACTGGTACCTGGCTGTTCAGCAAAGGTTTGTTGTCATCTGTCAATACATAATAGGTTATTTTTCCTTCCTGTGTTTCCTTATAAGTACTTTTTAACCTGATCTTGTAATTTATTACATTATCATCTTCAAATATCCCGCTCTTGTTATACGGATCAACATCCATTACAATCTCTTCCTGCTCCTGTTCCTTTTTTTTGGCTACTTCCTTTTCCTTTCTGGCGGCATCGGCTTCTTTCTTTGCAGCAGCGGTCAGGTCTTTGGAACTGCCGGTATTCTGCTGCGAGGTATTGATCTGCGCCAGGGAAAAATTACTTATTATAGCTAAAGCAAAAATCGGTATAGCAATAAAAAAAACCGGCTTATCTTTTTTCGGCATATTAACGATGTTAACTATTGATTACTAATAGTCAGGGGTTTTTTACGGTATAAGTTTAAACTTGTTATCTATTTACAGTATTTCATAACTGCATCCTGTGCTTCCCTTAAACCTAATCCGGCGGCTTTATTAAAATCGCCGCAGGCACTTGCCTTATTTTGGCCAATGTTCAACATGCCTCGATGTAAATAAGCCGGGGCATAAGCAGCATCCAAACTAATTGATTTGTTAAACAGCAATAGTGCTGCAGGCACATCATTTAAATTTGCCTTGGCCTGCCCCTGCCAGTCATAAACCGCAGCGTTGCCCGGCTCCTGCCGCATGGCCTCGGCAAAGTCGGCATTCATACGGGCGGCGTATGCCGGCACAAAGCTTTCGGCATAAGCCCGGGGGGCGTATGCTTTAGCATTCTTATTATTAATAAACGATGCGCTGTTATAATCAACTATGGCTGATCTATAGTCCTTCAATGCCAGCCTGATGTTGCCCCTTATAAAATAAGCTTCATCATCATTTTCATTGATCAGCAGGGCTTTGTTCACATCCTTTAACGCTGCTTCATAATCAGCCAGCATCAGGTATGCATTGGCGCGGTTGAAATAAGCCCTGTCTGACAGAGAATCTATGGAAATAGCCTTGGCATAATCTGCCATAGCTGCAGACGTGCTTCCTGAAAATTGCCGGGCACGGCCGCGGTCAACATAAAAATTTGCCTTTTTAGGGTTGCGGGCTATCAGGTTGTCAAACAAAGGTATGGCATCTGCAAACAGGCCGCCATCCAGCATGGCATCAGCCACCCTTTCCTGTAGTGTAACGTCTGCAGGCGCAAGTGATAATACTTTGTTATAATCCTGCAATGCGCCTGCCCTGTTATTAGCTTTCGCACGCGCAGTACCGCGTTTAAGTAAGGTTTCGCCATTAGCAGCGTTTATAGTTATGGCTTTATCATAATCGGCCAGGGCTTCGGGAAACTTCTTCAGTAGGGTTTCAATATCTCCGCGTATTGCGTAGGCATAATCGTTAGAGTTATTTAACTGTATTGCCTGGCCAACATCCGCCAATGCCGAAACCGTATCTTTCAGCTCTATCTTTGCACGGGCCCGGGCAAGATAAGCGTTTCCATTTTTAGCGTCAGCCGCAATTGCCGAATCGGCATCAGCTTTTGAAGCAGCATATTCCTTCATGCTATGCTTTAGTTCAGCCCGGCTTTGGTAAGCTTCGGAAAATTTGGGGTTAAGGCTTATCGCTTTATCAAAATCGGCCATGGCGCCGCCATTATCCAGCAAACTGTATTTTACAATACCGTCATATAAGTATAGCTCGGCATTATCAGGGTCGTGTTTAATGGCATCGGCAAAAAACGCTGATGCCGCCTGTTTATCTGCCGAGTGGCCAAGTGCATTCGCAAGGTATTTATATCCGTTAATTATTTTAGGGTTTAATGCAAGCGCACGTTTATAATCGGCAATAGCCTGGTCATACTGCATCAGGTTTAATTCAGCATTGGCACAATAAAAAATGGCATCAGCATTTTTAGGATTTAGCACAATTGTCCTTTTATAATCAGCTATCGCACCGGCATAATCAGCCATGCTGGCTTTAGAGTTGGCCCGGTAAAATAACAAATCGGCATTGTTAGGGTCAAGTTTAACTGCGGTATCATAATCTGCTATGGCCCCGGCATGGTTGCCCAGGTTAGCTTTAGCCACACCACGATACTCAAACAGCGCCGGGTTTTGCGGAGCAATCTTAATGGCTTCGGTAAAGTCGCTCACAGCGCCTGCCTGGTCGCCTGTACTGGCTTTGGCGTTAGCACGATACTGGTACATCTCGGCAGTTGGTTTGCCAATGTTAATGGCTTTGGTGAAGTCAGCAATGGCATTGGCGTAGGCTTTGTTGGCATTATTGGCGTTGGCGCGGTAATACCATGATAACTGAAAATAAGGATTGATCTCCAGCGATCTGGTATAATCCTTTATTGCCTCGGGGTACTGCCCCATATTACTGTAGGAGTTTGCCCGGTAATGGTAGCCTAAAAAATTATCAGGGCTTAGCTGGATTGCTTTGGTAAAATCGGCTATAGCCCCGGCATTATCCCCGGCGCCGGCTTTCTGGTTACCGCTTTGCAAGTAACTGTCTGCAGTTTGGGCCGATACCAGCAAAGGGAAAAATAACAATATTATTAAAAGTACCTTCATGTTTTTATGATACAGCGGTTTTTGGTTTGATGAGAAAACCCGACTTGCGGATATAAAGATTAAGCGGTTCCTCTATCAGCTTAAACAATAAAACTGAGATTGCATTTAAACAGATAAACGCATAAAGCAGGTTTAACTGATTATACTGAAACGGCGAATGCCACTCAAGGCCCCATTTGTCATATAAATTAAAAACGGCCTCATTCAACCAATCAAATGCCTGGTGCAGATAACCATACACATAACCTAAATGAATAAGATAAAAGATGTAAGATGCCTTGCCCAACAACTCCACAAATGGCGTGGAAAGCGCTTTTTTCATTACCGTATCCTCAGTTAGCAGACCGTAAAAAAACAGGGCTATTGCCGCTGCGATGAAGTAATTATTAAGCACAATTCCCAGCGGGTTTTGCAAGCCTGCCACCCAATTTTGTGGGATAGGCAAGGTTGACATGATACCTACAAAAACAAACATCAGTAAAAAGCCTATATAAGTATACCTTATTTTGTTTGTACGTGCAAAACCTTTGTTCAGCATTATTAAAGCCAACTGCATACCCGCAAAAAACTCGAAGCAACGCCCCAAGAATGTATACAGCATCATAAAGGTGAAATTGCCAAAAAAGCCGTACCAGTCCATATTACGGAAGGTAAGCACCAGTACAAAACCTAAACCGGTTACTACCAGCGGCTGCACATAAAACCTTTTGTATTTAGCGGCGATGTAAAAAATAAATGGCGCCGAAAGATAAAAGCATTCCTCTACCGTCAAACTCCAGCCCTGGCCAATACCGGTATCCCACAACTGGTAAAAGAACCCGCGGATAAACAGCACATTCATGCCGTATAGCAGTAACGGACTTGGAAAATTTTTGGTAATGCCCTGATCTTTGGTAAAATAATAGTATACGAACGCCCCGGTTGTAAGCAGGAAGTACATAGGGTATATACGGGCCACCCGGTTTTTCAGATACTGCCTGAACCAATTACCCGTTAAATTGAAATTATCGTAATACCGGTAAGTAATTAAAAAGCCCGACAACACAAAGAAAACGGTAACACCGATATGGAATTCGTGAAAGAGATGGTTGAGCCAGGCAGGAAAATCTGCCTCAAAAACATAATTGTAATGCGATATGAATACCAGGTAGGCCGCTAATGCACGCACACCCGTTAATACCGGAAAATAATTAGACTGGCTTCGTTGATCTGACACTAACTGTATACTTGAATGGCAAATTATACGAATTAATGCAAATTTTAGTTATCTAAAGGTTAATACCCGGTTAGCATGGAGCCCTGAACAACACCCCGCTCCAGTATACGCTGGTCAATAAAATACTGTATCTCCGATTTTTTTAAGCCCCAGTTAGGCGCTATCAACATCTCTCTGTCTGATAACCCGAACAGGCGCTGGATCACTACATCCGGGCGTACCAACGGAAGCAGGTCACACAAAAAATCAGCATAATCAGGCAAACTGAATAACGGGAAAGGCTGGCGTTTGTATTTAACCCCCATTACCGATCCTTCCACAATATGCAGGTGATGGAATTTTACAAATTTAATCTGCGGAAACCGGTTGATCTCGTGTGCATATTTCAGCATCATCTCGCGTGTTTCGCCGGGCAGCCCAAATATGGTATGTACGCAAACATCCAGTTTGCTGTCCTCCACTAATTTTAAGGCTTTAACCAGATCATCATGGGTGCAGCCGCGGTTGATCTGGGCAAGCGTATCATCGTAAATGCTCTCCATCCCCATTTCCAGATCAACATCAAAACGGTCAGTGTAACTTTCCAGCAGTGCTATCTTTTCGGCATCTATACAATCCGGGCGGGTGCCAACCGAAAGGCCAACAATGTTTTCGGGTTCAATGCTCAATGCCTCATCATACATCATCTTTAGATAATGTGCGGGGGCATAAGTATTGGTATTGGGCTGAAAGTAGATGATAAACTTATCGGCCCGGTTGCCTTTGCGGGCACGCTCCATGCCTTGTATCACCTGCTCGCGCAGGTTTGGGGCGTTACGCGATACTGATGGTGTAAAGGAATCTACATTGCAATAAGTACAGCCGCCGTAGCCTTTACTGCCATCACGATTGGGACAGGTAAAGCCGCCGTCAACAATTACCTTAAATACCCGCTCGCCATTATACTTTCGCTTAAGCCAGGGACCGTAATTATTATAGCCCTTTTCCCATATCTCTGTCTCTGTTGCTAATGTTTCCAATGTTATTATGCCGATAGCTTTTGATGATACTATTGGATGTGCAAAGATACAAAAAGAGAAGTGGGAATAGCCAAATACTACTACCAGCAAGGAAATCGCTTTTGAAGATTAATACTTATAAACTTTATTTCAAGTCCCATCGGGACTTTTGGTTGGTAGAAAAAATCAAAACACTAACACAAGGCGTTCCTACCGGAACACTTCGTGAATCAAACCGTTGTGCTGCTACCAAACCAATGGCCTAACGGCACACTTTATATTAAAACTTAAAAGCGATTTCCCTTCTACTACCAGTTACAATGATAAATTATTAATATTTGATCTGTATATTTGAACATACAAGTAGTTTAAATGTATAAGCAAGTTTTAACCCCGAACAAACAGAATCATACCATTGAAATGCCAGAACAATTTTTTGGCAAAAAAGTGGAAGTGATTGTTGTAGAAATTAACGACCCGGCCCAAAATAATAAACCTGAGCCGCCAGCCGGCAAGAAGATTGTTGTTAACGAGTTATTTGAAAATTTTGGTACCGCCCCTAATTTTCCTACTATAGATGAAATTAGAACCAAAGCCTGGGATTCTAAATGGTAATTTTTGATACTAACGTTCTGATAGAACTTTATCGCGGTAATGTTGCTGTAAAAGAGCAAGTAGAACAAATAAAGTCTAATGTGTTTTACATTAGCAGTATTACTGTTGCTGAGTTTATGGTTGGAGCGAAAGACAAAGCTGATCTAAAAAGGATTGAAAAGCAACTTAGTAAATACACCGCAATACCAATTAACACGGATATCACAGAGATATTTATTGATCTTTTCAAATCACTCACCTTAAGCCACCGACCAGGTATAGCTGACACACTAATAGCTGCCACAGCATTATATTACCACCTGCCGCTTTATACTTTTAACAAAAAGCATTTACAGTTTATTCCAGGCATCCAAATTGTCTAACTACCGACGCTGAAACTCCGGCGAACCTATTATAATCCCTGCAATTATTGCATGCATATTATTATTATTATTGGGTTTATTGGCAGCTAAACTGGTTTTTGATGGTTCGGGTATGGTGGCCCTGGGCCTGGTGTCCTGCACGGCGCTCATCAATGCCATATCGCCGGGTGCGCCTACCATAGGTTTTTCAGGGGCTGGCTGCGCCGGCCTTACCTGATTTATCGGACTGGTCAGCTTTGCAAGCATTGCCGGGTCATTCAATATGGGCGAAAGTTCCTTTACCACATCATCCGGGTTTTGCCCCGGCATTAACAGCCGGGCATAAGCTTTAAGTACATCCTGCGGATTTTCCGGCTGCTGACTGTTTGGAGTGTTCAAATTTACTTTAATCCCGTTTATCTGTCCCGAGGTAAGCGCCAGGCTAAAGTCCATCCGGCTTAATAACGAACCTGTGTTTATCCAGTAGGTGCCTCTGTCCGGAAACCCTGTAGGGGCCTGGTAATAGTATATTTTCTCGCCCATTTTTGACAACCAGTTAAACAAGGGGTACGGGTCTTTAATATCAGCATTTAATGCACGTACCGAACTTATGGCCAGTTCAAACGGCGATTTTGTTTTCGCCAGCATGGCCTTTTTATCCCAAAACTCGCGAGAGGTAACCATAGTAATCATTACCTGCGTTATATCCCCGTCATGATCGGTGAATGATTTGGCCATTTTATTGATCAGGCTTTGCGGCGGAGTGTCACTTACAAAGCGCACAGCCAGTTTACGGGCAATAAATTTAGCCGTTGAAGGGTGATGGGCCAGCATCTCTAAAAGATCCATGCCTTCCTGGTAATTAGCAGCAGGATCTTTGCTGGCCGGGAAGGTATGCCCTAAAACTATCTTTTCGCCCTGGTCATGCCGGTTAGGGGTAAACAGGAAATCACCTTCATGCACATAGCCCTTAGCCGCTAAATTATTCGGGCCGATCTTGGTTACCAAACCTTTCATGGCAGCGCCATAGGCATTATCGCTAATGGCATAAACTGTCCATCCTGTAAGCACCCGGGCGGCCTGGGTAACATCCTGCTGGGTATAGCCGCCATCCACACCCAGGGTATGTAATTCCATAACTTCCCGGGCATAATTTTCATTAAGGCCGCTTAAATTTTTAGCTGGTTGGGGTGTAAGCGTTTTTGCAGTTTGATTTGCAGCTGCTGTATTGCTCATCATCATCATTGACATATCGCTATTCTGAGCCGGCTTCGCAGCCGCAGCTTGATTCGTAGAAGCTACATTACCGCCTGACCGCATCATATCGCTGCTTACTGCCGGGGCAGGTTTAGGGGCAGGCTTGGGCGTTGCCGGAGGCGGCGGACCTACGCTGGTAAAATTATCCAGGTAATAAAGCATAGCCGGCGACTTTGCCGATGCTATAAGCAATTTATCAAAGTAACCCAGGGCATTTGGCCTTATCACATCCCGCTCATAAGCAGGTATGAATTGGGCACACTCCCCTTTAAAAAAGGACACGTTAAAATGGTTAAACCAAAAATCGGTCAATACTTCCTGCAACTGATTATTGGTATAAGCCGCCCTCAGTATATTTTGAGCGATGAATTGTTTATACAGGTCCTGGTCGTTTTTAAAGCCCTTTTTATCCATATAGGCCTGTATTTGTGCATTAAAGGCCTTCTTATCAACAGCCTTATCAACCGAATCTTTGCTTATGGCGCTATCCTTTATAGCCAGGGTTCGTATAACAAATCCAGGCGGATATATGCGGCAAACGTCGGTATTGCTTAAATTAATGGCATCATAAGCACTGAGGCGCTTATTAAGCGAATCATCTGGCAGGGATGCTGTTAATTGCTGGTTGAACCAATTCTCCAGTCCCATTTTCATTACAGAGTCTATTTGGCCAGGTGTGGCGCCATAAGTAAACCTGTCCAGCAGGTGCTCTGCCGCTTGTCTTTCAGTTAAGCCGGATTGTTTGTAAGGGAACTTATATAGTTTTAACCGGGCTGGGCGAAGTAAAAACGAAGTTAGTATGAAAATGCTGCCTATTATACTTGCTAAGCCGCAAATTTTTACGATATTTTTCATAACTGCAGGGGCTAAATAGTTATTCTGTTTTGGACTTGAATAATATACAAGGGTTTAAGCTGGACGATATTTATTTTATTGACATAATATAAACACATCAAATAAAGTATTGTTCCTGAAATCAGGCAATAAAAAAACGCAGGGAAATTTGCTCGCGCTCTTTACAGCGTAAAAGGAAGGTGATACCCCAGTTAAACAGCAGCGAAATTAGGACTATGATCATGATCATTATAGTACTGCCAAAACTGCTGAATAAAAGCGCCAAGGCTATGCTGATAATATTTACGCTTGCCAGTATCATTGTGGTTTGTATGTGGTTAAAACCCAGCCGTAATATGCGGTGGTGAACATGGTTCCTATCAGCCTTAAACGGCGATACGCCTTTGATGATACGCAATGAGAAAACCCTAAAGGTATCAAAAATCGGCCCTATCAATATGGCAATAGCCAGGGCTGGCACTGCATATATATGTGGCAGCGAAGCATCATATGAATTAGCCAGCTCAATAAATTTGATAGCCATTACTACTGACACCAGGCCAATAAGCAATGAACCGGTATCGCCCATAAATATTTTAGCCGGTGTAAAATTGTACCGCAAAAAACCAATTAGCGAGCCTACCAGCGCTAAACATACACTGGCAAGTTCATACTGATGTATATAAATAAACAACACAGCAAAAGCGCCGTTCACCACAACGGCAGTGGTGCCGGCCAAGCCATCAATACCATCAATCAAATTAAACGCATTTACAACAAGCATTATGGTAAGTATGGTAAAACAAACGCTTACTACGTATGGCAGGGTGTACACCCCCATAGCGCCGTACATGCTGGTTAAGCGGATGTTGCCCGGTATAACCAGGATGGCGCTTACTACAAATTGTATAAAAAACTTCGTGCTTGGGTTAACCCCCGACAGATCATCCTTTAACCCCATGGCAAACAAGATAACGCATGCCGCAAGCAATTGATTTAAAGGTAA
>CAZZVY010000064.1:0-14414 GCA_964657585.1 uncultured Mucilaginibacter sp. | reverse complement strand
GAACCGCAACGCCAAGATCTGGGAAATGAAATGGGCCGAACCTATATCTAAATTAATTGGCGGGAAAATTGATTTTTATGATCTGTTACCCGATACCGTTATAGGCACAATACAAATGGGTATGCTAAAAGCCAAATGGAATAACTGGGCCGATGTACTGGTGCCTGATGCAGGTACTGCTGTTTGGGCTACTTACACTAATCAATACTATACAGGTAAGGCAGCGGTAATTTCACGCAAACTGGGTAAGGGCACTATTACATATGTTGGCCCTGATACTGATGACGGCGAACTGGAAAAAGCCGTATTAAAACGAGTTTACCAGGAGGCAGGAATAGCAATCAGTAATTTACCAAAAGGCGTAGTTATACAATGGCGCGATGGTTTTTGGGTGGGTGTAAATTATGGCCCACAACCTTACCAGGTTAATATACCTGCAACCTCTAAAATATTAATTGGCACCAAAACGCTAAAACCGGCAGACGTAGTAGTTTGGAAAGATTAAATAAACTTTGCCTTGCCTTCTTTAAAGGATAGTTTAGATTTTTATTAAAAGTCCTCTCCTCTGGAGAGGATTTAGGAAAGGCTGCCTCAAAGCAGGTATGTACAGGATGCCAATCTGATTTTTTTTTCGTCATTTTAATCAGTCATTTATAAACCAATAAAAGGCACCGATTTACCGACAGATCATTACAAATTATTGTGTTTGTGGAACGCCCTGCTTACAGACTGATGATTTGATTTGTATGCTTATGAAAAGAAAGTTTACGCATCTTGTTTCTTTAGTAGTCTTCCTGTTGTTGCATGCAGTACTTTTACATGCACAGCAAGCGCAGGAACCAGAAAAAGATAAACGCAGTTTTAAAATATTTCAGTTCCCGGCAGACAAGATACCGCGCATTGACGGCAATACCGATGATTGGGCGATGGTGCCTGATAGTTTTGCCATAGGCATGGACCAATTAAGGGATGATAATAAACGTTTCCTAAAAGCTGACCCCAAAAACCTGGATGTAAAAGTAAAGATAGGCTGGGTTAAAGGTGAAAATAAACTATATTTTTTATATCAGGCTTATGACAATTATTGGGACTTTTCGTTGCCCGACTTGCATAACGATATCTTTGAAGTAGTGGTGGATGCCGACCGGTCTGGCGGAACTTTTATTGATGAACTGCGGCCTAATATGGATGTTGAGCGCTGGGATTCCTATTTTTCGTTCCATGGGGCACATGCACAAAACTACCACATTTTCACTCCGGCCGTTAATAAAGATTGGTGCATGGTTTGGGGCGGCCGTCCCTGGATAAAGGATTTACCTTACGCCAATGCTGCTTATAACTATAATTTTAAACCCGGAGAAAGCGGAAAGCTGACACTTGAATTTTTTATTACCCCTTTTGATTACGCCGGGGCGGAAGGCCCGGTGAGGTCGGTAGAATCAAACCTGTATGAAAACAAAGTGATAAGTCTTTGTTTCGCCGTGCTGGATTATGATGATGTGAGCGATAAAAGCAAACAGGGTTTCTGGAATTTATCGCATCAACATAAAATGTACGGCAATGCCGATTATATGCTTCCATTTAAATTAATGCCATTAGATGATCGCTACAAAAAACCCATTGAAGCCAACTGGTCGTTCAAGGTGATTGATATGGACCGACGGCTGGTAGCATTTCTTGACGAATCGCAAGGGAAGGTGACCTCATGGAAATGGGATTTTGGCGATGGCACCAACTCAACCGAACAATATCCTTATCATCAATATAAAGATGCCGGTAAATATGTGGTTATATTGGATATTGAGGGCCCTGCTGGTAAATCCCGGCGGTCAAAGGTTTGGGACGTAGCGGTTAAATAAATTAATATTATTATGAATATCAACGTATATGAATTTGAAACTTGTCAATAAAAAAATCATTTTTACTTTATTTTGCTTCTGCGTGGTTACGGTGGGCATAGCACAGCCTGGTGGTGCAAAAACATACAACGTTAAGGACTACGGCGCAACCGGCGACGGTCAAACTATAGACAGCGACCCTATCAACAAAGCTATTACTGCCGCAGCCGCTGCAGGCGGCGGTACGGTTTATTTCCCGGCGGGTACTTATGCCTCCTATTCTATCCGTTTAAAAAGCCATATCAGTTTATATATAGATCAGGGCGCTACCATTCTTGCAGCAACTAACACAACAGCTCCCAACACATACGACGAGGCCGAACCTAATGATTGGGGCGACAAGTTGAAATACCAGGATTTTGGCCATAGCCACTGGCACAACAGCTTGATATGGGGCGAAAACCTGGAAGATATTTCTATCATGGGCCCAGGCACCATCTACGGTAAAGGCCTCACCCGCGAAGCGCGAAAGGCTGGGGACGGCAATAAAGCCATCGGTTTGAAACTGTGTAAAAATGTAACGCTGAAAGATTTTACCATCCTGCTGGGCGGACACTTTGGGATGTTGCTTACCGGGGTGGATAACATGACCATTGATAATATAAAGGAAGATACCAACCGCGATGGAATGGACATTGACGGCTGCCGTAATGTACATGTATCTAATTGTTCAGTTAATTCACCATGGGATGATGGTATTTGCCTAAAAAGTTCATTTGCACTTGGTTTTGCCCGGTCTGCAGAGAACATAACCATAACCAATTGTCAGGTTAGCGGGTTTGACCGCGGTACATTTATTAATGGCACTTATATGCGCAATGAAGCTAAAATAGTGCCTGACAGGCAAGGCCCGACAGGCCGGATAAAATTTGGCACCGAAGGTAATGGCGGTTTTAAAAACATCACCATATCTAACTGTGTGTTTCAGTTTTGCCGTGGGTTAGCTTTGGAAACGGTTGACGGCGCCCTGCTGGAAGATGTTACCATCAGCAATATCACCATGCGAGATATTGGCAACTCTCCTATTTTTTTACGTCTTGGAGCACGCATGCGCGGGCCCGAGGGTGTGCCTGTTGGCGAATTACGACGTATATTGATCAGCGATATTACAGTGTATAATGCCGATTCGCATTTTTCCTCTATGATTGTAGGAATTCCTGGCCATGATATAAAGGATGTGAAACTGAATAATATCCGCATCTATTACCGTCCTATAGATTCACCTGCGGTTAAGATACAGCACCTGGTGCCCGAGCATGTAAAGGATTACCCCGAACCTGAGCGTTTTGGAGTGATACCGGCTTATGGCTTCTATATCCGCCATGCACAGAATATTGAAATGAATAACGTTGAGGTGAGTTATATGGGCCCGGAAACACGCCCGGCTGTTATACTGGAAGATGTAAAGCAGATAAGCTTTAGTAATTTTAAAGCGCAAACCCCGGTAAATGTACCTGCCATTATTCAGCGTGGCGGAGATGGTTTCAGTATTGTGCAGTCTGCTACCATACCGGCTAACAAAATTAAAAAAGAACCTTTACCTGCAACCGTGCCCGACCCACCGGTTAACCGCAGGCAAAATTGATTGGTATTATCTAAAATCAGTACTTCAATACTTATAATATATATACATGACCAAACACCAATCCAACAGCCTTAAACATTTATTATTCATTGTAGCCTTGCTGGGGGTAACACCAGTAAATGCACAAGCACCGGTTAAAGGCAATGATGTAACTGCACCGCTGCACCTGATGAAACCTGCTTACGTTACCCCTTACGGCGAAGTTAAACAGGCCGATGTAAAAGCGGTATTAGATCGCCTTTATAATTACCTTAATGCGGCAACCCCCTACCAGCTTGTTGATAAAAATAGCAAAGAAGTGATCACTGATCTTGCCAAAGCCAATTCGGCCAGTATATTTAAACAGGGCGATTTCAGGCTGATCAGTTATGAATGGGGAATTGCCTATACCGGGATGCTGGAAGCAAGTGCTGCAACCGGCGATGCTAAATACGCCGCCTATACCACTAACAGAATGAAGTTTATAGCCGATGTAGTTGCCGCTTATAAACCACAATTTAAGGCAAATGCTAAAATGCAAAGCCCGGTAACCTCGGTAATTGACCCGCAAGCGCTGGATGATGCGGGCTCTATGTGTGCTGCCGTTATAAAAACCTCCCGTACAGGCGCTTCAAAAGAAGCGCTGCGGCCAATTATTGATAATTATATCAACTACATCATGACCAGGCAATTCCGCCTGAAAGACGGTACACTGGCACGTATGCGCCCCCAGCCCAACACATTATGGCTGGATGACCTGTACATGAGCCTTCCCGCCTTGGTTCAAATGGGTGCCCTTACCGGCGATAAAAAGTACTTTGACGAAGCCGTTAAACAATATCAGTTGTTTGATAAGCGCATGTTCAATCCCGAAAAAGAATTGTACATGCATGGTTGGATACAGGATATGGACCCGCACCCGCAGTTCCATTGGGCAAGGGCGAACGGCTGGGCCTTTTTAACAAAAATTGAACTGCTTGATGCATTGCCAGCCAACCATCCCGGCAGGGCATTTATATTAGCTGCGCTTAAAAAGCACGCTGCAGGTTTGGCAAGGCTGCAGGATGGTACAGGTTTTTGGCACCAGCTGCTGGATAAAAACGACTCGTACCTGGAAACATCGGCCACAGCCATATACACTTATTGTTATGCGCGGGCTATAGACAAGGGCTGGCTGGATGCCAAAGCTTACGGCCCAGCTGCTATATTAGCCTGGAATGCCGTAACCACCAAAATAAATGCCCAGGGACAGGTGGAAGGCACCTGTGTAGGCACCGGTATGGCTTTTGATCCGGCTTTTTATTATTACCGTCCTGTAAGCGTTTATGCAGCGCATGGTTACGGCCCAACCTTATTGGCAGGCGCCGAGATTTACCGGATGCTGGAAAAACACCCTTTTGTAATTAACGACAGTGCGGTGCAGATTTATAAGTAGACAAACTATTTAAACCAATATAACCATGAGAAAGAGAATTAATAACATTAGCGCAATAGCCGTTGGTTTAGCGCTGTTATGTGTTTCGGCGCAGGCGCAGATAGGGCGGCGCTTCCCGTCTGAACGTAAAGTGGTGAAAGATCCGGTAACCGGGGTAATGCTTACTTTTTTAACCAGTACGGCAGCGGGCGATTCTAAGATATACCAAACTCACAATCAATGGACGTCAGACAGTAAATGGCTGATTTTCCGCTCTAACCGGGCGCGTAATGAAGCTATGGCCGTGAACGAAAAAACAGGCGACATTGTGCAGGTAAGCGAAGGCGGTTATGAAGGTATGCTGAATGTATGCCGCAAACAAATGAAACTTTACTTTATGCGTAGGCCGCCTGCAAGCGCCCCTGCTGGCGCCATGCAAATAGTTGAGGTTGATTTGGCCAATGTTTTTGCCGACAGCGAAGCCGGCAAAATGCAATCGGCCGACCATTATCAGCGGGTTTGCGGCACTACTCCACCCGAGATTGGTGCTGGCGGCGATATGGCGCTGGATGGTAACGAAGACTGGGCATACTTCCGTATAGGGCATGACGAGGCTGTTCGCCGCTTACCGGCGGGCACTAAGGTTGAACCGGCCTTTGGGCCCCGCAAAATGGGCGCAGGCCCATCGGGCATTGCTGCCATGAACATAAAAACCGGCGAAGTGAAGCCAGTAGTTGCTGTTCCCTTTCAGGTCGGGCACATACAAACCAACCCCTGGGTAGGCGGCGAAATTGTTTTTTGCTGGGAAACCGGCGGCAAGGCACCGCAGCGCACCTGGATAGTGCATTCTGACGGTACAGGTTTGCGCCCGTTATATCCTGAATCGCCGTATGAATGGATAACCCACGAAGCAGTGATAACTAAAGATGAGGTTGCTTTTGCCATTATGGGTCACCGCCCCATTCCCGGTACTGGCAAAACTACTATAGGCACTCCGGTAGCGGGCGCAAATCCCGGGCAGGAAACCGATTGGGGGCCATCCGGTACGCGCGAAAAGCCTACCGGGCTGGGTATTGTGAATATTAACACCCGCGAAATGACCATCATAGGGCAAACACCTTCGGGCAGCGGTTTGTGGCACGTTAACGGCTCGGCTGACGGCAGATGGGCAACCGGCGATGATTTTTCAAGAAGCTTATTTTTGATCGACCGCCATACCCGCGAAATGATTATGCTCACTACAGGCCATAAAGATACCGCGCAAGACCACATGCACCCTACATTCAGTCCGGATGGTACCCGCATCGAGATACAATCAGCTATGCTTTCAGCCGATAACAAGTCGATGAACATCTGTATTGTACCTGTGCCGGAAAGCTGGTTGAAACGGAACTACCCTGCAAAGTCATAATGTCTTTACCATTGCGGGCAATAGCACGGTAAGCTTGTAGCAGCCCTACCAAACCCTCCCGCAAGGGAGGGCTTCCGGTAAACCTCGCCTTCCGGGAGAGGTTTAGAGGGGCACTTAACCGCA
The DNA here is from genome assembly GCA_964657585.1 of uncultured Mucilaginibacter sp. Classification (GTDB taxonomy): domain Bacteria; phylum Bacteroidota; class Bacteroidia; order Sphingobacteriales; family Sphingobacteriaceae; genus Mucilaginibacter. Next base: position 8,004 of record CAZZVY010000064.1, on the reverse strand, counting down.
TATTTTAATAAATAACAGGTCAATGCAATTAAAACTTTATGCTTTATCCCTATCGCTTATTATCTGCCAGGCTATAACCTGTGCGCAAGGTTTGCCGGTGGCACTGCCGGTTACAGAGGGCTTTGATGCCGAACGCTTAAGCCGTATTGACACGGTACTGAATAGATATGTACAACAGGGTAAACTGCCCGGGGCGGTTACGCTGATAGCGCGGCATGGAAAGGTGGTTTATTACAAGTCGTTTGGCCATGCAGACATTGAGGCTAATAAGCCTATGAATACAAATGCCATGTTCCGCATTGCCTCCATGACCAAGGCCATAACCTCCACAGCTATCATGACCTTGTATGAGCAAGGTTACTTCCTTTTAACGGATCCTATCTCCGAATATATCCCTGAATTTAAGAACCCAAAGGTGGTAATGAAATCGCCTGGTTCGGATAGCGTAATATTGGTTCCGGCTAAAAGCGAGATCACTATACGGGAACTATTGAACCATACTTCAGGTATTACTTATGGCGATGGCTTGCAGGGCCCTTATTACACAAAAGCGGGAATGACGGTTGGTTTGCTGCCTACCGAAGGGCGGTTAAAAGAAAAAATACAGGCGCTTGGTAAACTACCGCTGTTCTCGCAGCCGGGCGAAGGCTTTCACTACGGCATGTCGGTTGATGTGCTGGGATATCTGATAGAGGTAATTACCCATAAAACCCTGGATGAATATTTAAAGCAGGCCATTTTTGAACCGCTGAAAATGCATGATACTTATTTTACCATCCCGAAAGATAAATTCCCCCGTTTAGCCAACCTGTACAAGATGGACCGCGGCGGCAAACTGGTAAAGGAAACCAAATACTTTCCCTATCCGGCGGCACAAACCTATTTCTCGGGAGGTGCAGGTTTGGTATCTACCGCGGCTGATTATGCCCGGTTTGCTCAAATGCTATTAAACAAAGGCACTTTAGATGGTGTGCGTATCCTTGCGCCTAAAACGGTTGAACTAATGGGCAGCAACTCCATAGGCGATCTTTTTATCTTTAACCCGTTTAAACACAACGGCATTATGGGCGATAAGTTCGGCCTCGGTTTGGCCATCCGCACTGAACGGGGGGTTTACGACGAACTGGAAACCCCCGGTCAGTTAGGTTGGGACGGCGCATTCTATACCCGTTTCTGGATAGACCCCAAAGAGGATATGCTGGCCATTTTCATGAGCCAGGTAGATAGCAATTGGGACGAAACGCTGATTGGAAAGTACCGGGTATTGGTTAACCAGGCAGTAGTAGGGAACTAAGTATCGATAACGATAAGGCTCTTAATATGAGCTTGCACTTAACCGCGTCCAAAAAGAAACGGCAGCAAAAACGCTTCAATTGTTGCTCCTAACGGATGTAGTATAGGGGCTATTAAACTTTGTACCTACACGTACAACAACATCCGATCCATCAGCAAAAAATACAGATATGGGCGGCCTGCTTAACCATGGCTCAAACTCTTTACCGTAAAGTTTGGAAATGTCTGCATCAAATAGGTAACCGGTAACCTCTCCTGTTTGCCAGGCCATATGCTCAACCTGATATTCAATAGTTTTGCTTTCACTAAGTTTATTGTATCCCCAGTAATGTTCAAATATAAATTCTTCAGGACTACCGGCTAAAATTGGCTTTAGGTTATTGTTAACAGTACCGGCCAGCTGGTTCCACCGGTTGTTAAATTTCCATTCGTAAATAAAACGGGTATGGCAGGCATCAGCAATAATAACCTGATGCCGCATGCGCATAGCTCTGTAATGTTCGTTATATAAGGTGTTGGCAATTATGGCTATCGCATACTTGGGGACTATCTCGCTAACAAACACCGCTCCGCGCTTCCATATCTTACCATCAAAATATCGTACATAAAAACGCAGGTTTACTTCCTCAAAATTGATATGGAAAGGCCATCTTACGCCGAGCATACGCGTTTCTTTAAACAAGAAGCCAACCATAGTGACCAGCGTTTTGCCCTGCCATGTATCCAGTATTGTACCTGGTGGTATATGAGGCTGCAATATTACTGGATCAACCTCGTAATTAAGCATTAGCAGGTTGCTCCATCTGGCTTTTAAAAACAGGCGTTCAGACATTTACAACTACAATTATCAAATAAATTAACACAACCATCTCATTGCAAACCAGATATATTTATAAAATGCTCAAAGGCACTCGTGTACTTTAGAGCTTTGTATTAAGTTAACGTGAGTTCGGGTTATGGCCTTTGCATCCTTTTTAACCCCTTATTAAAGCTACTGCAAGTTGCACCAACTTAGTGTTCCCCTAAATTTGGAAAAAGTACCAGCAGTGCTAAGAACTGGCTTTAATAAGGGGTTGAGATAGTATGCATTTTTGTCGTTTTGTTATCCCGAACTCACGTTAAGTTATTACTGCGGCATTACATAAATCGGTTTACTACATATCCTATCCATTCTTTTATAAACCTATCCCACTCAGTAATCTTTTCAAGATCAGGAACCAGGTCGTTAATAACTGAAAAACTACCAGTTGGCCCGGTTAAATAATCGCACGGATAAGGGATTACAGGCACATTGGCCTTTCTAAAGATCATTAAAGCGCGGCGCATGTGAAATGCTGAGGTTATCAGCAAGTATGGCGGGGGTAAATGACGCTGCTTCAATAATATTACCGACAGCTTTTCATTTTCAATTGTATTGCGTGCCCTACCCTCAATCAGCACCACGCTGTCGACAAATCTGAATTGCTTTAATTGTCCTCTCGCCCACTCGCCTTCCGAAAACTGATCCGGCTTTACATTGGCGTTGCCCCCGGTAATTAAAATGTGCGATACCTTACCTGTAAGTTGCAGCCGCATCCCTTGTATAAAACGGTCGGCTGAACCGTTGAACCGGCCTTCTTTTTCATTTACTTCTGATATAAACCCGCCTAAAATAATAGCACAACTGTAATGGGCATTGGCTGGTAAAATTGCCGGCGGCCATTCCCAGGCGTGGGCAACTTTATTAAATATCCACGGGTTGGAAAAAAATATCAGCATTGCTAACCCGGTAACTGCCGTACGGTAGCGTAGTTTTTTCTGCTCTGCAAAAGCCGCTATGAGTAATAATATTATTATCCAGTTAACAGGTATAACAAAAAATAGCAATATCTTGGAAAGCAGGAAATACATTTGGATCAAAGGTACAAATAGCTATTGGCGGCTTGCGCAAAGATAAAGCAATTTAGCTTATAATGATAGAATAGAAGGATTTGATTGCTCGGTTAAGTGTTTTTGGGTTAGGACAGCAAAAAATATAATTAGGTTATAGCTTACAGCGTTAATTTACAAAACCACTGAGTTAACAAATATAGCCGATAAAGAAAGTCACGGCTACTTCATCCACTGCCAACAGCTGCATACACGTATCGGTTATGGCCCCATACGGTGCGTTGGTTGTAATTATTTGTAACAAATTTATACTTAACCTTAATAAACAATAGGCTAACAAAAATGTTACCCGTAATTATTTATGTTTTGTTCACCTTCGTATACCCCGATTATGATTTACCGGAATCTTCTTTTTGATCCTGCCGGTATACTATTTACAAGCCTTTTTTGTTTTACTATGAATTCTTAATTGGGTATGGAATATTTATTTTTATGAGTTTGATCCGTTTTTTATTGCCTGCCATAGTTTTAGCAACATTTACAGTTGCAAAGGCACAAAACAACATAGTAACTAACGGGGCTGCACCCGCCGGGCCGGTGCGTGATACTACTTACAGCAGTAATGAGTACCTTACATTGCGCCAATGTGTTGACTATGCCCTGCAACACCAGCCTGCCCTTAACAGGGCGCTTATTAATGTAAGCATAACCAGGGAAAACAATGCCATTAATCTGGCACCATGGCTGCCGCAGGTAAATGCAAGCGGCAACCTTATTCATTACATACAGCAATCTACCAATAATGTAGCGGTTGCTACAGGCACTGGTACTGCTACCACTACTACGCGCGGGCAATCATCAACAAATACTTTTGTGCCTGGCGTGCAATTATCACAAGCTATTTTTAGCCCGGCTTTGCTGTATGCAGCGCGTAGTGCGCCGCTGTACGTGCAGCAGGCCAACCAGGTCACAGACAGTACTAAAATTTATGTAGTGTCGGCAGTAACAAAATCGTTTTACAGCTTATTGCTTACGCTGCAGCAAATTGCTGTTTTAAAGGAAGATACCGCGCGACTGGGCAAAAACCTGACCGATGCCTATCATCAATACAAAGGCGGCATTGTTGATGAGACAGACTATGAGGAGGCCAGTATAACCCTAAACAACTCAAAAGCCCAGTTAAAACAGGCTAATGAAAATGTAATACCGCAATATGCTGTTTTGAAGCAACTTATAGGCTACCCGCCTGAAAAACAGTTTAATGTAGATTTTGATACCCTGCAAATGAAACGGGACATTAATGTGGATACTACCCAGCAACTGCAATATGAAAAGCGGATAGAATACCAGGAGCTCAATACGGAAAAAGCGCTGCAAAACCAAACTATACAATATTACCATAGCGCCTTTTTGCCTACAGTATCGGCTTTTTATAATTACAACCTTGAGTTTCAGAACGACCGGCTTGCCAATCTTTTCCAAGGTTCTTATCCCAGCTCTTTAATTGGGTTATCGTTCAGTATACCCATCTTCACCGGGTTTTCACGCTTGCACAACGTACGGAAGGCGCAGTTGCAGTATCAACAATTAAATTGGTACCAGACGGAGTTAAAATCACGCATCAATACCGAATACACTACAGCCCTGGCAAATTATAAAAGCAATAAATATAACCTGGGGCTGCTGCAAAAAAATGTGGAGTTGGCATCGCGGGTGTACTTTGTGGTTACGCTGCAGTACAGGCAGGGCGTGGTACCTTATTTGAATGTAATTACAGCCGAATCAAACCTCATTACATCAAAAATCAATTATCTGAACGCTTTGTTCCAAACATTGTCCAGCAAGGTAGACCTTCAAAAATCAATGGGCAATATATCATATTAACAGTTAACAATTACATCTCTATGAATAGAGTTATCTTAAGTTCCGCCATTATATGCTGCCTTGCTTTAGCCGCCTGTAAAAAAAAGCAGGAGACAGCCAATACAGAAATACCAGTAAATTTAATGAAGGTAAAAAAACAGCGTGTGCTGTACTTTGATACTTATCCGTCAACTACACAGGCGCTAAGCCAGGTAAGCCTGCTGCCGCAGGTTCAGGGCGCTATCACAGGCATATTTTTTACCGAGGGCAGCCATGTTACCAAAGGGCAAAAACTTTATGAAATTGATAAACGCATTTACCAGGCAGCGTATGACCAGGCCGTTGCCAATCTTCAGGTAACCAAAGGCAACCTTGACCAGGCCCAGCAAGATGCCGACCGTTATGAATACCTTAATAAATATAACGCCGTGGCCAAACAGCAGTATGACCACGCCATGATAACGCTTCAAAACGCAAAAAATCAGGTAAAGGCATCGGAGCAGGAGGTAAAAACAGCTAAAACAAACTTAGGCTACTCGGTAATATATGCGCCGTTTAGCGGCACTATTGGTTTTAGCCAGGTAAAATTAGGCAATGTAGTATCAGGCGCGACGGTGCTTAACACCATATCAACCGAAGACCCGATGGCGGTTGATTTTGTGGTGAATGAAAAACAGCTGCCACATTTTGAACAACTGCAAAATGCCAAACATCAGCCGGTAGATTCGTTGTTCACAATTTTACTGGCCGACAACTCAAAATACCCTTATACGGGTAAAATATCTGTAATAGACCGCGCGGTTGATTCTCAAACCGGGGCTATCCGGATAAGGCTGGTGTTCCCTAACTCGCAAAATACCCTGCGCGCCGGCATGAGCTGCGTTGTTAAGGTGCATAACCAGGATACAGAACCGCAGATAGTAGTACCCAACAAGGCGGTGGTTGAACAAATGGGCGAATATTTTATGTTTATAGCCCGGGACACTATCATTAATAACCCGAAGGCAAAATCTGATACCGGGAAACATAAAAAGGAACTGGTGGCCCTGCAAAAAAAGGTAATGCCGGGGCAAACCATTGGCGGTAATATTGTGATAAAAACCGGTATAAATACAGGTGACAGGATAGTGACAGACGGCGTACAATCTTTACATGATGGTTCCCAGATCACTACTGCCAAAAAGTTGGGGCCAGGCGCAGCGGGCGGTAAAGGCGGCCGCCATTAATTATTTAACAAACCGGCTTTCACTGCTTTATATAACAGCTATTTATGATTGCTAACACCTTTATTAAAAGACCGGTAACGGCCATTGTAATATCAATTGTACTGGTAATTACCGGTACCGTTTGTATATTATTGCTGCCTATTGACCAATACCCCGATATAACCCCCCCTATTGTGCAGGTGAACGGGCAGTTTACCGGCGCTGATGCACAAACTGTAGAGCAAACTGTAGCTACGCCTATTGAAAGCCAGGCAAACGGTACGCCCGGCATGGAATATATGCAGAGCAACAGTACCAATAACGGGCAAATGACCATGAACGTAACGTTCAAAATTGGTACAGATATTGACGTTGCCGCACTTGATGTACAAAACCGGGTAAGCATAGCATCGCCATTATTGCCTGCGGTTGTAAGCCGTTTAGGTTTAACGGTACGTGCTGTTAACCCCAGTATGCTTATGATGGTGGCGCTTTACTCGCCCAAGGGTACGCATAACATCACTTATCTGGACAATTATACCAACATCTTTATACAGGATGCCTTGTTGCGGGTGCCGGGAGTAGGCAGCATTAACCGCTTTACCGACGATTTTAGCATGCGCATCTGGATGGATCCGCAAAAGATGGCCTCGTACAGCCTTACCCCTACCGATGTAATAAATGCCTTGAACGCGCAGAACGTGCAGGTGGCAGCCGGTACGGCAGGCGTACCGCCACAGGCCAGCTCACAAACCTATGAATTGGGCATATTAGTGAATGGTCGTTTAAGCAAGGTGCCTGAATTTGAGAACATTATTGTAAAAACCATACCTGCCACCGGCGAGCTGGTTTACCTGAAGGATGTGGCCCGTGTGGAACTTGGGAAGTTTACTTTTTCAAGCAATTCCTTTGTTGACGGGCACCGGGCCTCATATCTGCAAATATATCAGGCCCCGGGCAGCAATGCGCTTGAAACGGCCAAGGGCGTGTACGATGAGCTGGCCAAATTAAGGCAGGATTTTCCGTCGGATGTGGAATACAGCGTACCGTTCGAGTCGGTAACAGTAGTAAAGGTGTCTATGACGGACGTAGTGCACACCCTACTGTTAACCTTAGGCCTGGTGGCCATAGTGGTATTCCTGTTTTTGCAGAACCTGCGTTCAACGCTTATCCCTGTGTTGGCCATCCCGGTGTCTATTTTCGGTACATTCTGCTTTTTTATCCCCTTGGGGTTTACCATCAATACGCTTACCATGTTTGGCTTTGTGCTGGCCATAGGTATTGTGGTTGATGATGCCATTATTGTGGTTGAGGCGGTGCAGCATTATATCGATCATGATAAAATGTCGGCCAAGGAAGCTACTTACCAGGCCATGAAGGATATTTCGGCGCCGGTAGTGGCCATTGCGCTTATACTGGCTGCGGTTTTTGTGCCGGTTGGCTTTATACCGGGCATTGTTGGGCGGCTTTACCAGCAGTTTGCTATTACCATAGCTATATCGGTGATCATTTCGGCTTTTATAGCCTTATCATTAACACCTGCGCTATGCAGCTTACTCTTAAAACCATCGGTTGAAAAAGATAAAAAGAAAGGGCTTGACAGATGGTTTCAGCAATTTAATGACTGGTTTGACCGTATTACGGGCAAATACACTGAGGGTGTGCGCAGGTGTATTGCAGGGGCTAAATACATTATTATCCTGCTGGTATGTATCTGCGTGGCTGCACTGTTCCTTTTCAGGGGCAAACCATCCGGTTTTATCCCATCTGAGGA
>CAZZVY010000063.1:0-14430 GCA_964657585.1 uncultured Mucilaginibacter sp. | reverse complement strand
AATAGCATCCTGCTGTAAGTGGCCGAAAAATTTTGTAGAGTCAGGGATGCCCAACTGGCTGAAAGCCTTTTGGGTCAGCGTAAAATTGATGTTGAATATTACATTTCCGTAGTCAAAAATGATGTTTTTTACGTTTTGCATAAGCTGTATCAATAGCTGTTTTATCAAGTGCAAATAAAGCATATCCGGCTTTACTATCAAAAACGTTCTGTATGATAATAAATAAGATATATGAATGATGATTTTATGTTAGCTAATCGTTCCACAAGTTATAAAGGCTATGGATAGTAAAGTGCACAGATAATGATCAGAGAAAAGATGACTGTGAAGTAATAAGATTCACACGATCAACAAAAATCTGCAATTTATAAACCTCCTGGCCGATGACAAAAATGTTCAGTGATTTCTTTATAAAATTATGTAAGCTATTGCTTATTAAAAGTTTACAGATAATTTATAAACATTCTAAATTTAAGTGTTTGACAAAGGATTGACATTGGGTAACAACCGACATGCTACTTTTGTTAGGTTCTAATTTAAACTGCTTTGAAGTATCTGAAGGTTATAGCTTTTACGCATAAACAAGTTGAGTTAAAGGAATTGGGTAAACTGGTAATATGCCAGGAAAACCTGATGCATAAACTTAAGCAAGTTAAAGATCAGTTTAATATCCCCGAGTTATTTTACCTGGCTACCTGTAATCGGGTTGCATTTATACTGGCTACTGAACAAACCGTTGATAAGGCCTTTGCCAAAAGATTTATTAGTGCCTTAAATATGGGCCTTTGCACCGAGCATATGGGTACTTTTGTGGATGCTGCCTGTATTTATGAAGAGCAGGAAGCTTTAACCCATTTGCTGCGCACATCCTGCTCATTAGAGAGCCTGATTGTTGGTGAAAAAGAAATACTGGCTCAGGTACGCAAAGCATATGAAAGCGGCCGCGAAGCAGGTTTAACCGGCGATTACCTGCGCATGGTGATGAACTGCGTTGTGAAGGCTGCTAAAGAAGTTTACACTCATACCAGCATATCTAAAAATCCAATATCGGTAGTTTCTTTGGCTTACCGTAAACTGAAGGAACTTAAATTATGCAATAATGCCCGCGTAATTATTATTGGTGCGGGAGAAACTAACCGTAATATTTCCAAGTACCTGCAAAAGCACAAATTTTCTAACTTTGCGGTGTTTAACCGTACTAAATCTAAAGCTGAGGAACTGGCTGTAGATTTAGGCGGCGAAGCCTTTGACCTGGATGCCTTAAAAACTTATGACAAGGGCTTTGATGTAATTATTACCTGTACATCTGCCACCCAGCCGGTAATTACTGCTGAAATATATAGTGCCTTATTAAATGGTGAAACCGGCAGGAAGACCATTGTTGACCTGGCTATCCCTAACGATACCGCCCCTGAGATATTGGACCAGTTCCCGGTCAATTATATTGAGGTACACTCTCTGAACGAGATTGCCAAAAAGAATTTACAGGAACGTTACCAGGAGCTGGTACATGCCGAAAAGATCATCAACCAGAATATTAACGAGTTTTTACCCCAGCTTAAACAGCGCCGCATTGAACTGGCTATGCGCTGTGTCCCTGAAAAAATAAAAGAAATACGTCATACTGCCATTAATAGCATATTTGCTGACGAAGTACAGGGCATGGATGAACATTCCAGACAGGTTTTGGAAAAGGTAATGAACTATATGGAGAAAAAGTACATTAGCGTACCTATGGTAATGGCAAAGGAGATTATGATAAACGGTAACTGATTTTCGCTGATCCTTTTCTTAGCCCCTTACTGCAAAATACCACACCCAAGCTTTAAATAATAGCTGCAAAATTATACGGAACCATAAGTGTTTTAGACCCTCGCCCTTGTAATAAGCTTTCTCTAAGTTTATATTTTTTGTGTAGCGTAACCTATATTTAGGTACACAAAAACCTGATGTTATGACCTTCAAAAACGCCATCAGCTGGTTTGAGATACCAGCAACCGACATTGACCGTGCGCAAAAATTTTATGAAACCATCTTTGATATCCAAATGACGCCTATGGATATGGGCCCGGTGAAAATGCGCTTGTTTCCGCTGACCGACCCGATGAACGGTGTAGGGGGTACCCTGTGCGATTCGGGCGGTTTCCATGTACCATCTGAAGATAAAGGGCCGCTGATCTATTTGAACGCTAACCCTATGATACAAATAGTTATTAACCGGATTGAAGCCGCCGGTGGCAGGATATTTATGCCCAAAACTCAAATATCACCCGAATACGGTTATGTGGCCGTATTTATTGATACCGAAGGAAACCGTATTGGCCTGCATTCGGTAGAAGGTGTGAAGATGTAGACTCTACAAGAATCCTCCCCTAAGGGAGGATCTTTAAGGAATATATATTTTAGGACCTTTTCTTGAAGAGGGAACAGTATGGTTTACACCGCGTCACTCAGTGAGCTGAACGTAAAGTCCCTTACTTTCATTGGTGGTATCAAATAGCTGCGGTAGCTTTCTACGCTGATGCTGCGCTCTGGTTTGCCCAGGGCTTCTACATTGTTCAGCATTATTACCGGGCTTTCGTTAAACCTGAAATTCTTGACCGGGAATTTAATCTTGCCATTCTCAATATAAAAAGTGCCATCACGGGTTAAGCCTGTCAGCAACAAGGATTGCGGGTCAACCATGCGGATATACCACAGGCGTGATACCAGTATGCCGCGTTCGGTACTCTTTATCATATCTTCAATGCTGCTGTCGCCGCCTTCCATTATGATATTGCTTGGGCCGGGCACAGGTTTTACTCCTTTTTGCTGGGCCCAATAGCGGTTATAGCTTAAATTTTTCACAACACCTTTATCTATCCAGTAGGTTTTTTCTAATGGTAAACCATCGCGGTCCCAGGTGTTGGCTGGCAGTTCAGTATTGAAAGGGTCGGAGTAAATGGTTACTTTCGGGTCAAGCAGTTGCTCGCCCAATCGCGTACCGCCGCCTTTCTTACTTAAAAAACTGCGGCCTTCCTCGGCGCTGCGCGCATCAAAACGGAACATGTTCTCCAGCAGGTAAGTAGCGGCCACAGGTTCCAATATCACAGTGTATTTACCCGGTTCAATAGCTTTAGCGCCTACAGATGCATTGGCCTTCATGGCGGCATATTTGGTGGCGCTATAGGTATCCAGTTTTTTTATGTCGGTAAAACCGCGTGCGGCATAGCCGGATATGGTGCCTGCATCATTACGGGTGGTTACCGAAAAGGTAACATCCGACGATTTGTTGTAGGCAAACAATCCTTTTGAGTTCATCACCGCGCTGAAGCCAGATGAATTTTCGAGGAAACCAGCCTGTACCAGGTTAGCTTCTTTGGTGGCCTTCATGCTCTGTGCTATCAGGTCGGCCCGGGTATCCGGCGTCATGGCTGCGGTATCTGCATTAAAGGTAATGGACTCTTTAAATGTAGCCGGGCCCATTAAAGGCATGTGTTCCGGGTTTTCGGGGGCCAGCTGAGCCAGTTCTTCCGACCGGCGCACCACTTTTTCCAGCGAAGCATCATCAAACTCGTCAATACTGGCCGAGCCTGTTTTTTTACCGAAGGTAGAGCTTACCGACAAGCCGGTGGTGTTGGTTTCACCAGCTGTAGATACGGCATTTAAAGCGGTACGAATATTTCCGCCCATACGTCCCTGCACACCAACTTCGCATTCGTCGGCCTTTGAATAGCTGAGCACTTTCTTTAATAAAGCCTGTGCCTGTTCTTTTGTTAACATTGCCATAATGAATTTACCCAATCCTCCTTTTAGTGTTAATAACATTTACCCCATTAAAACGCGCAGTTGCTGATCCGTGCGATACGGCGCTCACCTGCTGCGGCTGGCCTTTACCATCTGAGAATGATCCTCCTAACCGGTAGTCGCGCTCGTCACAAACTCCCGCGCACGAGTTCCAGAACTCTTGCGTATTGGCCTGGTAAGCTACGTCATTGATCTGGCCGGCAATCTTACCGTTCTTGATCTCGTAAAATAACTGGCCGCCAAACTGAAAGTTATAGCGTTGCTGGTCTATTGAAAAGGAACCGTTATTTACAATAAATATGCCTTTTTCCACTCCTTTAATCATATCCTCCTGCGATAAAGGGGTTTTGCCCGGCAGTAAAGATACATTCGGCATACGCTGAAACTGTACAGAATCCCAGCTATCGGCATAACAGCATCCCTGAGACCGGTCAAGGCCAACCATTTTAGCCTGGTCGCGGATGGCCTGCAGGTTAACCAGTACTCCGTCCTTGATAATTTCCCATTCGCCGCACTTAACGCCCTCATCATCATAACCAACTGCGCCTAACGATCCTTTTTGCAATTTATCGGCATGTATGTTAACATGCTCGCTGCCATATTTAAAGGTTTTTGATTTTACCTTGTCCAGCGTTACAAAGCTGGTACCGGCAAAGTTGGCCTCATACCCCAGTACACGGTCAAGTTCGGTAGGGTGGCCTACAGACTCATGAATGGTTAACCATAAATGCGATGGGTCAAGTACCAGGTCATACTTACCCGGCTCAACCGACCGGGCCGTCAGTTTTTCGGTTACGTTTTTGGTAGCCTGTTTAATATCCTCTAAGATATCGTAACGCTGTTTATAGCGGGTAACTACGCCCTTAACCTTTTCAGATTCAACCGGCGTAAGGTATTCGTAACCCAAACCCATAGGCGAGCTTAACGATGGCTGCGATTGAAAGCTGCCTGTATCGTAATCAGTTTTGGTAACCTGGAAATTTGGTGAAATGCGGTGGATATCCTGGTCAATATAAGAGCCGTCTGTTGATGCAAAATATTTTTGCTCATTGATCATTTGTATGCCTGAGTTTACAAAGTTGGCGCCCCCGGCGGTTGCAATGGCATTGGCAGCTAATAATAACTCTACTTTTTCCTTAATCGGCACTTCAAAAGCATTTTTTTCAATAGGGGCCTTCCAGCTCACTTCGCCATAACCTTTTTGAGGAGCAAGTTCTACCGGTTTTCCGCCAATTTTAGCGTTGGCCTTAGCTACTGCAACGGCGCGAGCAGCAGTTTTAGCCATACCATCCTTAGTAACATCGTTAGTGGCGGCAAAACCCCAGCAGCCGTTGGCAATTACCCGTATGCCAACACCAAAGGTTTCGCTGTTAGCTACGTTTTGCACACGCTGTTCGCGGGTAGCCACAAACTGCCTCAGGTATCGGCCAATACGCACATCAGCATAACTCGCCCCAAGGCTTTTAGCACTGTTCAAGGCAGCATCAGCCAATACTTTTTTTGCTGCCGCATCTATGGGCGACAATAAATCCTGCGGATCAATGGCTTTGCCAAAGGCGCCAAGATTGGGCAGCGCCATTGCGCTGGCGCCAAGCCCGGTTAAATAAATAAATTCTCTTCGTCTCAAGGTAAATCCTCCTTTTGTAGTATTTAGTTATAGTTAAGTTTTATAAGAAATTTTTTCTATGAACTGTAAAACTTGCTTTCGATCCACAGAAAAGTAACTGCCACTAAAAATAGAATATAAAAGTAAATTTTAGGTACAATCACTTTAAATTTTTGCTGTATTTGTTTCGTTACAAGCGGTCCTGCTAAACTGACGTTTAAATATCGGGTAGTTATAAGTTGATTTTTTATTGCATTTAGGCTTAACCACCCATTGTTTTGCCAGGTAAACCACCAGTAAGGCGGCCCATTAGGCTGTATTACCTGCTGCCAGCCATAGCTTACCGGCCAATAAATATACTGTTGCTGGAATGGTATCTCCGGATTTTGCACCGGATAAACAGGTGTGCTATTAATTGTAACCCCGGCTGTGAGTGCAGCGTTTTCTGTAACAAGCTGAACCGGGCTGTTTGCTATAGGGGTTGACGTGGCGACCAACCAGTGCCCTGCAACAGGCAATTTGCGTGCGGCTTTACCAATCAGCAGGGACCACAAGGCTGAATAATCTTTTTGGTTGCCGGATAAGGCCCAGGTATAAGTATTGTTAATAACTGTGAAAATTAGCTTACCTGAACCTTTTAAGGCAATGCCTGAAAGCAAACGGTTATGCCCGTCGCTTATTAATGGCTGGGTATTATTTTGTGGGATGATATAAACCGGGTCGATATTCAGCCTGGCTGTTTTTTGATTATTTTGCAGTGATAACGCAGTAGGTGCCTGCAGTTTATTAGCCTCATAGTTTGTTGAAAAATTGCTTTGTAACCATGAAGCTTTTTTATCCGAACTATCCGCCCGGATGATTATCCCCATTCCTTTTTGTGATACTTCCTGCTCTAAAGCTGAGTTTTCGGGCGGACTAAGGCTTTTTAACACCGAAAGGTCGCCTATGACAATGTCAAACTTACCAAGTAAGCCGGTTGTGATATGTGTCAGGTCAGTCGGGCCCATGTTTAGATATTCCTGGCCGAATTTACCTTTGGTGATATTGGATCGTGAAGCCACTGCATAACCATTACCGCCCAGCCAATCCTTCAAAAACTTGGTCTCGAAATCAGGCGATGCGGAAAGCATTAATACTTTTACAGGTTGTGCAGGCTCAATAATAACAGGTAATTGTTCCTGTTCTAATGTATCCTTGCTGCTTAACGCAATCAGATTGTAACTAAGCCTTCCGCTGTTTTTAGGAGTTGTTTCTAATGTAAATGCCGTGTTTGATTTAGCAGGCATACTTACAGAATCAAGCGAGGTATTTAACCCTTTCAGTAATAGTTTGTAGTTTTTGGCAGATGTATTTTGGTAAATTCCCTGAACCCGGAATGGCTGGCCTGCTTTTATTTTTTCTGTCCAGCTTGCTGATGTAAAACCATCCGGGATAGGCGAGGAGTGAAAAATAAATTGCCTGCCGGATAACTGTTGTAATTCTTCCTCATCCAAACCGTAGCCAAAAACATGCACGGGTGCAATATAATTGCTATCACTATACAACTCCTGCAAATTATCCAGCAGTTTGGCTTTACGGTATTGCTGATGCACGGTTTTATTTAAAGTATATATACTATCGCTTTTAGGCAGGCTATCCCTGTTAAAACCGGCAGTTAACAATATTTTACCGTTAGCTGCAGGGCTGCCTGTACCGCTATAACTTAGCGGTAAAATGATGCATGCCAATGCCGCAGTTGCAAAAATGACGGCTATTATGCGCCAGCCCATACGTGCCTTATCGGAACGGGCATACTCCAGGTAAATCGTAAATACAGCCAGTACCAAACAAACAACCATCACTATGCTACTCCAGCCCATTGCCTAACGGTTGTTTTTGATGTTTTGGTAGTACCGCTGCGATAAACCCATATCCGGCTTGGTTGTATTACTTTCCGGTACCGGTGCGCTTTGCGGTAATGTTTTTTGGATGGCATGCTCTACCAAATTAATGTCGGGTATTTGCGGGTGCGGTGCTGTCATTATCCGGTTAACGGCGCTTATGGCAGCAAGATAAACGCCCGGCTCAGCTGATGCTTTCTGGCTTAACTGCTGCTTAGCCAATTGCAGCATATGTTTATCCGCATCACTATAATTGCGGGTAATTTTAATCTGTTCTAATAGCTGCACTGCATTTTTAAGGTTTGCATACGCATCGGTACCCGGTTTAATATCCTGCTTGTTTACAGGCTGCATAATTTTACCCAGCTCGCCGGTGAGGCGTTTCTCCATTTTTAGCGGGGTAGGGTTGTAGGCTGTTTTGGCTACATAAGCGCGTGATTTTTGCTGCAAGTCCTTCAAAAGTCGCAGCGCTTTATATTCAAATGGCAGGGCTTCTTCAGGTTTATACATACGCAAGTGCAATTCGGCATTCCACATTTCGGTAAGGGTAGCTTTCAACTGGTTCTTAACACTGGCCTCCAGGTAGGTGGCATCTTCGGCATTATCGTGCTTATCAGTATAAGCATCCAGTAACATAGCTTCATTATTAAAATTTTCCACCTTTCCCAGTTCCGTGTTTTCGGCAATGCCGCCAACGTTGCTTTCCTCTTCTTCTCCTAAAAATTTACCGTAACGCAGTCGCAGCAATTTTTGATCGGCGCCAATATCGCCGCTTGTTGCATTAAATTTATCCTTACTTAAGCTATCTTTACCTTTAAGCAACTTTTCGGTATCCATGATAATCTGCCGCTCGCTGCGAAAAAACTCCGGTTTAAGATTAGAGCCGTTCACCAGGCCGTCCATGCTTAGCAAAGCGGCCGTATCCTGTATGGAAACGGTGTAAACATCCGTCCGGCTTTTTTGGTCGTGATTATCCTTAGCCTCAATATAAAAGTATAGTTCATCGCCAGGTTCCATATCCAGCTTGGGCAACTCGAATAAATGCTGCAAGCTGTAAGCAGTACTATGGTTTTTAAATATATCGCCAAATGGAATTTTATATTCTTTAAATTTTACGCCCTCGCCGCTGCCTTTGGCTACGGTTGCATAAATGAGGGCATCGCTTACGCCATAATCATCGTTTATGTTGGTAGTTAACGTAACCCTGGGTTTTTCGCCGGCATCAATGTAAGTGTATTGTTTAGGACTTTTAATACGGATAACAGGCGGGTTATCCTTAATGGTTTCTATTTGGTACAGGTCGGATAATTTGCCATCAATATTAATCTGGTAAAAACCGGGTTTATCAATGTTCCTTGCGGCTGTCCATTTGGTTTTACCGGCATCGGGTTTTAAGGCCATAGTTTCATGATCGTTAAATATCAAACTCAATCTACCAACGGCAATGTTAGTGTTTATTGTCCAATGTGCCGAGGAACTTTCCTCGGCAAGTATGGTAAACTTATCCTGCTCGCGCTCCGGTTTGCCGGTATAGGCCGGGGGATGGATGGTAAGTTTTAACGAAGATATCTGCGGCAGAACCTTCTCTGGTGGTAGTGCTATTGATGTTGGCCCGTTGCTGAGTAAATTGGTCTGTCTTGAACGATGCGGAATTTTGGTTGCCCCAAAACAGGTCAAAACCGCCACAAATAACAAAATAGCAGCCCGTCTTAAGCCTTGGGTAAATTGTTTGGGTAAGGCAGGTACATCATTCAGTGCATTATTAACTTTGCTTAACTGCAAGCGTTGTAAGAGGGATAATTCGTTTGTCGATTTAAGGGTGAGTTCGGCGCTTTCCTCCAGGCTTGAGTAGGTTTGATTTAAAAAAGCGGAAACAGTTATTGAAGTAACCAGCCAGGGTTTATTGATATATAATAGAATGCTCAATATTACAGCAAACATTACAACTCCCCACCAAAGAGAGATCAGCAGCAGATAATGCAATACTGTTGTTGATGATAAAGCAATAGCCGCAGCCAAAACCACATTGGCCAGTAGTTGATAGCCGATCCATTGTTGTTTAAGGTGATTGATCTTATCCATTTACTAAAGCCGCGTTGTTTTTAGTGGCCAGCCAGCGTTCAATAATAAATACCAGCGCCAGGATGAGCCATAAATATTTTACTAAACTTATTTGCTGTGTTTGCGGTGCAATTATTTCATCGCTCGCGTTAATATAGGTTGGCTGCGATTGTTGCGCACTTATGATCCTGCGGTCATGGTTGCCAGTATCCTTTGGATATTGAGCAGTTAGCTCCAGTAACCATTTCGGGAAATCATCGCTCCAAACCAGGTCGTTCCAGGCAGGGTTGAAGCGGTTGTAAAAATGGTAATTAACGGTTTTGCCTTGTTCAATACTTAATATAGGATTGCCAAAACCATCAGTCCATAGGGCATTGCCTACTGTCTTTTTAGTTGATATACTTTTATATAGAGCTATTTTGGGCTGACCTTGTGTAATATTATAGCTGCCGCTATTGCTTATCCATGAGTTTATTTCGTTCATTTTGCCATTCTCGTAAGCAAACAAATTTTTTGTTTTTTGCGCAATGGTGCCATCGTCCGCTTTTTCGCTCAACCAAAATATCCAATCCTGGTTAGCAGGGATAGCATCTGGTTGGCTATATACTTTAATAATCGTTTTCCGCTGTGTTAACCCGCAGATAGCATTCAACGCAGCTTTCAGATAGTTGGCATCAACGCTGTATTTATCGGTATAAATGGCTATGCGCTGACTGATGGTATCAACCTTTATTTTCTCAGCAGGCATGTTTTTTAAACTTATTACAGGTACGCCGCTTTCTAAGCTTATATTATAGGCAGATGCTGAACCATCATTTTTAACATCACTATAATGATAGGCGGTACCAGTTGGTGTAGCAGTTCCCAGCACTACCCGTATATTGCCATTGGTGTTTAACCACGCACCGGAAAGCCAGGTACTTACAGAATCTGCCGGGGTATAAGTGTGCCAGTTGATGGTTAAATTAGTTTTGGGTTTGCTGCCATTAAAATGCGAGAGCGTATTAGGCGTAAATATTTCTGTATGTACAGAGGAAGGGATGCGTTGTTCTAACTGTAATATTAACGCCCAATAATTTGCAGGCCACGTAGCAGCACTATCTTTTTGGGGATGTTGTAAAATTGCTGGCAGGTCGGCTTTGAGGAACCCGTTATTAAAATAATGTAACTCGTAACCTTTTTTTTTGCTGATAGAGTCTATGGCTGGTTTAAAATGCTTATAGGTTTCGGTAAAGTTTTCTTTAGGTATCAAAAGCCAACCTTTTATCTTACCGGTTTTAATACGCTGCTGCCAAAGCGGCACGGCCAATAAAAAAGCCAGCAGCATCAGCATTAAGCAACGTAATAATAACAATAAAATATCCTGCACCTTAAAGCTGCGGCTGCTTTTTGGCGACGACTCACGGAAAAGTGATATGCTGCCGACCTTCAGCGTTTTGCCTGGTTTTATATTCCACAAATGTATCACTACCGGGATGCATATTGCAGCCAGCGCGATGAGCCATAGGGGGGTTAAAAATTGCATTTATGTTCTAAGTAAATTGCATGTCATTTCAAGCGGTAGCGAGAAATCTTCTGCGGTTATACCAGCTTCACACAGAAGATCTCTCTATTGATTGAAATGACAATCAGTGTTATGTTTTATTCCTCTGCATTAAAAAATCTCTCAAGGCTTTGTCCAGTGATTCGGACGTGCTGATGAGGCGGTGCACAATATGCCTGCCTAACAGTTCCATCCTTATGTTTGCTAAATGTTGCTGCAGGTTTTCCTTGTAAGCTTTAACCGCCTGTGCACTAACCTGCAGGGTCTCGCCGGTTTCCAGATCCTCTAACGTGGAAAAGCCTTTAAAGTCCAGGTCCAGTTCGTTTTGCCCCATCAGTTGAAATACAATAATCTCGTGTTTTAAGGCAGCAAGCGAATCCAGCAGTTTGCTGATCTCGCCATCCTTCTGGTACATATCGGTCACAAATATCAGCACCTCTTTGCGCCCCGAACCGGTGAACAATTCCTTATAATGTACCGGCTGGGTAAATTTTCCCGCAGGGGCAATCTGGTCAAGCTGATAGTAAAGTCTTTTTAAGTGCTGCGGGTCAGGCCGCGAGGCCAGCGAAAACAGCCCGCCATCCTGGAAAATATATAAACCAACGGCATCGCCTTGTAAATTGGCCAGATAGGCTAATGATGCTGTTAAAAACTTTGCATAATCTATTTTTTTAATACCATTGTCATCATGGTTCATACTGGCGCTGGCATCTACCAAAAAACGAACTGATATGCTGGTTTCCACTTCCGACTCGCGGATATAATAACGGTCCGACCGGGCAAACATGCGCCAGTCCAGCCAGCGCAGATCATCTCCAGGCTGGTAGCTGCGATACTGGCTAAACTCCAACCCCGGCCCTTTAACCGTACTTTTATTAAATCCGTTCATGAAGCCATCAACAACTGTTTTGGCCAGCAGTGGCAAATCCTTAATGGTCATTAATACTTTGGGATCGATGGTCATTTAGCCAGTTAGTTAATGTGTCGTGCCGAACTTGTTTCAGCAACTCATTTGCAAAGTTGCCAATATGTATAATTGTCCAGTGGGGTGCTGAAACAAGTTCAGCATAACGTGCTTATTTGAAATTAAATAACTTTTGGTCTTTCAATAACTTTGATCAGTTCCTCCGTTACTTTATCCGATGTAATATCCTCTGCCTCTGCCTTAAAGTTCATCAGTATGCGGTGGCGCAGCACCGGGTAAGCCATGGCATGTATGTCTTCAGGCAATACGGCGTAGCGGCCTCTCAATAACGCACGTGCTTTGGCTGTTAATATTAACGCCTGCCCTGCGCGCGGACCGGCGCCCCAGCGTACCCATTCTTTCACATAAGGCACGGTGGTAGTATCCGGCCGGGTGGCACGGATGATCTGGCTTACATAGCGTACCAGGTCCTCGTTAATATTTACCTGCCTTACCAGCGCTTGTGCCTGTTGAATTTCTTCGGCAGATATAATGGCCTGTACATCGGCTTTTTTGGTGCCGGTTGTACGGTTCAATATATCAAATTCTTCCTGGTCGGTAGGGTAGCCTATTTTTATCAGCAACAGGAAACGGTCTAACTGGGCTTCAGGAAGGGGATAGGTTCCGGCCTGTTCAATAGGGTTTTGCGTAGCAAGGATAAAAAATGGCTTATCCAGCGGATACGTCTGCCCGCCATAAGTTACCTCAAATTCCTGCATCGCCTCTAATAAAGCCGATTGGGTTTTTGGCGGCGTACGATTAATTTCGTCGGCTAAAACAATGTTGGCAAACAAGGGGCCCCTGTTAAATTTAAAAAAGCGTTTACCGGTGGCATGGTCTTCTTCCAGTATCTCTGTGCCTACAATATCGGTAGGCATTAAGTCGGGAGTGAACTGTATCCGGCGGAAAGCCAGTTTTAAAGCCTGTGACATGGTTTTCACCAGAAGTGTTTTTGCCAGTCCGGGCACCCCTTCCAACAAGCAATGGCCCCCGGCCAAAAACGCAACCAGCAATTCATCAATAATGAAATCCTGGCCAACTATAACTTTTTGTATTTCATTTTTTAATTGCGGTAGCTTATCCAGCAGCGTTTTTATCTCTTTTTCCGTTAGTTCGGCAGTCATATGTTGATTATTGTGCGATAAGTATGATATAATTTGTCGATCGCATCGTTTTGAGTTCACAATATAAGGCCCTTTTTAGATAAAATAAGTGTATGTTATAAAAAATATAAAAAAGTATTCTAAATATTACAAAGCCAACAAATAAAAGTGGACTATGCATAAAATTTAATAGTAATTTTAAAGTTTTAAGATAAATAATGTCTGTAAGCCCCAAATTTACTTTCGCGCGTTTTAGCTATCACTCCGGCGATTGGGATACCGATCAGCGGATGCCCTCCAACATCCTTAACTCCCTGCTGGAATATACTTCCATTCAGTTCGATCCAAAGGAAAAGGTAGTGCCGCTAAGTAGTCCGGATATATTTAATTACCCATTCTTTTATTTAAGCGGACACAAGCTGGTGCAGTTTGATATGCAGGAGCGCGCCAACTTTAAAAAATATGTAGATAACGGCGGTTTTGTTTTTGTAGATGATTGTAACCATGATATTGACGGCCTTTTTGCCAAATCTTTCGAGGCGCAAATGGCTGCCCTTTTTGGCCCGGCAGCTTTGAAGAAAATACCCAATAACCACCCGATATTCAATTCATTCTTTAAATTTGAGAAAGGGCCGCCATCTACCACTTTTGAACTGAACGGCTGGGGCGACGACCTGATACACGATTACCTGAAAGCGATTGAAATAAAAGGCCGCATAGGCGTATTATATAGCAATAAAGATTACGGCTGCGAGTGGGATTACGATTTCCGCAACAAACGTTTCCTTGCCGAGGATAATACCAAATTTGGGGTTAATATTGTAATTTATGCAATGGGTGGATAAAAGGTTAAACAATTTTTTAATAAGAAACCCAAGTATTTAATCCTAATAAGTTGTGCACCTTAAACAGCTAATTTTGCCGGCCTTGTAAAAGGAAATTATTGGCCGTTGCAAATGCTTTACCGACAATGTACACTGCTTTACCGATTAGTTGGAATTACCTGCCCCCATGTAGTTGGCAAACGCATGCTATTATATTAGCTTTACATCAGCAATAAATTACTTAATATTAAAATGAGTATCCAACCAACATATCCAAACAGGCCACGCAACGGAAAAATATTTGCGGGCCTTATATTATTAGCTGTGGGCGGCGTGTTGCTGCTGCAGCAATTGAGCTGGTTCTTTTTCCCCGATTGGCTTTTGAGCTGGCCTATGTTCCTTATAGTGCTGGGTTTGTACCTCGGGTCAAAAAACAACTTTAAAAATGGCGGCGCTATTATTATGATAGTAGTGGGCGTTATATTTTTATCAGATGATATTATCCCCAGTCTCGACCTCCATCGTGTGTTTTGGCCTATCATGATTATTGCTTTTGGCTTATGGATGATATTAGGCCGTCGCCAGCATTGGAACCGCACCTATAATGATAAGTATCATAACACCGATTTTTTTAGCCCCAATACCTCCGTTAACAACCCCATT
>CAZZVY010000062.1:0-14618 GCA_964657585.1 uncultured Mucilaginibacter sp. | reverse complement strand
TAAAAATCCTCTTCTTGATACCATGATCTTGTTATTTTAATAGGGTAAATTATCTTCTCTGAAACTCCGGCGAACCTATAATAATGCCTACCACCTGTGATAGCATAGAATTGTTGCCTTGTGCATATTGCACAGCCTGGTAGCCATTTTTACCAAAATTGCCTTTACCTCCTACTGCAGGCTTATTATCGGCTTTGGCCATCATCATATCCTGGCCGCCAATCATATCCGGCTGTGTAGCCGGTGCGACCTTATCAGCAGCATCTGATATTTTTTTAGTGAGGTTAGGGTCATTCAGCATTGGGGTCAGTTGTTTGATGGTAGCATCCAGATTGCGTTCAGGCATTATCAGTTTGCTGTAAATTGTTAAAGCTGCTTCCGGGCTTTCCGGCTCATGATGGTTATTCAATGCTGCCAGATCAATCCTAACACCCGGTATGCGCTGCGATGCCAGGGCCAGGCCAAAATTCATGCGATTAAGCAGTGCACCGGTGTTTATCCAATACTGCCCTTTATCAGGGAAACCGGTTGGCGCCTGATAAGCATATAACTTCTGCCCCATTTTATTTGCCCAGCTATATAGTTGAAATGGTTGATTGATTTGTGCATTTAAACTACGCACAGAACTGATCACCAGTTCAAAAGGCGATTTTGTTTTTTCTCTTAACGCTTCGGCACTCCAAAACTCAGGGGATGTAGCCATAGTGATCAATACTTCCTTAATATCGCCATCTTTATTGGTAAATATGTTAGCCATTTTATCCAGCAGGGACTGCGGCGGCGTATCGCTCACAAAACGTACAGCCAGCTTTTTTGTAATAAATTTAGCAGTTGAGGGGTGGTGGGCCAGCATATTCAGCAAATCTACGCCCTCCTGGTAACCATCATTACCAAATTTTTTACCTAATACCACTTTATCGCCCTTATCATGCCGGTTTTCGGCAAACAAAAAGTCACCATCTTTTGTAATGCCCCGTTGCCTTAATTGCTCATCGCTGGCATACGCTATTTGCCTGCCTATACCGGCCATACCGCCGCCATTAACCCCCATGGGCACAACCGTCCAGCCGGTTAATACACGGGCAGCCTGGGTTACATCCTGCTGTGTATAACCACCATCTACACCAAGGGTATGCAGTTCCATTACCTCACGCGCATAATTTTCATTTAAACCCTGGGCTTTTTTAGCATTCTGAAGTTTCTGCATTACACCAGCCATTTGCGGGTTATTACCGCCCTGATTTTGCAAATACATTTTCAGGCGGCGTGCCTGCGGGTTATCCTGTACTTGGTTAGGCGCAGTACTGCTAAAATTATCCAGGTAATATAACATTGCCGGCGATTTTGCCGTTGCCAATAAAATATCACTGAATTTATTGGTTACGTTAGGGCGTATTACATCGCGTTCATAAGCGGGGATAAATTCGGCACAGTCATTTTTTGTGGTCGATACGTTGAAATGGTTAAACCAGAAATCGGTCAAAACTTCATGTAACTGATTATTTGAGTAGGCGGCACGTAAAACCTTTTGATTATAAAACTGGCGGAATAATTCCTGCTCGGGTTTTAAACCCTTTTTTTGCATGTAATCAGCAAGCATAGCACGGTATTCTTTTTGGTCCGTCTTGGCCGAATCTTTATTAATAAGCCCGTCCTTAACAGCCATTCGTAATATTTCGCCGCCGCGCGGATACTGGGCAGCTATCTCTCTATTGCTTAGTTTCAAAGCATCATACTGGTCTAATACCTTATTCAGCGAGTCATCAGGTAAATTACCTTCCAACTGTTGTTCAAACCACTTTTCTAAACCCATTTTTACCGCAGCATCTATCTGCCCGGGTGTGGCCCCATAAGTAAAACGGCTTAATAAATGCGCTGCCGCCTGCCGCTCAGTCAATCCTGCTTTTTGGTAAGGGAATGTAAAATGCGGCTTACCAGCACTGCGGTCGGTAAAGAATGATGATAGTATGGCCATCGCACCTGCCATCAGGATTATCGTTAAAGTGAATTTAATAGGGGTTCTCATGTGTTCCGCTGGTAATTATCAGGTATTTAACACTTTTATGACAAGGAAAATCCTATTAAGTTTAATTGGAAATGAAAAATTTATGAAATTAATTTTATATCCAATTACTGATAGTTCAACCATACTAATGGCTAATTAATTCTCATCAATAAGCCCTGCATATCTGAGCAAATATTACTACATTAACAACCTATAAAACTTATCCTCATTATATGAACGAACCCCCTATTGTCCAGATCAGGAACTTGTCAAAGTCTTACGGCTCCAAACTTGTACTAAAACATTTAACGCTTGATATTTACCCTGGCCAGGTAATAGGTTATATAGGCCCTAACGGGGCAGGTAAATCAACCACGGTAAAGATATTAACCGGCCTGATCCCTGATTTTAATGGCGAGGTACTGGTTGATGGCCTGAACATGGCCAGTAACCCTTTGGAGATAAAAAGAATGATCGGCTATGTACCTGAAAATGCAGAATTATATGATGTGCTTACGCCAATGGAATATCTTGACTTTGTGGGCAAGCTGTATGGAATGGAAGACAGCATGCTGCATGAACGGGCTAAAAGGTTACTGACTGCTTTTGGTTTAGGTGAAAACACTGATAACCGCATGGATACCTTTAGTAAAGGGATGAAACAAAAAGTATTGCTTATATCAGGCATTATACATAACCCTAAAATCATAGTGCTGGACGAGCCCTTATCAGGCCTTGATGCCAATGCGGTGATCATGATCAAGGAACTGATCGTAAGGCTGAAAGAAGAAGGAAAAACAATATTTTACTGTTCGCACATGATGGATGTGGTGGAAAAGGTATCTGACCGAATCCTGCTTATCAATAAAGGAGAGATTATTGCCAATGGTACTTTTGAATCATTAAAGCAAAACAATAACGATACGCTGGAGGGCATATTTGCTAAACTAACAGGCCGTGAAGGAACGGGTACAGAAGCGGATGCTATTATTAACTCTTTTGATTGATAGGGATGGATAAATTATTTTTAAACGTAGTACGGAAGTTTGACTTTGTGCTGTTAAAGGCTGGGGTAGATACCGATCAGTTATATGATATTTTACGCATAAAATTGCTGATGGATAACCGCCGTCCGCGGACGTTGTTTTCCAAAAGACGCACCAGCACCAATGTAAGCAACCCCTGGATGGTAGCGTTCTTTTATATACTTTTTGGCTTTGCATTTAGCATGCTTCTGTTTTTTGGCAACTCGCCCTTATCAGGCCATACCTTTTACTTTACCATTTTTACCATATTCATGTGCTTTAATATTGTAATGGATTTCACTACCGTATTGATTGATACACGCGATCAATTCATTTTATTACCCCGGCCTGTTAACGACCGCACCATTGCGGTATCGCGCATATTACATATTACCATATACGTTCTAAGGCTGGCTTTGTTAATGGGCCTGCCGGGTATTGTTATGGCAGGCTTTGCCGATAAGAATGCCTTTGCACCCCTGGTTATGCTGATAGAAATATTGGAGGCTACGTTTTTAAGCATTCTTTTTGTTAACCTTATTTATCTGGCCATGATGCGGACCGTTAGTCCGCAGCGGTTTAAGGACCTGATCAGTTATTTCCAGATCGCTTTTTCCACCCTGATATTCGCAGCCTATTATCTATTGCCTAAGCTGGTTGATCTGAAGTCATTAAAAGATATACACTTGTTAAATTATACCTGGGCTTACATTTTCCCGCCTGTTTGGATAAGCGCATTAAACGAGGTTTTGATACATCCGGCAAGCGCAAATATTGTCATCAGTTTGCTGGCTATAACAGGCATTATATCCCCGGTATTAGGTTTATGGTTTGTTATAAAGGTACTGGCTCCCGGTTTCAATAAAAAGCTTGCAATATTAGCTACTTCTGAAAACGTGGAGACAGCAATTGCTAAGGTAAATACCGTTCACAGACTGGACTTTAGGGATAAGCTGGCTAATTTTATAGCGCCTGATCCGGTGGAGAATGCCGGTTTCCGCATAACCTGGAAGCTTGCATCGCGTACCCGCGAGTTCAAAATGAAGGCCTATCCTCCATTTGCATTTGTGCCTATCATATTTTTGTACGTTACCTTAAGCGGCAAAGGGCAATCATTAGGTGATAAAATGACTAAGATACAAAATGGCTCAAGTTATGTATTCCTGACTTACATCAGCGTTATTGTGCTGTCATCATTATTAACCTATATTACCCAATCTGAAAAATTTAAGGCTGCCTGGGTATATTATGCCTTGCCTATCAGCAAACCTGGCAAAGTGTTGGCAGGTATGTATAAGGCGCTTATATGCCTTTATTATTTACCGTTTTGCATTATATTGGGCACGGGCGTAGCTATTATATGGGGGCCGCAGGTAATTAATGATGTGATACTGGCCTTTTTTATATGCCTTATCTATGGTATATTAATGGCCTTGTTCACAGTAAAGGGTTTACCGTTCTCAAAACCTGTTTTATTAAAGCAGGGGGGCGGCAGGGCCATATCAAACCTTGTTACTATGGCATTAATTGGTTTGCTTGGCTACGGGCATTATGTATTAATAAATCATGAAACTTTGATATGGCTGCTCATAATCCCTTTTGCAGGCATTGCCTGGATAATGCTGAACGAGTATAAAAAAACGACCTGGAACGATCTGGAATCGTTTGAAGAAAGTGAAACTGTTGTAATACCAAAACCATCAAGAAAACCGCTTAAAATCGCATGAAAAAGATCACACTCGGCTTATTAGTTATGTTTAGCGCTATTAGTGTAATGGCACAAGACGCCGTTACTTACCAGATGCCGCCAAAAGCCATGGCCGATTTGCTACTGGCTAAACCAACGCCAACCGTAAGTATTGATTCAAAAGCCGAATGGATGCTGCTGATGGAACGTAACGCCTATCCATCTGTTGAGGAATTGGCACAGCCAGAATTGCGCATTGCCGGCTTACGCATTAACCCAAACAATTTCTCGTTAAGCAGGCAGAACTATATTAACAATTTCACTCTTAAAAATATTAAAACAGGTAGAAGCTATCTGATAACCGGCTTACCGGCCCAGTTATTCGGAGGCACTATTAGCCGCAGCCCTGACGAGCACAAAATTGCCTTTACGCAGGTAAACCAAAAATCGGTTGACTTGTATGTGATCAACCTTCTAACCCAAAAAGCTACGAAAGTGAATAAACAACCCCTTAATGTGGTATTAGGTAGCGGGATTGTTTGGGTTGATAATAACACCTTGTTTTACCGGGTTGTTAATAAACCTTTGGCCATGGCACCGGCAAAACCTCTTATGCCTAAGGGCCCAACAGTACAACAAAGCTTAGGTAAAGCGGCACCAAGCGCCACTTATGAGGATTTGATCAAATCGCCGTACGATGAGGCTTTGTTTGAGTTTTACGGTACATCGCAACTGGTGCAAAATAAAAATGGTATAGAAACGCCAATAAATAAACCTGCCATATACAGTGGGCTTACCTTATCGCCAGATAAAAAATATATGCTGGTACGCCTTATTAAAAAACCTTTCTCGTACCTGGTGACCGATAATGGTTTCCCGTCGCAGCTTAACATTGAAGACCTTAGCGGTAAAACTGTTAAACTATTGGCTAATTTACCTTCAACCGAAGCGCGCCCTTCTGGCTATGACAATACACAAAATGTATCGCGCGATTATGACTGGCGCGATGATGAACCGGCAACCATTACCTGGGCACAACCCCTTGACAGCGGACTGATTAAAAAAAATGTAGATTTTCATGATGCGGTTTACGAACTAAAAGCACCATTTACTGAAGAACCTAAGGAACTGTTTAAAACTCAATACCGTTATCGCGGCACTACCTGGGGTAATGCAACCCTGGCTTTAGTAAATGATGGCATGCGCTCCAAACAGCTTAACAGGATTTCGGTGTTTAATACCAACACCGGCAAACTTGAAACGCTCTATGAACGCAATCAGACCGATGCTTATAATAATCCGGGCATACCGGTAATGTCTCAAAATAAATTCGGCCGTGATGTGATACAAACTACTGATAATGGCACAAAAATTTTAATGAACAATACCACAGGCGCATCGGCAAAGGGCGATTTGCCATTTCTGGCAAAATTTGACCTTGCTACCAAAAAGAACGATATTATATGGCGGTGCACACCAGGACATTATGAATATGTAGCTGACGTACTTGATGCTGATAAACTGGTGCTGCTAACCCGCCGCGAATCGCAAACGGAGGTACCAAATTATTATATAAAAAATCTGTCCCTTAAAATAGCGGATAAGCCCATTACTGATTTTAAAAACCCATATCCGCAATTAGAGGGTGTTACCAAGGAAAAGATTTATTATAAACGTGCAGATGGCGTTGGCCTTACCGGTGACCTATACCTGCCCAAAGGTTACAACAAGGAAAAAGACGGGCCGCTACCGGTTCTAATTTGGGCTTATCCCGCTGAATACAATTCGGCAGCTGATGCGGCACAGGTACGCGGCTCGGCAGACAGGTTTACACTGATAGGCGGCGGCAGCCCGATATTTTTTGTAACCCAGGGATATGCCATTTTAAACAATGCTGAAATGCCTATTGTAGCACAGGATGGTAAGCATCCTAACGACAGTTTTGTTGAACAGTTAACGCTAAACGCCGAAGCCGCCATTAATAAATTAGCAGATATGGGTGTCGGCGACCGTAACCGTGTGGCCGTTGGAGGGCATAGTTACGGAGCGTTTATGACCGCTAACTTACTGGCACATACCAATCTGTTTAAAGCCGGATTAGCTGAAAGCGGCGCCTATAACCGTACGCTTACCCCGTTTGGCTTCCAGAATGAAGAGCGCACTTATTGGGACGACCCAAAACTGTATTACGATATGAGCCCTTTCAGCTTTGCCGATAAAATTAAAACGCCAATCCTGCTTATTCACGGCGAAGCTGATGATAACTCCGGCACCTTCCCCATTAATAGTGAGCGTTTGTTTGCTGCCATTAAAGGCTTGGGCGGCACGGTAAGGTTTGTTTACCTGCCCTATGAGGCCCATGGCTATCGTGGCAAAGAAAACCTGCTGCACAAACTATGGGAACAAAACGAGTGGCTGAATAAGTACGTAAAGAACGCCGGTAAGCAATAAAGTTAAGAAACAAGATTCAAAGGTTAGTTCATGACCCAGTTCCTGGCTCGCCTTTATTCCACTCCCTTCACGTTCATCTGCAAAGTATATACAGCAGTGGATGCCGTGATGAAAAGAAGCTTACGGTCTTTGCCGCCGAAGCAGATATTGGCGGTCCAGGGTTCAGGGATATCGATATGCGCTATTTTTTTACCTGCCGGGCTATACACTGTTACGCCTCGGCCGCAAAGGTAAATATTGTCCTGTTCGTCCAGTGTCATTCCGTCCGAGCCTTGTGTTATCAGCATTTGTTTATCAGTTAATTTACCATCAGGCGCTATGTTGTATTTATAGGTCTTGTTGTCTTTAATATCAGCAACATATAAAGTTTTACCATCTGGCGAGCCAACTATGCCGTTGGGTTGTTTTAATTGATATTCTGCTACAACCGGTTGCTTACTGCCTTTAGCCAGATAATAAACTTTTTGTCCGTCAACGTCGCTTTTTTTACGTTCCCAGTAATCGCGCTGATAGTATGGGTCGGTAAAGTAAATACCGCCGGTTTGCCTGTTTACCCAAACATCGTTAGGACCGTTAAATAAGTGACCATTCAAATCTTTTAGTATAACTGTAATTTTACCATTTTTATCAATAGACCACAGTTGGTTGTGTTCATCTGCACAGGCAATTAGGTTATCATTTTTATCAAAGTAGGTACCGTTGCTGCGGCCAGCCTTATCTAAAAATATTGATAAATTACCATCTGTATCATATTTCCATATTTTATCATTTGGCTGATCGGTAAAAAAGATATTGCCTTTTTTATCTACCGATGCCCCTTCAGTAAAACTGAATTTTTTGGATATAAGCTTTGGTTTGGCAGTAGTATCATATAAGGCTTTGGTTTGAGCATTGGCAGTTGATAACGTAAATGCTGCTAATAAACAGGCGATAATTTTTTCCATGTATACATAACAAATCATAAAACTTTCTATAGGTAATGTGATCTAATGTTAAGGCAATTTAAGACTTAATATTTAATATTGCAGCATGTTCTCGAAAGCAGAAGCCTCACTAATAAGGCAGGAATTCTGGACAACCTTTGGCAAATACATGTTGCCTGTTCCACCAGCAGATGATGAAAAGGTAAACTGGGTAAATTATAAAACCGGGATTAAGTATCTATACTTTCGTATGGAAGCCGAAAATCATACAGCCCGGGCCAGCATAGAAATTACCCATCCCGATTTAGGCATACAGGAGCTTTTTTTTGAACAGTTTAAAGAATTAAAAATGATGTTGCATAACTATTTGGGCGAGGATTGGAATTGGCAATTACACCATACCGGCATTGAAGGGAAAGTGATAAGCCTAATATATAAAGAATTGCCAAACGTCAGTATCTTCAACCGTAATGACTGGCCCAAACTCATCAGCTTCTATAAAACCAATATTATTGCCCTTGATAAATTTTGGAGTATTGGAAAGTATAGTTTTGACGCCTTGAAATAGGCAAATTACTTATCCAGAGAATGTAATTGAAAGGCTGTGATTAAGGCAGCCTTTCAAATATATCTACAAATATGGTTAACCTTGTGCGGGTTTGGTTGCAGGGGCTTTTCCAATTAAGTCCATAAACTGATCTAATTTTGGTGTTATGATGATCTGTGTGCGCCTGTTTTGAGATTTTCCGGCATCGGTGCTGTTATCAGCTATCGGGTTATATTCACCGCGGCCTCCGGCTGTTAAGCGTTTAGGGTCGACATTGTAAGTGGTTTGCAAGGCCTGCACTACCGATGATGCCCTTAAGGCGCTGAGGTCCCAGTTATTACGTATATTTTTCTGGCTGATAGGTACATTATCTGTATTACCCTCAATCAACACATCATAAGTACTGTAATCTGTAATAATCTTGGCTATTTTACTTAAAGCAGCGCCGGCCTTGTCTGATATTTCATAACTGCCAGATTTGTAAAGCAAATTATCTGCAAGCGATATGTAAACCACTCCTTTCAAAACCTTTACATCAACGTCTTTCATTTCATCCTGACTTAAGGAGCGGGTTAAATTATTGGTCAGCACCATATTCAGCGAGTCGCTTTTATTTTTAGCGTTAACTAATTGCTGTATGTACTTATTTGAACTGTTGATCTCATCAACCAGTTTAGATATATTGGTATTACCCTGGTTGGTTGATGTTAGACACTTATCCAATGCGGATTGTAAATTTCTGGAGTTAGACTTTTCAGATGCGATCTGCTCATCCAAACTTTTTACACGGTTATTAGCTACAGCAAGGTTTTGCTCGCTTGTCTGGTATTTTACATTAAGGTCTCGGGTGTTGTTTTGTAATTGATCGTAATTGCTCTGCAATTCGGCATATTTTTTATTACTTACACAGCTTTGAACGATGGCACTCAAGATTATGAGCGCGGGGATTAGCATTTTTGATTTCATATCTATCAGTTTTAAATTAAATATTAGTCTCATTAACTGTTTAGCTCATTTAATGTTTTTAAGTTATAGCCGAACGGCACTATATTAAATTTAAAACCGCTTAATAGCAAAGGCCCCGTTTTTAAGCGGGGCCTTTACTATTGCTACATTGGCGGGGTTTTGGTGGTATCCCGTTTAGTAGTGTCGGTTTTAGTGGTACTGTCAGGCTTCATTTTTGATGAGCTATCCATTTTCGTGGTACTGTCTGTACTGCTTGTAGCCGCTTTATCTGAACTGCAGCCAGATGCAATTGTCCCGATCATGGCCATTGCAAGGGCCATTGTTAAAATTTGCTTTTTCATAGGTGTTATCTTAGTGACTAATAATAATGTTTATTTATAACCCATTAAATCAGTTGGTTGTTTACTTTTTTTTTAATTTGTACTTAAAGAGAATTAAGCTGCTTGATGCTGCTATATTCAAACTCGAAATCTATTTCAAAACAATCAACAAATTTGCGTTTCATGGCTTGTTTCAGTACAAAAGGGTCTTCGCAATAAAATATAAAGGCCCCGCCCCCGCCAGCGCCGCATATCTTACCGCCGTATGCTCCATTTTGCTTTGCAAAGGCATACATCTGGTCAAGGGTATCATTTGTACTTGCTGTTGCTAATTGTTTTTGTGCCTCCCAGTTACGTTCCATCAGGCGGGCGCATTCCATATAATCAGCCTTAGCAATTGCAAAAGCAA
Source organism: uncultured Mucilaginibacter sp. (assembly GCA_964657585.1). Classification (GTDB taxonomy): domain Bacteria; phylum Bacteroidota; class Bacteroidia; order Sphingobacteriales; family Sphingobacteriaceae; genus Mucilaginibacter. The sequence goes on along the minus strand of CAZZVY010000062.1, from coordinate 4,285 downwards.
ATTTATAACCGCAATCGCCAATAATATCTAAAGCTTCTTTCCCTGCTGGGGTATTGTAGTTTTCATACACCTGCTCAACTGCCGATTGTGCATTACGCGAAATACCGGTATGCAGCAGCAACAAATTTTTACGGAAGTTTTCTAAAATATCTTTGGGAACATGTATATCAATGGGCTTAGAATAATCATCGCCTGATTCAAAGCAATGGAAACCGCCAAAAACAATCCCATACTGGTCCTGGCGGCCAATGGCCCAGTTCAGTTCTTTGTTTTCGAGTTTAAAAAGATCTTCGGCAATGTCAGTTAACGTTTTTGATTCCACGTTGTAATTCCGCGCGCTTATTAATTCCAATAGTTTTACTGCGGTAGACGTACTTAAACCGCTGCCACGCGGATAACCCGAAAAATTAAAATTTCCGTTCTTCAATTCTATAACCGGTTTAATAGCCACATTTGAGGTGTAACCGGTTTTACCATCCATAATATAAGGCACATCTGTCCAGCCGCCTGAAAAATCGATGCGTAACGCAGCTTTGTATGAGTGGTTTATCTTATTTATAATATTTGAGGTAGATGTTGCCTCCAGTTCAACAGGTACGTCTCTTTCTACTAATTGTATATTTACGCCCAACTCATCACAAAGCCGGCGTTTAACTTCAATAGCCGAATCATCGCTGTTCAGTATAAATATATCAGGTTTTAAAGCTGTTATAACTTCCTTAAAATCAACCTTTCCTTCACCAATCGTATCATCATTTAATACGGCATAATCCACATCCTGCAACGCAGCAACCAGATACACCCTATTATTTTCCGGGTTAACAGGCCGGCCAGGGCCTTTTAACGCAGTCAATGTACTATCGCGCCCCACGCCAACAACTAAAATATCACCAAACTGGCGCGCGTGATTAAAAAATACCGCATGGCCCGATTGCAGGATATCATAACAGCCCGTGCAGAATACTATGCACTTACCCGGATGCTTTGCCCTTAATAAGTTAAGTTCGTTTACTTTAACAACCTTTGATAATATGGTTTCAAACATAATTACAGATACTTTAAACAGGGCTTCAAGTTGGTTATTGTTACTTAAAATAACAAATCTTATTATCATAAGTAAGTTATTCAATAAAATGCCTCTTTACATTTTAGCTATCTCATGGATATCATAAGGTATTAAAAAGAACCTTAATTGTTTAAAGGTATTGTAATATAAACACCATTTATAAAAACATTGTAAAAACACTTGCGTTAATGAATTTGATGTATAATAATTCGCTGCAATTGCCTACCTTTGCACGTTCTAACTCAATCAATAGAATCGAGGTATATTAATAGATGAGACAACTCAAGATAACCCAATCCATTACCAATCGTGAATCGCAGTCGCTGGACAAATATCTGCACGAAATTGGTAAAGTTGACCTGATTACCGCCGAAGAAGAAGTAATTCTTGCACAAAAGATACGCGAAGGCGACCAGGCAGCACTGGAGCGCTTAACTAAAACCAACCTGCGTTTCGTAGTATCAGTAGCTAAACAATATCAAAACCAGGGCCTTACCCTGGGCGACCTGATAAACGAAGGTAACCTTGGCTTAATTAAAGCTGCCAAGCGTTTCGACGAAACTAAAGGTTTTAAATTCATATCATATGCGGTTTGGTGGATACGCCAATCCATATTGCAGGCCATTGCCGAGCAATCGCGCATTGTGCGCTTGCCATTGAACCAGGTAGGTTCGTTAAGTAAGATCAGCAAGGCTTTCTCTAAATTAGAACAGGAATATGAGCGTGAGCCCTCTCCAGAAGAACTTGCAGATATACTGGAAACCACCGTTGATAAAATATCTGATACGTTAAGCAATTCAGGACGGCATGTATCTATGGATGCGCCCTTTGTACAGGGTGAAGAAAATACATTATTAGATGTATTGGAAAATAAAGAACCAAATACCGACTCTATCCTTATTAACGAGTCATTATCAGAAGAGATCAAACGCTCCCTATCAACTTTAACCGAACGCGAGCGCGAGATCATCGTACTATTTTTTGGTTTAGGCACCAATCATCCGCTTTCTTTAGAAGAGATCGGCGAAAAATTTAATCTGACCCGCGAACGTGTACGTCAGATCAAAGATAAGGCGCTTCAGCGTTTAAGGCATACCAGCCGGAGCAAGATACTAAAATCCTATTTAGGATAATATCAAAGGAAAGGCCCTGCAAATTGCAAGGCCTTTCCTTTGATATGATTTGTTATTAAAAATAGCGCTATTTTTAAATTCCATATTCTATTAATCGCTGTTCAGACTAATTTACCCAACGCCGCTTTAATTCTCCTGCAAGCTTCTATTAATTTATCTTCGGCCGCAGCATAAGATAAGCGGATAGACTTAGGGTCGCCGAAGGAATCACCGCCTACAGTAGCCACATGGCCTTCTTCCAGCAGATAAATGCTCAGATCGTCGGAATTTTTGATAATTGTGCCGTTGTAGCTTTTACCGAAGAATGATGTGACGTTAGGAAAAAAGTAAAATGCACCTTCAGGCAGGTTTACCTTAAGTCCGTCTATCCCGCTCAGTAACTTATAAACCATATCACGGCGCTTTTGGAATTGTTCCCGCATTTTTAATACCGATTCAAGGCCGCCTTCATAAGCCGCAGTTCCAGCCCGCTGGGTAATGGAACAGGTACCTGAAGTAATCTGTCCCTGCATTTTATCACAGGCCACTGCTATCTCTTTATTCGATGCAGTATAACCAATCCTCCAGCCGGTCATGGCGTAAGCTTTAGAAAATCCGTTGATAATGATTACCCTATCCTTGATGCTGTTAAACTGGGCAATAGACTGATGTCCGCCTATAAAATTAATGTGCTCGTATATCTCGTCACTTAAAATGTAAATATCCGGATGTTTTTCAAACACTTTTGCCAGGGCCTCCAGTTCGGCCTGGTTGTATACGCTGCCTGTTGGGTTACATGGCGACGAGAACATAAATAGTTTGGACCTGGGCGTAATAGCCGCCTCCAGTTGCTCTGCTGTTATTTTAAAGTTCTGCTCAACGGTAGTATCAATAAATATACTTTTGCCTTCGGCCAGTTTTACCACTTCTGAGTAGGATACCCAGTACGGCGTTGGGATAATCACTTCATCGCCGGGATTCACCAAGCACAATACAGCGTTGGCAATGGCCTGTTTAGCACCGGTAGATACCACAATCTGGCTGTGGTCATAATCCAGGTTATTCTCATCGTTTAGTTTTTTTGCAATGGCCTTACGCAAATCGGGATAACCGGCTACAGGCGTGTAATAGGTAAAGTTATCATCCATTGCCTTTTTGGCAGCATCCTTTACATGCTCGGGTGTATGAAAATCAGGCTCGCCAAAGCTTAAACTAATCACATCAACACCTTTGGCAGCCAGCTCTCGACCCATTTTGGCCATTTTTATTGTTGCTGACTCTGCAAGGTTATTTATCCGGTCACTTAAAACGCCCATAGCCATATCTTCTGTTTTCGCAAAGATATAAAAAAGGGGTAAAGCCAAAAGTTGAATACGTTTTATGCAAACAAACATTTTGTTGAAACTATTTAGAAATATCCAAACAAAACTTACCCTAATTGTTACTTACATTTAACTACAAATTTTGTAGCTTCGCCATTTTAATGTTGTAAACAACATTATCTGTCCAAACGTTATTTCTTTCACTATAAAATCAATAAAATGGCTTTTGATTTAGATATGATCAAAAAGGTTTACGACCGATACGGCAGCCGCATTGAGGCCGCCCGCAGAGCTACCGGAAAACCGCTTACTTTAACCGAAAAAATTTTATATGCCCACTTGTCTGAAGGCGACGCGGCAACTGCCTATAGCCGTGGAGTAGATTATGTTGACTTTGCACCCGACCGCGTGGCCATGCAGGATGCTACCGCGCAAATGGCCCTGCTGCAATTTATGCAGGCAGGCCGCCCACAAGTAGCAGTACCCTCTACAGTGCATTGCGATCACCTGATACAGGCCAAGATAGGCGCTTTGGAAGATCTGCATACTGCGGTTGACGTTAATAAAGAAGTTTATGATTTCCTGGCCTCGGTGTCAGATAAATATGGTATCGGTTTCTGGAAGGCCGGTGCAGGTATCATACACCAGGTTGTGCTTGAAAATTATGCTTTCCCCGGCGGCATGATGATCGGGACGGACTCGCACACCGTCAATGCGGGCGGCCTGGGCATGTGCGCCGTCGGCGTCGGCGGCGCGGATGCCGTGGACGTCATGGCCGGCCTGCC
>CAZZVY010000061.1:0-14794 GCA_964657585.1 uncultured Mucilaginibacter sp. | reverse complement strand
AACCTAAATTAAGCGCAACCGCGTCAGACAAGCGGAATTTAACACCCGCGCCAACAGGTACCATAAATTCCTTTATTCGATGATCTGTGCCGTCGGCATTAACATAAACATTAGGATGAGTGCCATTGGGCAGCCCGATAAAAGGATGATAGACCACTAAACCTGCACCGCCGGTCAGGAAAAAGTTTACAGCGTTTTTACGGCGCAAATAATCAATGGTTGCAACATTAACAACGCCGCTTAAGGTAGCGCTTGCAAACCTGGTAGCGTCATTTAAACGGTTATCACGGGCAGGTACATTTTTGTAGTAAACCTGGCCAACATGCGCATCCAACTGCAGCCCGAAGGAATGGGCTAACTGATCGCGGACCGAAAGGCCGTAACCATAATCAATTTCGTAGCTGTTATAATCAGACGAACCTCCGGTAGCTACTTTTGGCGATAACAGGCCGGCATTGAAGCCCACGCTCCAGGTGTTGTACTGGCCGCGGCCGCCAAATACCCTGGCAGCACCCGTTGTTTTCATGGTACTATCCGTTTTCATTTGTGCGTTTGCCGCCGCAAACGAACATACAGCGATGGCTAATGCCAGCGTTTTTTTTAAAGTAAAGTTTTTCATAGTGTTGAGTAAGTTGATAATTAAGATTGCAACACACTACAGTGTGCCTATAACTAACGATAAATATCAATAGCAGTTTTTAAAACCTATATATTTCGCACAACCGGGAGGTGTGATGGATAGTAATTAATGCAGCTGGTTTTTTGGAATTTAGCAAGATTTGTTACATTAGCTTCTGCAATCTTAACACGTTGAAAAATAAAATATTAATAATTGAAAACGACGAGGATATCCGGTCTGTTGTAAGCTTTATATTGGAAGCCGAAGGTTATAACGTAACCGGCGCAGCCTATGCTTTAGAGAGCCTTTCTATATTAAAGCCAGATTTGTTGCTGCTGGACGAATGGGTAAATAATGTGGCAGGCCATATGCTTTGCAAAGAAATTAAAGCATTTAAGGCTTTTCTACATGTACCTGTTATCATATTTTCTACTGCATTAGATCTTAAAGAAATTGCAACAGCCTGCGAGGCGGACGGTTATCTGCCTAAACCTTTTGATATTGATGTCCTAATCAGTGAAGTAAAACGCCTGCTGCCGCTGGCCGCTTTAACGGAGCTTTAGCAAAAGAGGGGTGTTGTTTAAGCGCCTGATCCTTGTATACTTTGCGCAGGTTTTTTTGCGTATTCGATCACAGGCCTGAAAAACATTGCCTCAATACTTGTTTTCCATATCAGTTTCACAAAAGGCCACCGGTGGTCTTTTCGGTTAATAGCTATCCGAAAAGGCATTATGAACATGCGATGTACCCAGGTGGTCCAAAAACTTAAATTACCCTCATGCGAAAGTTTTGTAAAAAGTTCATTACGCATACCATGCCTGTATTTCCATAAATGTGCATGGGTATCCTTAAAAACGCTGCTGATGTGGTTAATAGGCGTTTCATGCAGTGCAACACTATCTTCCACAGCCAGCCCGGCAAACCCGCTCCTTATCATTCTTTTTGAATACTCCACATCATCATTCCAGATAAAATATTCCTTAATCGGGAGCCCCACCTTTTCAACTGCCCTGGCTGAGATTAGCATGGAAACAAATGTACCGAATTGCACAAACGGCAAATCAACGTTATCAGCCAGGGGAAGCATAGCCAGCTTAGTCTTGTCAGTAAGTAAATACGTCCTGTTCATTTCGTGGGTACTATCATCCGTCCAGCGCACATTGCTGCACAAAAACCCCACTTCGTTCTGCCTTGGCCCTAATGCGGCTAACCTATCAAGCAATTTTTCCAATGCGGTGCGGGCAGGTATCGTATCATCGTCCATTACCCATATCCAGTCGGCATTATGTGCATATGCCTCTTTGATACCAAATGAAAATCCGCCGGCACCACCCATGTTCTCCTGATTATAAGTAGTAACCGGCTGGCCCGAAAGCCATTCCTGCGTGTTATCAGTTGAACCATTGTTGACAACAATGATCTCATCAGGTATAGTTGACTGCCCGCTGACAGCAGTCAGGCACTTTTTTAATAACTGAAGACGATTGTAAGTAACAATTACTGCAATGACTTTCATTGGTTGGGGTGATTAATGGTAGTTTAAACCTGGTCAGTTAATGTATCATCATTTACTGATTGTTGTTGAAGTGATCATCCGCTTTTTTAAGCGCCGAGGCAATTATTTGGTGCATATCATAATAACGGTATTCGGCCAGGCGGCCACCAAAGATCACATTAGTTTCATTATCACCCATTTGCTGGTATTTTTTAAATATCTCAGTGTTCTTTGTATCGTTAATAGGGTAATAAGGCTCCTGTGCCGCAGTCCACTCCTGCGGGTATTCTTTGGTAATAACGGTTTTGGGCTGTGTTCCAAACTCAAAATGTTTATGCTCAATAATGCGGGTATATGGTATTTCCCGCTCTGTATAGTTAACTACCGCATTGCCCTGGTAATTCGGGGTATCATGTACTTCGTGCTCAAACTTTAAGCTTCTGTACTCTAACTGACCAAACTGGTAATTATAAAACTGATCTATTTTGCCGGTGTAAACTATTTTATCGGCCAACTGGTCCCATTGCTCTTTATCATCAAAATAATCAACCTCTAACTTTATTTCAATATCTTTAAGCAAGCCTTCAATTAACTTATTGTAACCACCTATCGGGATGCCCTGATATTTATCATTAAAGTAATTATTATCATAAGTAAAGCGGACAGGGAGACGTTTAATGATGAAGGCCGGCAAATCAGTTGCGGCACGGCCCCATTGTTTTTCGGTATAGCCTTTAATCAATTTTTCGTACACATCCCTCCCAACCAAAGATAAAGCCTGTTCTTCTAAATTGGCCGGTTCGCCTATATTCAATTCATCTAATTGCGATTGTATCTTATCTTTGGCCTCCTGCGGTGTTTTTACTCCCCATAACTGGTAAAACGTATTCATATTGAAAGGAAGGTTATACACTTTATCGTTATGAAAGGCAACCGGGCTATTTGTGTATCGGTTAAACTCAACAAAAGAGTTCACGTAATCCCACAAATATTTATCATTGGTATGAAAAATGTGTGCTCCATATTTGTGCACATTTATTCCTTCGGTATTTTCACAGTATACGTTTCCGCCGGCATGTGCCCGTTTATCAATAATTAAACATTTTTTACCGCGTTTATGAGCTTCATTTGCAAATACGGCACCAAAAAGGCCGCTTCCTACTATAAGATAATTGTATTTTTTAATTTCATTCATTAATTTTAACATTTATTGCAAATAATTTAGTATTTTTAGTTAATTTTTAGTATTAATAAATTTATTTTAATAAAAAGAGAACATATTAATTGTAAGAATGTTTTATGATTAGTACAGTTTAGTATATATGAAAAAGGCGTATATCATCATCGCTCATAAAAATCCACGACAGCTTAACCGTCTTATACACCGGTTAAGCGATGGTAAATCCGAATTTTTTTTACACATTGATAAAAAAGTTGATATAAGCCAATTTCAGTCAATTGCTGAAGTTAATAAAAGTATACATTTTTTAAATCGGTTTGATGCTGCCTGGGGCAGTTACGGTACAATAAAACCATTTTTAGACGGTTTACAGGCTGTACGCGACTCGCCTATAGGTTTTGACCGCGTAATTTTATTAAGCGGCCAGGATTATCCTATAAAAAGTAATAGAGATATAGACGAGTTTTTTGAACGGTCGCCAAAATCTGTTTTTCTGAATTATTTCCCTATTCCCGATTACGAAAGGTGGCCCGGCAACGACAGAGGGGGGCTTTACAGGGTTGATAAATATTATTTTGGTGCGCAATGGTATAAACATTTTGCATCAAAAACTATAAATTTAATATCAAAACTTTTTCCTGCCCTTACAAGAACCACGCCATACGGCATGAAGCCGTTTATTGGCCAAACATGGTGGATACTGGACAGCTACGCTGTTGATTATATCTTAGATTTTCATAACAGCCATCCGGAGTATATCAAATTCCATAAAAACACCTTTGTGGCCGATGAGATGTTTGTTCAGATGATTGTAGGCAACAGTACCGACGAGCGACTGCTGCAAAGCATTGAAAACAACGAAAAGCGGTTTACAATTTGGAAAGACATTACTGATGCCCATCCTAAAATTCTTAAAAAAGAAGATTTTGAAGCAATAAAGGCCTCTGACGATTTGTTTGCCCGGAAGTTTGATGATGAAGCAGACGCTGTAATATTAGATATTATAGATACCAATATTTTGCTGAAAGATATTAACCTGGTTGATCTGGTTGCAAAAAAATAGGCGGTTTTCCCTAATTGCTTTCCGCTCGCCAACAAGGCTGTTTAATGGTGTTTTACCTCGTAGTCCGACAGCGAGAGATCATCACCACCCTGCTCCTTCACAGCGGCCATTATACTAATCTCAAGCACTTCATCTTTACTGGTGAGGTGTTGATAGCTATGGATACTACAGGTAACGGCCACCAGTGGCAGATGCTGGGCGATGACACCTGGAAACGCTTATGTGCTGTTTAACCCAGCTAATCCATTGCCTTTATGCCAGAGGATAATTTACATCAAACTGATCTATAATAAATTTTTTCTATACAATGTTATATTTAAATTTATGCCATGCTATTGGCGCGTTATCAGCATGAATTTTTAGAGGCCGGGTGCGACGAGGCCGGTCGTGGTTGCCTGGCCGGACCGGTGTTTGCGGCGGTAGTTATCCTTTCGCATAATTTCAACCATCAGCTGCTTACTGATTCAAAACAGTTAAAAGAAGAAGACCGTTACCAGCTGCGTACTGAAATAGAAGCAACGGCTATTGCCTATGCAGTGGCCTCGGTTAATAACATTGAGATAGATGAGATCAATATTCTTAATGCGTCTTTTTTGGCCATGCACCGGGCGCTGGATATGCTGCACCTGCGCCCAGAATTTTTGATTATTGACGGTAACCGTTTTAATAAATACAATAATTTACCCCATGCCTGTATCATTGAGGGCGATGGCAAATATTTCAGCATTGCGGCTGCTTCTGTACTGGCCAAAACCTACCGTGATGATTACATGAAGCAAATTGCAGCCGAGCACCCGGAATATGACTGGCATAGCAATAAAGGCTACCCCACCATTAAGCACCGCGAAACCGTTTTACAATTTGGGTACACACCCTATCACCGGCGCACATTCAGGGTAAGCGATCCGCAGCTGAGCGTTTTTTAATTTGCGGTTAAAATATTACCTTTACGGTACCAATTTTAACCGCTTTTAGTGAAAATCCTTTTTCTGACCCATCGTATCCCATTTCCCCAAAATGGCGGCTATTCCATTGTAGTTGGGAACACTATCCGTGGGTTAGTTAACGCCGGTTACGAGGTTTCCCTGTATTCGCTTAACGACCAAAAACATAACGGAAGGATTACAGCGCCCGATGACCTGCTTAACAAAATTACCCATCACTTTCATAATATTGATACCAGCATATCAGTAGTTGATGCTACTATAAAGCTGATCACCCGCCGGTCGGCAAATATCGACAGGTTTTACAATGCCGGTTTTGAGCGGATGCTTATACGCGAAATAATAACCGGCAATTATGATATTATCCAGTTTGAAGGTTTGTTTGTATGCCCATACCTTGAAAATGTGCGCAAAAATACCAGTGCCCGGTTAATTTACCGGGCGCACAATATTGAGCACCAGGTATGGCAACGGTTATCCATGCAAAAAAATGACCCTATTAAAAGAGTATTCTTAAAAATAGCTGCTGCACGTATAAAAAAATACGAGCTGCAGCTTGCCGGCTTTAGCGGCGTAATTGTTTTTACCGAGCAGGACAAAAGTACTATACAGCACTATGGCAGCAAAACTGCCATAAAGGTTATCCCTGTAGGGATTGCCGTTGATGAATATAAGCCTGAACCTCAAAAAACCGACTTCCCAACATTGTTCTTCTTAGGTTCTTTAAGCTGGATGCCTAATAGCGAGGGTATTAAGTGGTTTTTGGAAAACTTTCATAAGGAGTTGGCTAATGGCGAACTGCCTGTGCGGTTTTACCTGGCAGGCGATAATATTCCTGAACAGTTTGATGAGTATGAAGCCATGGGTAAAATATTTATACAGGGCGAGGTAGATAATGCGCTTGAATTTATTAACAGTAAGGCCATTATGATTGTGCCGCTATTATCAGGCGGGGGTATGCGGGTGAAGATTGTAGAGGGCATGGCCATGCAGAAATGCATTATAGCCACCAGCCTGGCTGCCGAAGGCTTACAGGCCCAAAACGGACGTAACATACTGATAGCCGAAACCCGTGACGAATTTTTGAGGGCCATTAAGCAATGTATTGCCGATGAGGACTATTGCCGACACATTGGCCTTAATGCGCGGCATACGGTAGAGTTGCAGCACGACATACGCACCATTACCAGGCGTTTAACAGCGTTTTACCAACAGGTAACCGCTGCCAGTGTGCATTAATTTTATTAATTTGCGCCTGTTAACCTACGGGCATGAAAAATACCGCACTTACAGATACACATATTAAACTTGGCGCTAAAATGGTGCCTTTTGCCGGGTATAACATGCCGGTACAATATAATGGCATAAATGCTGAGCATGATACCGTGCGCAAGGCGGTAGGAGTATTTGATGTAAGCCACATGGGCGAATTTATTTTGAAAGGCGATAAAGCGTTAAACCTGATACAGCGCGTAAGCAGTAATGATGCAAGCAAACTGTATGATGGCAAGGTGCAGTATTCGTGCCTGCCAAATATGGATGGGGGCATTGTTGATGACCTGCTGGTTTACCGGCTTGACGAAAAAACATATATGCTGGTGGTCAATGCATCGAACATTGAGAAGGACTGGAACTGGATAAGTCAGTTTAATACCGACGGGGTAGAGATGAAGGATATATCAGACCGTACCTCGCTTTTGGCGGTACAAGGGCCAAAGGCAGCTGAAGCCCTGCAAAGTTTGACAGATACCGATCTCGGATCAATGGAATATTATACTTTTACCAGGGGCAGGTTTGCCGGCATAGATAATGTACTTATATCAGCAACCGGCTATACCGGTGCGGGCGGCTTTGAGCTTTATGTAGATAACGCCCATGCCGAGACCTTATGGAATGCTATCTTTAAAGCTGGTGAACCATTTGGTATAAAGCCTATTGGCCTGGGCGCCCGCGATACGCTGCGGCTGGAAATGGGCTTTTGTTTATATGGCAACGATATTGACGACACCACCTCGCCGCTGGAAGCGGGGTTAGGCTGGGTAACCAAATTTAATAAGGAGTTCACTAATGCCGCCGCCCTGCAGCAGCAAAAGGCCGAAGGCATTAAGCAAAAACTGATAGGCTTTGAAATGATAGACCGCGGCATTCCCCGCCATGATTATGCCATTGTTGATGCGGAAGGCAATAATATAGGTAAAGTAACCTCCGGCACACAGTCGCCATCGCTGCAAAAGGCTATTGGGATGGGTTATGTAAAAAATGAATTTGCCAAAGAGGGAACAGAGATATTTATTATGATAAGGGATAATAAATTGAAGGCAAAAGTAGTAAAGCCCCCATTTAAATAGCCGGTTGTATAACCTTGCTATTGTCAGTTTACCATAACCGGCAAACGGTGTACATACCTTAAACATATTCATTGGTATTATGGTTATACTGTTATAATCTTCAATACCATGAAAACAAAAAATCCCGCATTAAAAAAATGCTTTAAAGCAGCCGCTATATCAACCGTACTATTTATAGCTGGTAATTTATCTGCCCACGCGCAGCTTGCTAAAAGCAATGCCACCGTTAGCGATACCGTTACTTACATTCTGTATAATAACGAATTAAGCTTTGATGCCAAACGCACCCTTGTATTTGATGATAAACACAGCGTAGACTCGCTGATAAATATTTTAGCCGCCAATAACGCTAAAAATTACAGGGTGATCTATCAGAAAGAAGGCAAACAAGCCCAGGTGGTTGATAACAAGTTTTTGAAAGCCCTGGACAAAACAGGTATTTACCGCTTGACGGTTGCCTACAATAAACCTGATGAGGGCGATGGCGGAAAACCTTTATATATTATTAAGTCAAAGTAGCTGCTGCATACATTTAAAACAAAACGCCCCGGCCTGTAACAGACCGAGGCGTTTTGTTTTATTTATGATATTGTATTACTGGATGCTGCTGCCATCAGGGTTAATTCCTGACAGTAACAGGATGCCTTGTTTTTTGCTTGTCTCCAGCGCTTTGTTAACATCGTCAACACTATTAACCGGGATACGGTTAATACGTGTGATGATTGAACCTGCGACTATACCGGCATCTTCAAACATGCCGCCACGGGTAACGCCGGTTACCATAACGCCGGTACGGAAATTGTGTTTATCCTTTTCGGCCTCGGTTAACGGACGGAAGGTAGCGCCTACCCGCTTCAGCATGTCTGCACTGCTGTTATTGCTGGCCAGGGTAGTGTTAGCGCCTTCGTCGGCCTTTAAGGTTACTGTAAAGGTTTTTTCTTCGTTGCCGCGTAAAGCAGTCAGTTTCACCTTGTCGCCTGGTTGCAAACGGCCAACATGCTCAGTAAGGTCAGATGATTCGCTAACTACGTTACCATCTACTTTTGTTATAATATCGCCAGGCTTTATACCGGCTGCTTCAGCGCCCCCGCCTTTAACCACATCACTTACATATAAACCTACATTTTTGTCGGTTTTATAATGTGCAGCAACGTCAGGGTCGCTTAAGTCTCCGTATTGTATACCTACCAAACCGCGTTTTACGGTACCATATTGTTTAATATCGTTCAACACCTTTTTAGCCAGGTTTACAGGTATTGCAAAGCCATAACCTTCATAAGAGCCGGTGTGTGAGGCAATGGCGGAGTTAATGCCAATCAATTCACCTTTGGTATTAACCAAAGCGCCGCCGCTGTTGCCGGGGTTAATGGCCGCATCTGTCTGGATAAACGACTCAATAGGGCGTGCAGTTGATTGCCTGGTTACATTACGGGATGGAGTGAAGGGGTTCGGGTTATCGTCATCTTCATCCTGGTTTGAACCGATGATTCCTATACCGCGGCCTTTTGCGCTAACAATACCGGCAGTAACGGTTGAGGTTAAATTAAAAGGGTTGCCAACGGCTAACACCCATTCACCTACACGTACATCATCAGAGTTGCCTAATTTAACAATAGGCAGGTTACTGGCGCTCACCTTAATCAGGGCAAGGTCGGTGTTAGGGTCTTTACCAATTACTTTAGCTTCTAAAATACGGTGATCATTGGTGGTTACCTGTATCTTTTCAGCTTTGTCAACCACGTGGTTGTTAGTAACAATATAACCATCAGGAGAAATAATTACACCTGAACCAGAGGCCTGCGGCGCCCTTTGATCCTGCTGTTGCCTTTGTCCGCGGAAACGCTGACCAAACAGTTGCTCAAACATATCCATATCCGCACTGCCTCCGCGCGATGCTGCATAGGTGGTACGTATGTAAACCACCGCAGGTGTTACTGCTGCAGCCGCCTGGGTAAAATCAACTTCGCCGGCAGACGAGGTAATGTTAGTGGTTAACGGGTTACTGGTAAAATACACTTTTTGCTTGTCTTCAAAACTCAGGTTGTCATTATACCTGGTTTCCATCATTTTGTAGGCCCCTATGGCCAATGTACCGCCGACAAACGCGGTCAGGAGGGTTAAACCAAACTTTTTCATATCATTCACTTTTTTCTTGTTTTGTCCTTAGTTTTTTAAACGGGTTTAATACAGCATTTCAAATTTAGTACCAATAAGACTAAAAAATCAACCCTTAGGTATAACTAATTTAGTTAAAAAATGTTAAAAACAAGCTTAGGGTAACTTACAGCGGCTTTAAGCTGATTTCGGTTTAATAAAAAAATTAAATAATGATTAATATTGGCTGTGCAAATACCATTTTATAAATATCAGGGTGCCGGGAACGATTTTATTTTGGTCGATAACCGTAAATTAGCTGTAAATCATCACCATCCGGCTATGGTTGCGCAGCTGTGCAACAGGCGTTTTGGCATAGGGGGCGACGGTATGATGTTTTTGCAGGACATTAAAGGATATGATTTTGAGATGGTTTACTATAATGCCGACGGACAGCCCAGTAGCATGTGCGGTAACGGCGGCCGTTGTATTGTAGCATTTGCCCGGTATCTGGGCATCATAAAATCAGAGACTGAATTTTTGGCAGTTGACGGCCCTCATAGCGCCAAAATTGCTGAGAATGGCGAATGGATAAGCCTGCAAATGATAAATGTTGATAATGTGGACTGTGATAAGGATGCATATGTGTTGGATACCGGTTCACCTCATTATGTACAGTTGGTAAGCGGCCTTGCGGATAAGGATGTATATAACGATGGTTACGCCATCCGCAATAACGATATTTATAAAGCTAAAGGCATCAATGTGAATTTTGTGGAGCCTGACGGTGACGGCTATTTTGTACGCACCTTTGAGCGCGGCGTGGAAGCTGAAACGTATGCCTGCGGTACAGGCGTAACCGCCGTAGCCTTAGCCATGGCCAAACACCATAATCAAACAGGCAGCATTAATACGCCTGTAAAGGTATTAGGCGGCAACCTCAATATCCGCTTTAATTATGACGGAGTGCGGTTTACCGATATTTTCCTTGAAGGACCGGCCGTGCAGGTGTTTAAAGGCGAGGTGCTTATCTGATATTTATTGTTATACTATCGTTCAAACAATACACAGGCCGATGTGGCCGCCAAATCAAGTGTTGCAGTTTTAACCGGCTTAATGCCATTTTCATTAATGGTATCTTCATTCACAGCAATTACCCAGTTGCCGGCCGGTAATTTTACTGTTTTACCAGTAATATTGCCATTAAATAAAACAATAATGTTCTTCCAGCCATCGTTGGCGTTATTTTTTAACTGGTAACCGATAACCAAGCTATCACCGGTATCAAAAAACTGTAAGTCCTGCTGTATCATAGCGGTAGTTGGCACCCGGAAAGCCGGATGATGTTTACGCAGGGCCACCAGGCCCCTATAATAGTCAAATACCGCTTTATATTTTGTTTTCCGGCCCCAGTCTATCTCATTAATAGAATCAGGCGAATTGTAGGAGTTGGCTATACCTTTTTTGGTGCGTAGCAACTCCACCCCTGAATGTAAAAACGCTACCCCTTGCGATGTTAACACAATTGCGTTGGCCAGTTTATCCATTTTTATCAGATCGGACTCCGTAGCGTTGGGATTGGAAATTTTCAACCGGTCAAACGCGGTATTATCATCATGGCATGATACATAATTAATGCACTGGTAAGGTTCGCGTGCCCAGGGCGATTTGGAGTAATTCACCTTGCTGTAATCAATTTGCGGGTGCCGGGTGGCGGCCACTATCCCAAACTTTACGCTTTCGGCAGTCCCGGGCGCACCGCTTACAAAGCCTTTTGATCTTACATCGCTGAAACCGCCATGCAAACCGTCGCGTATATCATCGCTAAAGGCGGCTATTTGATGCAGTTCGGGTACATTCTTTTTCACGGCGCGCAGGCTTTCGGCCATAGGGCTGCTGCCTGCAGTCCAGCCTTCGCCATATATAAATATGGTCGGGTCAATTTTATGCAGGGTATCGCTAATGGCATTCATGGTGGTTAGATCATGCACCCCCATCAAGTCAAACCTGAAGCCATCCAGGTGGTATTCCTTTGCCCAGTACACTACAGACTCTATCATGAACTTGCGCATCATAGGCATCTCCGATGCGGTTTCATTTCCGCAGCCGGTAGCGTCCGAATAGCTGCCATCTGCTTTATGCCGGTAAAAATAGCCGGGGGCAAACTGGTTAAAAACAGACTGTAAATTAGCGGTATGGTTATACACTACATCTAAAATTATCCGCAAGCCATTGGCATGCAGGGTTTTTATCATCTGTTTAAACTCCATGATCCTTACCCGCCCATCATAAGCATTGGTGCTATAGCTGCCTTCCGGAACATTATAGTTCAGCGGGTCATACCCCCAATTATATTGCGGCTTTGAGCTGGCCTCGTTAACCGAATTAAAATCGAAGGAAGGCAACAGGTGGATGTGCGTAACCCCTAATTGTTTGATATGGTCAAGGCCGGTCGGCTCGCCCCCCGGGTTTTTAGTCCCGCTCTCAGCAAGTCCTAAAAACTTACCTTTATGCACTATGCCCGAATTGGCGCTTATGGAAATATCGCGGATATGGGTTTCATAAATAATAATATCTGTAAAGTTCTTCTGCACCGGTTTCTTATCCGCAGCCCAGCCGGGCGGGTTGGTTTCGTTCATATCCACAATCATTCCGCGTTGGCCATTAATGCCTGCGGCTTTGGAATACATATCCGGGCACTCCGGCAACCATTTATTATCAATCTGGGTTTGGAACGTATAATACAGGTTTTTCAGGTTCTGATGTACAACAGCCTGCCAGGTGCCTGCCTTACCCTTAACCAGCTCAATAATTTTAATAGCCCCGCCGCCATTGCCCGCCCTATACAGGCGTACCTTTACTGCCGTTGCCTGTGGCGACCATACCTTAAATAGCGTTTTCTTTGCAGTATACGTAACACCCAGGTCATGCCCGTTATATGCCGGCAGCTCAACCGCCGCTGGTTTTATTGATAAAGATTTAAAAGAATATATTGTAGCGGAGGCCAATAATAATAACAGGAGTAATTTTTTCATAATCAGCAATTCAAATGGCAGCGCTTATCTAAACAAAATTACAGGTATTTTATGAAAGCCCTGTATAATGCGTTTCATATAAACCTGGTAACACAGCATCAGGTATAAACCTAAAAAATGCTTTAAACCCAAACTGTACGCCCGGGCGCCTTTTTCCTGGGGCAAAACATATTTACACAATTTTGCTTTAGTATAAATTATGAAGGCTTTTGCCCACCTTTTTCAGTCGCTTGATGAAACCAATAAAACCAATGAAAAAGTAGCGGTTTTGACAGATTATTTTAACCGTGTGCCTGATGACGATAAGATGAATATGCTGGCGCTGTTTACCGGGCGCAAGCCCAAACGGCCCATTAACTCAACATTGGTGCGCAACTGGGCGCTGGAAGCATCTGGCATACCCGGATGGTTGTTTGAAGAAAGTTACCATGTGGTAGGCGATTTGGCCGAAACCATGGCGCTGCTGATGCCGGAGGGCGAAGGCAGCAGCAATAAAACGTTGACCGAGTGGATTGGGGAAATAAATGAAATAAGCACAAAGACGGAAGAAGAACGTAAAGAATGGCTTATTCAATCATGGGCGATGCTGGATACGCAGGAACGCTTTGTATTTAATAAACTACTTACCGGCAGTTTCAGGGTAGGGGTATCTCAAAACCTGGTAATAAAGGCCTTGGCCGAAGTAACCGACCTTAGCCCATCGGTGCTGGCGCATAGGCTGATGGGCAGCTGGATGCCTGATACCTATACTTATACCCAGCTCACACAACAACAAAATGCCGAAGATGATATTTCCCGCCCATACCCTTTCTTTTTGGCATACCCTGTACAGGAAACATCAGAAAGGCAAAAATCGGCAAAGGAACTGAACGAAACTTTAGGCAATGCTGCCGATTGGCAGGCCGAATGGAAATGGGATGGCATAAGGGCCCAATTGATCAAACGCCGCGGCGAAATATTTATCTGGAGCCGGGGCGAAGACCTGGCGACCGAAAAATTCCCTGAGCTGCACCCGTTCCTGAATGAATTGCCGGATGGCACTGTGCTTGATGGCGAGATATTGAGCTTTAGCAATGGGCTGCCTTTAAACTTCAGCGTATTGCAAACCCGCATAGGCCGTAAAAACCTAAGCAAAAAAATATTAGAGGATAGCCCTGTGGCATTAATTGTTTATGATTGCCTGGAGTACCAGGGCGAGGATATCCGCTACAAAACACAGACTGAACGCAGACGCCTGCTGGAAGATTTGCAGGCTGCAACCAGTTTCCCTGACTTATTCCGTATTTCTCCGTTGATCGCATTTAATAATTGGGACGAATTGGCTGATATAAGGATGCGATCGCGCGCAATGGTGGCCGAAGGCATTATGCTGAAAAGAAAAAGTGCCCACTATCAGGTAGGCCGGCGACGGGGCGATTGGTGGAAGTGGAAGATTGACCCGCTATCGGTAGATGCGGTGATGATCTATGCGCAGAAAGGCCATGGCCGCCGTGCCGATTTGTATACCGATTATACCTTCGCCGTATGGGACGGCGATAAGCTGGTGCCTTTTGCCAAGGCCTACTCCGGTTTAACTGATGCCGAGATTAACAAAGTGGATTATTTTATCAAACGAAACACTTTAGAAAAGTTTGGCCCGGTGCGCACAGTAAAGCCCGAGCTGGTATTTGAAATAGGGTTTGAGGGTATTAACAGGTCAACGCGGCATAAATCAGGAGTGGCCTTGCGGTTTCCGCGCATTTTACGCTGGCGGCAGGATAAGCCTAAAGAAGAGGCAGATACTATTGAAAGTTTAAAGGCTTTGTTAAGTGAATAAGTGCCGTTATGCTTATCCGGATACCTATCTATATTTATCACAGATTATGCTGGTATTTGAAATGCCGATAATTATCCCTACTTTTGCGCCCGATTTGGCGATGTAGCCAAATACGTTATTTTAAATCATGAACCCATTTAGTAATCTGGGAATCCGTCATGATATTGTTAATGCCATCTCTGAGTTAGGGTTTGAAAACC
>CAZZVY010000060.1:0-14827 GCA_964657585.1 uncultured Mucilaginibacter sp. | reverse complement strand
AGTGCGGAAGAAGGGACTCGAACCCCCACGCCTCGCGGCGCCAGATCCTAAGTCTGGTGCGGCTACCAATTACGCCACTTCCGCATTAGGATTTTTTTTAAGAGATGGCAAAGATAAAATTTATATGTTATACTTAAAACGAATTTTCCACTTAATTTACTAAGTGCTTCATACTGCCATTAATTGCAACGGGTTAAAAAGCGTTCTTATCGCCTTTAGCAGTATTCCAAACGGTCAGGAATATGATCTTCAGATCCAGCAGGAAAGACCAGTTTTCCAGATACCAAACGTCTGCCTCTACCCTGTCCAGCATAGCTTCGGTAGTTTTGGTTTCGCCGCGATAGCCTTTTACCTGGGCCCAGCCGGTGATGCCCGGCTTCATAAAATGACGTACCATAAACTGGTCTATCAGTTTTGAGTATTCTTCGGTATGGCTAATCATGTGCGGACGAGGGCCCACTACCGACATTTGGCCCAGCAGTACGTTAAAAAACTGGGGCAATTCGTCGAGGTTGGTGCGGCGCATAAAGGCGCCAATTTTAGTAATGCGTTTATCATTTCGGGTAGCCTGCACGGTATTTGCGTCTTTATTAACCGTCATACTCCTGAACTTGTAACAGTTAAAAGGCATATTATCTCTGCCAGACCGTACCTGCACAAACACTACCGGCCCTTTTGACTGCATTTTTATAATTATAGCTAATAATGGATATAACCAGCTTAAAACAAATATGATAATGAACAGGGAAAAAGTAAAGTCGAAAAGTCGTTTCACCATGCGGTTAAACATGCTTTCCAGCGGTTCAACCCGTACTGTTATAATAGGTATGTGATCAAAGTTTTGCACAAACATTGATTTTTTTGAATTGATGTAATATTCAGGGACGATCTTAAAACGTATCAGGTGTTTGTCTGCGCTGCGCATCAGCCGTTCTATTTTGTCAGATTCTGATACAGGCAGGGCACAAAAAATCTCATCAATCTGGTGGGTTATTACATAATCAATGCAGCTGTTAGTATCGCCCAGGTATAATTTACTATCACTCACCCTTTGCGGTTCATCATCAAAAAACCCTGATACATAATATCCCTTATCTTTATTAACCTTAAAATAATGGTATAAGTCATTACCAATGCTGCCGGCGCCAACAATTACAATTTTACGCGAGTCTACCAGTAAATTACGGTCGCTTCGCCTTATGGCAAGAAATATTAATTTCCACACCCCAACCAAAAAACCAAATAGCGCCAGTGTATAAAATAAAAATTCGCGGGTGATAGAGTATGCCTTAGGCCCTATTAATACAATAATAGTAAAGCAAATAAGGCTTACAAACAGCAGGTAGGTCTTAAATACGTTCTGATAGGTACTTATAGAGTCCTTATTTAACACCCCCTCATATAAGCCGGTGATATTAGCAGCAAGTAACCATATTAAATTAAACACCAGCACCACCGGGAGGTAATTTTTGTTGCTTGCCCAAAATATATATGATTTATCTACTATCAGATAGGTTAACACCATACTAACGTTTAATATGGTATAATCAATAGATAGGTTTATGGCCTTAATAAAAGTAGTATACCTGTAAATCATCCCTGCTTTGCTTTTTGCTGGCGATACAAAATTGCCCTACTAAAGTAGTACAGTTTTAATATATCACACAACACTCATCCGTTGCATCAAAATACCAACTTATAAACAAGCGTATACTTGCTGCCAAATTAACTTATTGATAAAATTAAGCAATAAATTAATAAGTAGCCTTTTAACGTATAAGCACAAAAATAGGTTAGTATAGTAGTATCAAATCTTAATATTTATAGTTATAAATTACTGTTGTATAAGTGTAAAACAAAACTACTATATAAACTAAACATTACAAACAAAAATGCGCTTCATTATCAGGAGTTATATATCTGGTATACGCCGGTAATGGCCCTTTTTTCGGGAGACCCGACAAGCAGGGTAGTTATTTTTTTCTCCCTCATTAAATTTTCGGCGGCATTAATATATTCTTCGGCGTTAATGATAAGCGGCGACGCGGTCATCATCTCAGTTAAGGGTATATTCAACAGGTCTTTGTGCCTTAGTAAGGCGCGTCTCAGATCCCCGTCGGTAACTATACCGTTAACATAGCTGGCCGTACCAACCATCACTAAACCCAGCCGCCCTTCAGACATGCGGAGCAACAACTCGGTAAACGATGCGCTTTCATCAATAAACGGCAGGTTATCTGTACGCATAACATCTTTAACTTTAACAAGCAGCTTACGGCCCAAACTTCCGCCGGGATGGAAGCGTGCAAAATCTTCTTCCTGAAATTGCCGCGCTTCCATCAGCGCCACGGCAATAGCATCGCCCATAACTAATGCGGCCGTTGTTGAGGATGTGGGCGCAAGTTTTAAGGGGCACGCTTCGTGCACGATATTAATATTTAAGTGATATAAGCTGTTTTTAGCCAGTGTTGACACGGGATTGCCCGTAATACTTATAATACTGTTTTTGTTCCAATTTAAAAATGGGATAAGCTGCAGCACCTCATCGGTCTCGCCCGAGTAGGAAACAAGTATTATAGCCTCTCCCTTACTGATCATGCCCAGGTCGCCATGAAAAGCTTCGCCGGGGTGCAGATAAAAGCACGGGGTGCCCGTGCTGGTTAAGGTAGCCGCTATCTTTTGAGCTATAATGCCTGATTTCCCTACACCGGTAATAGTAAGTTTCCCGGTATTATTCAGTATCAGTTGTACAGCACTGGTAAAATTATCGTCAATAGCAGCGGCCACATGCCGTAACGACTCAATTTCTGTAGCAAATACTTTTTTAGCTATGTCTTTCATTGGCTGTTAGCGGGTCAACTTTTATACTAATGCTGCAATCACATTCTCTAAATCGTGCAGTTTAACCATATTCGGGCCATCGCTCAGGGCATTATCCGGGTCGGGGTGTGTTTCCATAAAATAGCCATCGGCACCAAAGGCTTTGGCGGCCAGTGCCATCATGGGCACAAATGTACGGTCGCCGCCGGTTTTGCCGCCCGCGCCGCCCGGGCGCTGCACCGAGTGTGTGCAATCCATACAAACAGGGTACCCGAACTTTTTCATGTCGTGAATATTCCTAAAATCTACCGCCAGGTTATTATAGCCATACATATTGCCGCGCTCGGTTAATATTACCCGGGTATTACCGGCCTCAACCACTTTCTGGGCCGGATAAAACATATCCTGACCCGAAAGGAACTGCGCCTTTTTGACATTCACAATTTTGCCTGTTTGTGCAGCAGCTACCAGCAGATCGGTCTGGCGGCACAAAAAAGCCGGTATCTGCAATACATCCGCTACCTGCGCGGCAATGGCGGCCTGGTAAGGCTCATGTACATCCGTAATAACAGGTAAACCAAAACGTTCTTTAACCTTTAATAACATATCCATACCTTTCTCAATCCCCGGCCCGCGGTACGAGTAGATAGACGTGCGGTTAGCCTTATCAAACGATGACTTGAAAATAACAGGCACATTATATTTTTGTCCTATTCTGGCCACCTCCTCGGCCACCTGGTATAACAACTCCTGGCTTTCCATCACGCAGGGGCCCAATATAAAGAACGGCTTTTGCCGCAGCTGGTCAAATAACATATGGTTGTTGTTGATTAACAAAGATGGGTATTTCTTTTTTAGTCCGAAAGTATGAAAAGACCGACAAGGCCCTAAGCCCGCATCATTACTTCCGGCTTTCGGCCTTCCGCACATTTCCCTTAACTTTACAGCATGATCAACTACTTTGAATTTTACGATATCCCGGAGTCTTTTAACCCCGACCAGTCCCTGCTTAAAAAACAGTTCTATAAGTTAAGCAAGGAATACCACCCTGATTTTTATACCACCGATACCGACGAGCGCCAGCAGGAAATACTGGAACTATCAACCCTCAATAACAAGGCCTACCACACGCTAAGCAACCCTGCTAACCTCCTGGAATATATTTTACGCAGCCATGATCTACTTGCCGAAGGGGCCAAGCCGCAACTGCCCGCCGGTTTTTTAATGGATATGATGGATATTAACGAACGGCTGATGGAGGTTGAAAACGCAGAACAATTAGCCGGCATAACTGCCGAAACGCTTGCTATTGAAACCGGGTTACAAACCGACCTGGATAACCTGACCGCCGGTTATGAAGGCCTGAACGATACCGCTAAAGAAGAGCGGTTAAATAGGATAGCGGATATTTACTACCGCCAAAAATATTTGTTGCGGATTAAGGAGAGTTTAGATACATTTGCAGCCCGGTTTGAGCGAACTAATCCACCGCTCTGAAATACGGATGCCCAGATGGCGGAATCGGTAGACGCGCTGGTCTCAAACACCTGTGGCCGCAAGGCCGTGCCGGTTCGACCCCGGCTCTGGGTACAAAGCCGTGATCAGTACGAATTTTCGTTCTGACACGGCTTTGTTTTTTGGTGAAGTACCGTTAATCAAGTAGATAAGCTCTACTACTTCATTCAGTTTTCCGGTTCGATGTACCAGCCGTCAAAACTCCATTTTTCGGGGAATATCGAACCGATAATATCCCGTTGCCTTGAATATTTGCGTTTAAATACAATCATCAAATAGAGTGGCCAATCGTTTCAGATCATTTAAAATTGGTTCGTGGGGACTGCGGCTTTGAGTGCAAAGCCTTTCTGATACTTCAGGAGGGCTTTGTTAGTTAATGAATGTGGGAAACTGTTTCGGTTCGCCCCTATAGTTATCGGGACCGGCGCTTCGTACAAAGCCTTGCTGATACGTCAGGCGGGCTTAGTCGTTTTAAGGAGATAGGAATCGTGCCGGTTGGTCGTTTACCTTAATATTTTAGGCAGCACCTCGTCCCTCAAATATTTGCTAACCGGTATTTTATGCTGACCGATGGAGAGCGTATTGCCTTCAATACTTTCTACCTTATCAACCGCGACCACGAATGACTTATGGGTTTGTATAAATTCTCCTTCGGGAAGTTTTTCAAATAGTGACTTGATGGTGATATGTGTAATCAATCTTTTATTGGGCAGGTAGACTGCCACGTAATTCTCCATACCCTCAATAAATAGCAGCTCGTCAAAATTTATTTTCTCCAGCTTGCCGTTGGCCTTGATGAACATATAGGGTGCCTGCGGCGCTGCTTCGGACGCTTTGCTCGCGGTCAGCGCATAATAATCCAGGGCCTTCAATGCAGCTTTTAAAAACCGATCGAAATTGATGGGCTTTAGCAGGTAGTCCATTACGTCCAGCTCGAAGCCTTGCAGGGCATATTGCTCATAAGCAGTTGTGAAGATGACCTTTGGCGGATTGGATAGCGCGCGTATAAAATCTACTCCGGTTAAGTGCGGCATCTGGATATCTAAAAAAAGTAGATCAACCGGGTTTTGCTGCAACATATTGCTTAATTGAAGAGCATCTTCGCAAACGCCCTTTAATTCTAAAAATTCTATCTTTTCAACATAGCTCTGCAATCCCTTGCGTGCAAAAGGCTCGTCGTCGGTAATGATGCAGGTTATCTTATTCATATTGTATTTTCAGTTCGGCAATGTAAGTGTTGCCGGTATTTGTTGTTCTTATTGTATGCTTACCGGGATATAACAGGTCCAGTCTTCTCCTCAGGTTCTCTAATCCTATCCCCCCGCTTTTTGCGGTCGGAACTTCAAACTGCGGTATCGAATTTTCTACCCGGAAAACTATCTGATTATCCACTAAGCGCGTTGATATGTCCATTTTATATCCGCCACCAATAAATTTAAAGGCGTTTTCGGCGAATGGTAAAAACAAAAGTGGGTAAACCTGCTGACCGTTCAAAGCTCCATCAAAATGTACATTTAGCTTTAGCTTATCGGTGGTACGGATCTTTTGCAAATCTATAAAGCTTTGCAGGTATTCCAATTCATTAATGACAAGCACCTGTTGCTGTTGGTTGTAAAGCTGGTAGCGTAAAAGTTCCGAAAACTTTTCGATGCTATTCTTGGCGCCGTTAACATCCTCGTCCATCTGGAAATAAATGGTATTGAGCGCATTGAACAAGAAATGTGGATGATACTGCGCGCGCAGAAATTTAAGTTCGGTTTGTAAATGCTCATTAGTCACTTTTTCTAATTGCACCTTGTTATCTACATAAGCTTTCAGCCAGGTGCTGCTGCGGGCAATGCCGTAATAAACTAAGGCATACAGCGTCGGTATCATATTGATGTCGGCCACGTCGGATAAGGAGATCCAGTCCCAATGCAGGGCCATATCCATCGGCACAAATACAACATTTACTAACACCAGGTTTATGCCGACCATGATCACCAGCTCGCGCACTACGTTTTGGTAATTAAGCTGTACAGGCCGGGGTTGATCAAAATATCTAAAAAGCATTTTGAACAGGTAAACACCCATGTAGCCTACTATGATGGAGCATCCTATCTCTACAGCGTTCACATAAAACTGGCGTTCCCAAAAACGCTCGTGCACATCGGTGTCATGCAATAGCCTGATGGTAAAATACACCAGCAGGCCATATAATGCAGGGAAAATATATTTTTGGAAAAACCTCATACTGTTTGTTCCAAATTTAATGAAGAAAGCGATAAGGTCGGTTTTATTTCTTGCTGCGGCAGTTCAATTTTCGCTGGTTTATCGAGAGGTTTCATACCAAATAGAAACCTCATAGCCGTGTAGGGTTTGATGAGCAGGTGATAGGTAAGCACCGTTACAAAAAAGGCGATGCCAACCGTGTAGATGTATTTCGACAGGATGCTTTCATTTGGCACTTGCACAATATAATATACAATAAGCACAATAACTGTTTGATGCAGTATATAGAATGGGTAAACCGCCTGGTTCAAATAGTTAAGCGAACGGTGCGGGCGGTTCAAATAACGCTTGCCATAGCCGACCATTGCAAGTACCCAGGCCCATGCAATAATGGCCCTTAATGCAGTAAAGCAATAATAGAAAATAGCGCCGTTGAAATGCCATCCTGTATTGCCGGGCTCAATACCGTTCCAGCGCATGGTTTCCCAGGTCATTAGGCTTAAAAAACCGATAGTAAGTGCGACGCGGCGGTTTCGTTCAAGACTGTCCATTAGCTTTGGCTGTAATATGCAAAAGAAGCCAGCCAACAAAAACAGCAACCAGTACACAAAGTAGCAGCCGTCGTGTATCAAGTCGTTGGTCTCGGGTAATTTCTTAGCCAGCAATGCGAACCAAACTATACCCGGCATCATAAGAACGTAAATCCATTTGCCGTTGGCCAGCAAGGCAAGCCATTCTTTGAACCGGTCGCTTTTGGGCGATATCAACCAGGCAAACATTGGCGCAAAAAGCAGGTCGTAGATCAACAGGTAAGTAATGAACCATAGATGGTGCCAGCTAAAACTGCCTTTGGGGTAAGGTATAAAATTGAATACCGTTTTATAAAATTCCCAATAGCTGCCTTTAAAACCATTGTTTAAGCGCTCCATATAAATTTGCGGCGGTACAATGATAAACATACCGAGCATTAAGGGTATAAAAAGTCGGCGGCAGCGCAAGGCGACAAAGCTTAAGGTGGAGCGTCGCTGCATCATGTAAAAGCTTACAGTACCCGATATGAAAAAGAGCAGCGGCATGCGAAAAAGGTGCAGGAACAGGTTCGATTCCATCATGAGGTCGCTGGTTTCGTGGTTCTTGATGTGCCAGTCCATATCTCTTGCATAAGGCATGGCCGAATGAAAAAATAATACACCTGCTATTGATAATATCCTTAACCAATCCAGATAGGTTTGTCGTTGCGTGGTTTCCATGATCTTCTTTTTTTTATTCAAAAAAAGCGTATGGAGTGGGGCTGGTAAAAGTTTTTTGACGTGAGGGTAGGTTTTGGTGACGAGTGGATAGAACGTGCGCATAGAGTTCGATCAAAACCGTAAAAAAGATGTCATTGTGAGGAACGGGTTGACTGTCCTGAAGCGGTAAATCAAGTTAAAAGTTTGTGGTAAAGTCTGAAATATCCGCGCTGTCTCGTAGTTAATAAATTAATCGCATATTTAACGGTGGCATTACCCGCCCCGGCCCAAATATTGATCATTTTTCTTTATAAATGCCTTTCTTTTGCAAGTTGTGTTATCCCCTTTTTTGCTGTTTGTGGAGCTTCCCTCCAAGTGCTTTCTTCGACTCACCCCGACTACGCTCAGCTGGTCGACCCTTTCTGCCGCGAGCAGTAAAGAGGGTTTGGGATGACGCTTGCTAACCTTTTCTTAATAGCTTTTTAGTAAACCCGCCTATGGTTAACCCCTGCACCAGTATTGAAAATATAACGACAACATAGGTTATGAGTACAAATTCATCGCGGTGCATTTCGGGTGGTAGCGAAAGCGCCAGGGCTACGGAGAGGCCACCCCTTTAAGCCCAACCTAGATTAGTATAACAACAGCGTGTTTTTTCGAACTTGATCTTGTAACGCAACAGTAAAATAGGTAAGAATACCGAGAGCCAGCGGGCAAATAGTACGATCAATATGTAGATGGCGCCGATGATGAAAACTGTGAAGTTTATTTGATCACCAGCATTTCAATAATGGCGGCCCCGATAGCTATCGGGGCGGTAGACGCGCTGGTCTCAAACACCTGTGGCCGCAAGGCCGTGCCGGTTCAACCCCGGCTCTGGTACTATTTATGACAAGTAGCCAATTTTATTGGCTACTTTTTTTATAGCAAAAAACGAGAGTATATGATTTCACGCATTATAGAACTTTCACAGTTAGAATATTTGATTAATTTTTTAATGCAAATACCAATTGGTCCTCCGGAAACAGCAAATGCGTAATCCAGGGACCTTCTTCAATAAGTACCTGACACCCCGATGCAATTTTGGGCAATGCGAACACCAATTCTGTTTTGAGCGACTGGTGTAGTTCCAAGCGATGTTCAATGCCAGGCTGCACACCATGATGCGTTTGATAACTCTGCTGCCCTTTAACGGAATAAAGCCAAACCTTGTCAGAACTATCAATAATATGCACTCTTGGCTCTGACGGCGACTGAGCGATGCCCCCGGCGTGGTTAGACATCTTTAAGTATAAAACAAAATGGATGCTATCGCTTGACGGCTGTTGCGACACACTGTCCACCGTAGCGCACCAATCGTCGAAACAGACATCGGTACCCATTGGAACCGGGACACGCTTACGCGTCAAATCAAAAATAATCCAAACCGACCCATAGACCAGGGTGATGCCGCAAATTAATTTCAGCGTGCCGCCTATAGGCTTCTTCTGCATCAATCGAATGAGCAGCCTGACAATTAAAACTATTAAGGTTAACATTGTGATAAAAAAAATTAGCGCGGTCATGATTTTTTTTTAAGCGTTAGGTAAGCAATGAGTGAATAAAGTGCAGTGATAAACAGTAAACTGAATACTATGTTAATCAAAAAGTCGCTGACTGAATGTTCATGCATATTTAAATCATAAGCTTTGTACATCGCATAGCAAAGCGCTGATGAAAAGATTATCCAGCCGCCAGTGTGCACTGGTATAAAAAAGATACCTTTTCTCCTGAAAAGGACAATGCGGAATGCGACCTGTTTTTTTAAAAAAATGTTAAAAACCAACAGAATCAATGGCGCGGAAAATAGCAAAGTTGAAAGAAATGGCTGCCTCTCATGGAATGCCCAAAGTTCCTGCGTCAACGAAGTTTTTTTATAATAGGTTTTCATAGCTAACATCGCGACAATATATGGTGGTAGCAATAGCCACCATAAACTCATAGAAGCCTTATCTTTCGTCCGAATCAACTTATCGGCCAGCATATCCTGATGCCGGAGTGCTTTAACCTCCGGTTTAGGAAGGTCTGTCAGCAGCTTTTCAAAATCGTCCATTAGTAACTCTTATTTGCATAAATTTCTCAATTTCTCGACCCCCCTTGACAGTAGCGATTTAATCGTCCCATCCTTAATATCCAAAATCTGCGCGATCTCTGTGTTATCTTTACCTTCAAAATAACGCAAGGCAATTACCTGCTGATATTTGACCGGCAGCATCTTTAATTGTGCCAATACGCTTAAAAATTGCTGGTGTTTAGTAAGTTCAACTTCCAATACCTCGCGGTCTTCCTGTAAAAACGAACGGAATAAATCCGGATTCTCCATCGCGGAATCTTTAAACAGATGATGATATTTTTTCCGTCCGCGGAAGTAAAGGTTTACTTCATTAGTTGCGATGCGGTATAACCATACTTTTACCGGAATACCCCGGTCAACATACTTAGGTATTGCATTGAATGCTTTTAGAAAGGTGTCTGATGCAATGTCGGCAGCATCATCAAAGCTTCCTGTCCGTCGAAAAACATACCCAAAGATCGGCTTATAATATGCGCTGAAAATCTCACGAAATACTTCCGGATCGTTTTTAATTTCCATTATTTGTCCGTTATCGGTCAAGCGTTTTTATTCAATAATACAAATACCCTCGTTTGGTTGCAAGATTTCGTTGGGTTGACTATGCTATTAGAACTTTTACTAAAAGTGCAACATCCAATACATGAGGAACCAATTCCGATAATCATTTGTTAAGATGCTGTAAGAAGCTAAATATGCAGCAACTCTAAGAGCTTAAAAAAGAAAAGAGAATCACAGGATTTGAATTAGACGACGGTTCAATTAAAAACGGGTTAGATATTTCAAATCGGCCTCAATCATCAAATAGAGTGGCTAATCGTTTCAGGTCATTTAAAAACTGGTTCGTGGGGACCTCGGGTTTGAGTACTATTTATGACGAGTAGCCAAATTTATTGGCTACTTTTTTTATGCGATAATTTTTTTTACCCGAATTAATCAGCATGTTTCGCTAAAATCCTCTCTACAATCCTCAAAGTCGTAATTGTGTTCAATTAACTTCCCATATCAGTATCTTTAAATTAATCGACACAAAAGCTTGGTCGCAAAAACGGATCGGGTTTTGGTGTTTTAAGAACATTACAAAATAGAACAATAAATGTAACTATTTACACCTAATTCCGTCAAAATAAAGCTAAACATAATAAGTAAACAGGATGGGTATTATGACTTATTACACTCTCCAGGCATCCCAGCGCACCGCTGCAAAAGTAGCTGGGTTCGGCTTTTTGGTTCTTTTTCTATCAGGTATATACACCAACTTTATTGTCGATCCGAAAATTATCGTTGACGGAGACGCTGCAAAAACGGCAAGTCATATTCTTGTTTTTGAAACTCTTTTCCGTACAGGTATAGCGGCTGCTTTGGTAATGTTTAATTGTGATATAATATTAGCAATAGCCTTTTATACCTTGCTAAAACCAATTAATAGAAGTCTTGCATTACTTGGCATGTTTTGGAGATTTGCAAACGCTTGTATTGGCGGCTTCAGTTTGTTAAATAAATTTCAATCATTACAATTGGTCGTTGGCCATAAATACTTAACTGCTTTTAGCCTAAAACAATTAAATGCACTAATAACGATTTATCTGCATGATAGCAGTAATTTAATTTGTTTGGTCTTCTTCAGCCTTGGGATGGCGGTTCATGGATATTTATTATTCAAGTCAAATTATATTCCACAAGTGCTATCCGGGTTTTACCTCTTTGCAGCCTTAGTAATATTGATCAGTTGTTTTGTGATAATCATTTTTCCTGACACAGCATCTATAATTTCCCCGGCATACATTATTCCCGACTTCTTTTCAGAATTGTTCGTTGCATTGTGGTTTTTGTTTAAAGGAATAAAAACAATGAAACCGACGGAAGTTTAGCTTTTCATTACGAAATGTCACATACTTAATGGTGGTTCAATCAGATACAGGTTAGATGTGGCAAACCAGCCTCAATCATCAAATAAAGTAGCTAAACGTTTCAGGTCATCTGAAAATTGGTTCGTGGGGACGTCGGGTTTGAGTACAAAGCCTCTCGATGTGTCGGGGGGCTTTGTTATTTATAAAATACCCTGAACGTTTATTCCAGAAACTTTACTTGACGAATTTCCCCTATCTTAAATTTAACCAAGAAGAATATCATCATCTATTAATTTTATAACATTATCACTCCTAACTTGTTTACCTTACTATTATAAGCTGACGGGGCCTGTTAATAAGAAACTTCCAAAAAAGTAACCCTGCAAATATGATGTATGACAAGTAATATTTCACCCTGGGCCGTTTCGGTCATATCACTATTAACGAAAAGTAACTTAAGCCCGCTTTATACTAAAAAGCAGGAAAGTTATGATTTTGAGGTACAACTGACTGCGGATGCATTATATATATTAGCCAGCGGGCCGGGCAGGCTGGCCTTCCGTGCGGCCTATACACCAGCCGGGGACCTGCAACTAACCGCCCAGAAACAAACAGATAAAGGCATCATCTTTTCCTTATCCTCATCCATTGGGGACATCAGGGTTGACCTGGAATGGCCTGTTGCAGCTGACCTGTTACACTACCGAACAACGCTTACACCTGCAACTGACCTACATATACCCTTCTGGCCGCGCGATCTGATAGCCCCTGCGCCCGGCGGCGAGATAAAAGTTAAACAGGTGGGGATACGATCGGGGCTGGTTTATGCGCACCTGCCGGCAGATGAAGGCGCTTTCCTGTACTTTCAAAACCTTACCTCGCTGGCAGATTATTGCGACCAAACAGAAACTTCGTGTGCAGAAGTTGTAGGCGGCGAATGGCCCGAAATGGGCCTGGCGCTGCCCGCTGCTATTGAAAAACCCCTGTTAAAGGGAACTGCTGTAGTGTTGAGCGATGCTTACGTAGTTTTTGATACCGCTGCCGCAAAACAGGAGGCAGACGTTATGCTGCAATACCTTGAGCTATTGGCAGCAGTTTACCGCCAGCTGCCAGTTACAAAAACCAGTTATAAACACTGGCCACAAATTTTAGACAAAGGTTTGAAAGACCTGCTGCATAACCCGGCCTGTTGGTCGCAGGTGGGCGGGCACAGCTATTTTAACGCTTACGCCTGTGATTATGCTACCCCGCCAGAAATTATGGTACAGCTTGCGGTATTGCTGCCGTTGCAGGATTATATAGAATGGGGCGGCCATAAATTGGATGCCATGAAAACCATTATGGACGGGTTGCCAGCGTTTTATAACGAAGAATTAAAGACCATTATGCGCTGGCACCCTTTTACCGCAGACCAGATGGAAGGCGAAGAAGAGCAAAAAAAACCAAACGTAATGGATTCCTGGTATTTGCACCACCCGTTGCTTAACCTGTCCCGGCTGGCGCTGAAGGGCAACCAGGTTGCCAAAAAACTTTTTCTGAATTCGCTGGAGTTTGCTATAAACGTAGCGCACCACTTTAAATACCGCTGGCCGGTGTTTTATGATATGAAAACCCTGGAAGTGATAAAGGCCGAAACACAACCTGGCAAAGGAGGCGAAAAAGATGTAGCCGGATTGTATGCGCATGTAATGATGCAGGCCTGGGACCTCACAGGAAAGAAGCGGTACCTGCAGGAAGCGGAAACAGCTGCCAAAACGCTTGAAGGGCTGGGTTTTGAATTATTTTACCAGGCCAATAATACCAGCTTCGCCGCAGGGGCCATGGTACGTTTGTACAAAGCCACTGGCAAAAAGCGTTATCTGGAGCTAAGTTACGTTTGCCTTGCCAACATATTCAAAAACGTAAAAATCTGGGACTGCAATTATGGTTACGGCAAAAATTTTCCCTCTTTCTTTGCACTATTCCCGTTAAATGATGCACCGTATACCGCCGTATATGAAGAACAGGAGGTTTTTTGTGCACTGCACGAATACATCTTTCTGGCAGAAGGGATTGAATTGCCGGCATCAATAAAATTATTGACGGCAGAATATATACGCCACCTGATTGACAGGGCCGCTTATTATTACCCGCCAATGCTGCCCAAAGAAATGCTGGCTGATAAGCCCAAGGTGGGCGAACTAAACACTATTCTTTGGATAGCGTTGGAGGATTTGCAGGATGGCTGGAAAAAATGCGGGCAGGTGGGCCAGGAAGTTTACGGGGCAGGCAATGCCTTTGGCATTGTACCAAGGCATTATTTTAAAGCGCCGGGGCATGATTGGATGATCTATTGCGATTACCCGGTAACAAATTTTAAAATTTATGGCCGTAAGGCATCCTTCAACATTCTGGGAGATGCTGCATTCCGCTGCCGCCTTATGATTATCAAGGCAGCAGAAAAGTTGCCTGCATTTAAAATAAATACTGCGGAAGAACTGGCCCCTAAAACACTCAGGAGCGGGCACCTGGAATTTGCGCCTGCCGGTAACCAATCAGTTACTATCCAGTGGTGAAATGGCCGCAAGTATCTCAGCTATTGAAAATCTGGCCCCGCAAACAAATTCATCGGCTGCACCATAATAAATGGTCAGTTCATCTCCATTTACAACGTGCCCGTTGGTAAAAACCACAAAACCAAAAAAGCCGTTCAGTTCGTAAGGTTCAGTTGGTACCATAATGGGGTCAGTGGTACGTCCTAAAACTTTAGCCGGGTTATCCAGGTCCATCAGGAAAGCACCCAGGCAATACTGGTGTTTGGCATTAGCCCCGTGGTAAATCTCCAGCCAGCCCTGCGCAGTCCTGATGGGTGCCGCACCGGCGCCTACCCGGGCGCTGTCCCATTGCCCCGGCCGCGTAGTAACAAGGCACTGATGGTTGCCCCAGCGTAAGCCGTCTAACGAGTCGGCCAGCCATATATAATTGCCGCCTATGTCTTTACTGCTTGGCCGGTGCAGGGCATAAAATCTGCCGTTTATCTTCTCTTCAAAAATGGCGCAATCTTTATTATGCGGGGCTATGATCATCCCGTGATGTTCAAAATCTATAAAATT
>CAZZVY010000059.1:0-14970 GCA_964657585.1 uncultured Mucilaginibacter sp. | reverse complement strand
GAGGCCGGTATCATACATCAGATGCAAAAGGACAACCCTGATAAGGTGTTTATACCGGCACCGCCGAATAATAGCTGCGCCTGTAACGATTGCCCGCATATGAAACGCAATACTTTAGAAAAGCTTTACCTGTGCCTGAAGAACGAAAGCCCTGAGATTACCCTTCCAGCAGATATTATAGAAAGAGCAGTTAAACCCATTGAACGTATGCTGGAAATATCTGCGAGGCTGGGGTTGTAAGCTCCCTTTAAATATCCCCCTATAGGTAAACTTTAAATTTTTATACTTTTTACTATGGGAGGGTTATGTAATCATCTCACCATTCTCCCCTTCCAGCTGTATTTACCGGTGTTGCCTTTTATACCTACGTAAACAAAATATATAATATGAATGGGTGATAAAATAACATGGTAAAATATAAGCCGTGCGCGTTTAAGAAAGGAAAGTATGGGAACTAAAAATAAAATCTCAAAAAAATATTTAAAAAACATTTGCAGCGCAAATAGCTTTAAGAAAAAAATGTCGTAAAAACCTAATAAGGCATTTACCAATAACAAAACGTTGAAAAACCAGATGTTTACTGCAAGCGAAATAATCTTTTTATCTTTATATTTAGTTGATTTTGAAGCCCACCTGCGCCGTTGGTTTAAAAAACTTTTAAGATTAGGCTTGGCATGGGTATAAACCACCGCCCTTAGTTCTTTAAGGAAACCAATGCGGTTTGGGTACCTGACAGCTACCTTTTGTAATAATAATTCATCATCGCCTGATGCAAGGTCATCAATACCTGAAAAGCCGCCTACTTCATAAAATATATCTTTACGGTATGCAAAATTAGCGCCGTTGCAGGTAGAGGCCCGGCCATTGCCTATAAAGGCAGCGCCTATTCCTATCAAATAAGCAAACTCCAGTGTTTGCAGGCGTTCAAATAAAGATTTCTCTTCAAAATAGGTTACCGGCGAAGATATCATTACCAGGTTTTCCGTTTCAAAGTAAGTAACGATAGATGAAAGCCATTGCGGCCCCATGCGGCAATCGGCATCGGTGGCTACCATTAATTCGCCACCCGATCTTTTGATAGCTTCAGCTATGGCTTTCTTTTTATAGGAATTTAAGGGTTGGTCTTCGCTTAACTGCAATAATTGTACACCCCGGTTAGCATAGCTGCTTATTATTGCGGCGGTATTATCGGCAGAGTGGTCATCAACAATAATTATTTCGGTTAATTCTTTAGGATAATCCTGCTCCAGCAGGTCCATAATAGTTAAACTGATACCGCTTTCCTCGTTGCGTGCAGCTATCAATATGGTAACCTTTGTTTTAAAATCAGGAATAACCTTTTTTGGAGCTTTTAACAAAGCCCAGCCTTTTATCAGATAAATCAATATAACCAGGTAAAGCCCGGTAAAAAGTAGCGAAATATAACTATATATCGTTATCAAAAAAATTGAGTTTAAGTACAAAAATGCTGCCTAATATAGCGGGAATAATCAGATTAATGAGCCAGATGGCCGACACCGCCGCCATTACGGCGATCTTTTGATCGGTAACGTATGCAAACAATACCCCAGCCGTCATGGTACGTACGCCAATGTCAAGCAGATCAAGTGAGGGCAGGGCCGATTGAATGAAAAAAAGTATAAACACCAGCATCAGCACGTTAAATAATGATACAGATGGGATAAGTAAGTGTATGATAAGGTAATACTGAAATGAGAACACAGCAAAACGTGAAAGGCAATAAGCCATAATACGCACCAGTTCGGTAAACTTATACCGCCCCATGATATCAAAGAACCGGTGAAATTTTTTTAGGTATTTAATGCTGTCTAATAAGGATACCATCCACCTCAGGTTAAAATAAAATAACACCATTAGCAGTATAAATGTTAATGCGATAATGCATAGTCCCAGGTAAAGCCAGATATCCATGTGAAGATATTTCCAGATGAACCACATTAGCGCTATTGCCCCCATTACATTTGTAATTACATTTTGACCGAACGCGCCAACTGCCATAACAAACGCGCCATGTATACGTCGGCGCGGAGGTAAGAACAAAACCCTGCCGCCATATTCGCCAATCCGGTTAGGCGTAAAAACTGCCCAGGTGAGTCCGCAATAGACAGCTTCAATGCATTGCCAGTATGATAGGTGGGTTAGTTTTTGCGCCAGGTACTTCCATTTGGCGGCCTCAAGGCCCCAGTTTAGCAGCATCAGCAAAAAAACAAACAACATGGTAATAACAACCCGGGTTTGCACTATGCCAGGCAGCAGCAATTCAAATTGTTTAAGGTCATGCTTATTGCTTATACGGCGATAAATAAATACAGCGGCCAATATCAGGATGGCCGCTTTTAATAAATAAGTCAACCTTTTTTTAGAAGAACTGTTCAATACGGATTTTTATGCAAAGTAGGCAAAAGTAAGAAAGTCAGAAAACAAGAGTACTGAAGTTTATTTTCCTAACTTGTCCTGTCCTGGCTTAAACTATTTTAAACGCTGTTTTAAAAATGCTAATGTGTTGGCATATGCATCTTTAGTTGCAGGGCTATCATAAACAGGGTTGCTTGGGTTAGCAAAACCATGATCGGCATTGTACTGATGCAGATATAACTTTTTCCCGGCCGCTTTCATATTTTCAGCAAATTTATTTACTACGCCGGGGTTTATCCATTGGTCCTTATTGGCAAAGTTGCCCAGTACGTCACCGTGTAAAGTTTTAAGCTTATTTACGTCCTGCTCGGGCATACCATAATACATTACACATCCCGTTAACTGTTTACCTGCCATTAAAGCGGTTTGCAGGCTCCAGCCGCCGCCAAAACACCAGCCAAGCGTGGCAATGTGTGCCTTTGGGCCGGCATAGGCAATAGCCCCTTCAATAATAGCCTGTGCGCGATCTTCCTTAACGGCCTGCATTAGTTTGCCAGCTTCAGTACGGTCGGCAGTTACTTTGCCATCATACAGGTCAAGGTCAATTACGTTTACATTGCCAATTTCAGTATATAATTTTTCCGATTCCTTTTTTACAAAGTCATTCAGTCCCCAAAATTCGTGGATAACAAACAGATAATTATTGGTAGGGGTTTTAGATTTAAATTCGTAAGCGGTTGATTCCTTACCGTCAGGGGTTTTGTAAGTAACATTTTTCCCAATGCTGCTTTGAAAGTGTATCTTGAGCGGCGTTTTGTGCGACATGATGAATGCCCTACTGGATGCCAGCATGGCAAATTGCTTAGTAGCCGACGGGTTTTTGGCACAACAAGCCATTTTGCTTTGGCTGAATGCCAGCAAGGTGCTACATATTGATAGCGCTAAAAATAGGGTCTTTTTCATGATGATAAAGGTAATTTGTGCTTGAGTATCCTAACAAAGCTACAGCTATATTGTTCTGTTACGCACCATATTGCCGCAGAATTATCTGTTATTGACTAATAACAAAAGAGCCGCATGAGCGGCCCTCTTTGTGTTATTTAAATTTTAGCTGTTTAATTATCTGTTATTCCTCCACTACCTCGCTGTTAATATTGCTTTCTTCCAGTACCTCGCTTTTAAAATAACGCTTTTGCCAGATAAGTATAGCAATAACCCCAACAGAAATGGAAGCATCGGCAAAATTGAATACCGGCTGAAAAAATTCAAAATACTGCCCCTGCCAAATTGGGAACCATGACGGGTAAGTACCCCTGATAATGGGGAAATAAAACATATCTATCACGCGGCCCTGAAATATCGGGGCATAATGATAGATAACGCCATAAAAAGTAGAATCAATGATGTTACCCACCGCGCCCGCAAATATCAGCGCTACATTAAGTACCAGCCCGCGGTGGTATTTATGCTGAATAAGATACACCACACCATAGCCTATAGCTATAACCGCCACAATACGAAAAATGGTAAGGGCCAGTTTGCCTAATATGCCGCCTATTTCCCAACCAAAGGCCATGCCATTGTTCTCGGTATAGTGCAGCATACCCCGGTCGCCCAGAAAGTGTATCTCTTCGCCAATGTACATATGCTGCCTTACCCAAACTTTAATAAGCTGGTCAATAATGATAATGATAGCGGCTATTAAAAAGGGTTTGGTGTAAGCAGCCTTCATTTAATATTGTTTCATTTTTGCTTCCATGCTCAGGGTGGTATGCGGCACGGCCCTCAGGCGTTCTTTCTGTATCAGTTTACCGGTTTCGCGGCAAATGCCGTAAGTTTTGTTTTGTATGCGCACCAAAGCCGCCTCCAACTGCTCAATAAATTTCTTCTGGCGGGCAGCTAACTGGTTAATTGATTCTTTCTCCAGCGTGGCAGACCCATCCTCCAGCGTTTTGTAAGTACCGGCGGTATCGTCTGTACCGTTAGCGTTAGGGCTGCTTAGCGATGAAGCCAGGTTGTTCAGTTCCTCTTTGGCAATGCGTAATTTTTCAAGGATTATATCTTTAAATTCCTGCAGTTCAACGTCAGAATACCTTGTTTTTTCGTTCTCTTGTTTCATTATTTTTTTGTTATAGCAATCAATAGCTCAATTCCGTCAATCTCTGCTTTTTCGCCTTCAGTTAACTGATTGTCAAGCAGGATGGTGTCTGCCAAAATTTCGGCGCAAATATAGGATAAATTATTATTCACAGCACCGGCAATAAAATCAGCATTACCCAGGGCTACATTAATGCGGTCGGTTACTTCTAAGCCACTGGTTTTGCGTAAATTTTGTATTCTATTTATCAATTCACGTGCCAGCCCCTCTTCTTTTAAACCATTGGTTAGGGTAACATCCAGGGCTACGGTTAGCTTTCCCAGGTTTGCTACCTGCCAGCCGGGCACATCTTCGGCAATAATTTCCACATCTGTGATGAGCAGTGAATAGTGAGTAGTGAGTAATTGTATACTACCATCTGCTTCCAGTTGCTCAATATCCCCTTGTGTTAATTTGCTTATTTCCTCCGCTACCGCCTTCATATCCTTGCCAACCTTTGCACCCAGGGCTTTAAAGTTTGGTTTTACCTTCTTTTTTACAAAGCCGGCGGTATCGGTTATATACTCAATATCCTTAATGTTGGTTTCCGATAATATCAGGTCTTTTACCTGTTGTACCTGCTGCTCAAAATCCTTATCAAGTATAGGTAACAATATTTTGCTTAGCGGCTGGCGCACATTAATACCCACCTTTTTGCGTAGCGATAACACCAGCGACGATATATCCTGCGCCAGCTGCATCCTTTCTTCCAGTGGCTTATTTACCAGCACAGCCTCATAAGTAGGGAAGCTGGTTAAATGGACAGACTCAAATTGCTCCTTACCGGTAACGCTGTTCAGATCAGTATACAAACATTCCGCATAGAATGGCGCTATTGGCGACATTAATTTGGCGATAGTCACTAAACAGGTATATAACGTTTGATAGGCGGATAACTTATCCTCGTTACTATCCGAACGCCAGAAACGGCGGCGGCTTAAACGCACATACCAGTTGCTTAAGTGCGCGTCCACAAAATCCTGTATGGCACGCGCGGCTTTGGTAGGTTCAAAATCGGCATAAAAAATGTCAACCTCTTTTGCTAAGGTATTTAACAAAGAGATGATCCACTGGTCAATTTCCGGGCGTTGCGCTATCGCTATATCAGCTTCGCTATAATTAAAGCCATCAATATTAGCGTACAAGGCAAAAAAGGAGTAAGTATTATACAACGTACCGAAAAATTTGCGGCGTACTTCATCCAAGCCTTCAATATTAAATTTCAGGTTATCCCAGGGAGATGCATTGCTGATCATATACCAGCGGGCGGCATCGGCCCCATACTTTTCAATGGTTTCAAAGGGCTCAACCGCATTGCCTAAGCGTTTAGACATTTTGTTGCCGTTCTTATCCAGCACCAAACCATTGGACACCACATTTTTAAAGGCCAAGCCTTTATTTCCAACTAAGGTGTTAATCTGTTTTACCTCATCGCTGGCTTCGCTTAGCATTACGGCAATGGCATGCAGGGTGAAGAACCAGCCGCGGGTTTGGTCTACCCCTTCGGCAATAAAATCGGCAGGATAAGCATCGGCAAACTTATCCTTGTTTTCAAAAGGGAAGTGCCATTGCGCATAGGGCATAGCGCCGCTATCAAACCAAACGTCTATCAGGTCGGGCTCGCGGAACATCTTATTACCGTTAGATGATACCAGTACCACATCATCTACATATGGCCGGTGCATATCAACTAATCTGAAGCCAGCAGGCATATACCCTGCGGCAGCAGCGGCATCAATTTCTTTATTCAGTTGCTCTATTGAGCCAATGCATTTTTCTTCCAAACCGTTTTCTTCGCGCCATATCGGCAGCGGCGTGCCCCAATAACGGGAACGCGAGAGGTTCCAGTCCACTAAGTTCTCCAGCCAGTTACCAAAGCGGCCGGTGCCGGTTGCTTCGGGTTTCCAGTTAATGGTTTTGTTCAGCGCTATCAGCTTCTTCTTAACGGCAGTGGTTTTAATGAACCAGCTATCCAGCGGGTAATATAAAATAGGCTCGTCCGTACGCCACGAATGCGGGTAGCTGTGCTCGTATTTCCTGACATCAAAAGCCTTGTTATCAGTTTTTAATTTTATGGAGATCAGCACATCCGTAGCTTTAAAACCGTGCGCTTCGCGTTTTTCTTCACTGTAATATTCTTCCTTAACATACAGGCCGGCAAAATCGGTTACCTCATCAACAAACTTACCTTGTTTATTTACCAGCGGCACTTCCTTGCCGGTCTCATCCTTTACCATAACCGACGGTACATCGTTTTCCTTGCAGGCCCTGAAGTCGTCTGCGCCAAAAACAGAAGCGGTGTGCACTATGCCGGTACCATCCTCGGTGGTCACAAAATCAGCCGGGATAACGCAGAATGCTTTTTCTTCCAATTCGGCATTGGTAACGTAGGGCATTAACTGATGGTAACGTAAGCCCAGCAGGTCGCTGCCTTTAAATTCAGCATCAATAGCCCATACCTCTCCCTTGCCGTCTCCTTTGGATAGGGTTGGAAACATTTCGCCTGCCTTAATTTCTTTTTCTGCCTTAAAATATTTGCCTACCAACACCTTGGCCAGTATTACGCTAACCGGCTTAAAAGTATAGGGGTTAAAAGTTTTTATCTTTACGTAATCTATCTGCTCGCCAACGGCCAGCGCACAATTTGAAGGCAAGGTCCAGGGGGTGGTGGTCCAGGCTAAAATGGCTGTTTCCTCATTAGGCTTACTGAAAAGTGCAGGCATTAATGGGTGCTGCTGATCGTTCTTTAAAAAGAACTGGGCAACAATGGTAGTGTCCTTCACCATTTTGTAGGTACCAGGCTGGTTCAATTCATGCGAGCTTAGCCCGGTACCTGATTTTGGCGAATAAGGCTGCACGGTATAGCCTTTATACAGCCAGCCTTTTTTATAAAACTCGCTCAGTATCCACCAAAGCGTTTCAATGTATTCGTTTTTGTAGGTGATGTAGGGGTCATTCAGGTCAACCCAGTAACCCATTTTTTCCGTAAGGTCGTTCCACACATCGGTATAGCGCATAACCTCCTTGCGGCAGGCATCGTTGTAATCTTCAATAGATATTTTTTTACCGATGTCATCCTTGGTGATACCTAATGATTTTTCAACGGCCAGTTCAATTGGTAATCCATGCGTATCCCAGCCGCCCTTGCGTTTTACCTGGTAGCCTTTTAATGTTTTATAGCGGCAAAAAATATCCTTTATGGCGCGGGCCATTACGTGGTGAATGCCCGGCATCCCGTTGGCAGACGGGGGCCCTTCGTAAAAGGTGTAAGGATTGTTTGCCGGCCTGCTGCTGATGCTTTTCTCAAAGATGTTATGCTGTTGCCAGAACGCCAATACCTCTTTACCCGTTTGCGATAAGTTTAATTGCTTATATTCCTTGTACATCAATGTATTCGCCTCGATTTTTGAGGTGCAAAACTACGGTTTTTTAATGCAAAGCTGAAGCCTAAAGCAGAAAGGTTTTGAAATAACGTTTAACGTAAAAGATGAAAATTAATTAGTAATTTGCAGTATGAGTAATCCTGTTAAACGCCCGGTGTTAATGATATGTGCAGGCGCCTTATTAATTGTAGCTGCCTGCCTGCTACCGCTGATCAAAGACCACCGTTGGGATAACTTAATATATGGCGCAACTTTCGGCATTGGAATATTAGTTGTTTTAATGCTTTTTACTACGGCTATACAGCGTACGAAAGCCTGATTATGACCAATAGAGTAAGGCGCATATTGATCCTTTGGCTGTATCTGCCGCGCTACAGTTTTCTGCATGGAATTTACAGGGAGAATTTGATAACGGCTTGGTTTTGCCATATCCCGCAAACCTGATAATGATTTGTTTACGTAAATCCGTAATTAAAAATTTACCTCCCACGCCCATGCTTAGCAATAAAGTTACACAATACGGTAGCAGAAATAGCCCGAAAAACAGATTTTAGCGGGATGAAGCTAAAACTGTTCCTGAACCTGATCATGGTTATAATCTTATTTTCGGTTGCCAGTGTTTTTGCACAACAGGGCGCAGCCGGTAAAGGCTCGGTAACGGGCCGACTGGTTGATGCCGCCAATAACCAGCCGCTAAGCTTTGCGACGGTAACGCTTGTAAAAAAGGCTGATAAAACACCGGTTAAAGCTATCCAAACTGATCTGGACGGCAACTTTAAACTTGATAACCTGCCGGATGGACTGCTTACCTTCCGCGCCTCGTATGTGGGTTATACCCCTTATGTAAAAGATAGTATCAGCATCGGCGCAAAAAAAAGGGTATACGCATTAGGTATCATTAAACTAAGCAGCGCTAAAGGGCAGTTAAAGGAAGTGGCTGTAAAAGCCCAGCGCAGCACTATTCAGTTAGGGATAGATAAAAAGACGTTTAATGTAGAGCAAAGCCTGGTAAGCCAGGGCGGCTCGGCAAGCGACCTGTTAAGCAATGTGCCTTCGGTACAGGTAGATGTTGACGGCAATGTAAGTTTGCGCGGCTCAACCAGTGTAAAGGTTTTAATTAACGGCAAGGAATCAACCCTTACAGGCAGCAGCATTGCTGATGTACTGCAATCGCTCCCCGCAAGTTCTATCGAAAATGTAGAGGTGATCACTAACCCATCGTCAAAGTACCAGGCCGAGGGGCAATCAGGCATTATCAATATCATCCTGAAAAAGAATGCACGTTTAGGGTTTACTGGTTCGGCATCGGGCACGGTAGGCACGCAGCATACCTACACCGGTAATATTACGCTGGCATATCAAACTAAAAATATTAATATTTATGGAAATTATGGTTACCGCAAGGCCAACCGTGAGGGCGACGGTTACACTAATCAAACTACTTTCGACCCGGTTAACGGGCCCATCTATCAAAATCAGATAGCTAACCAAAGCTTTAGCTTTAATGCTAATAATGCCAGGGCCGGTATAGACATCAACCTGAATGATAAAACCACCTTAAGCTTTAGCGCCAACGCCAATATACGTGACAGGGACCGCACCCAGTATGGCAGTACCAGCATTTATAACAGCGTAAACTATTTAACGCAGCTTACCAATCAAAGCACTACATCTAACAGTACAGGTGCGGGCAACTATGATTTTAATACTGATTTTGAACACCGTTATAAAACCAAAGGCGAGGTTTTGACCGCTAACATTGGATACTCCACCGGTAACCAGAGTGCATTGGATAATCAAACTATAGAATATTATAATTATATAAACCCAAATTACAGGACACACAGGCAGTTCAATAATAATGGCAGCAGGGAAAGCAATGTAAACCTGCAGGCAGATTATGTGTTGCCCATGAGCAAAAATAATAAGCTGGAAGCCGGATACCGCAGCACTATCAGCCAGAACGACAGCCATAATGAGGTAGACAGCCTTATTGCACTTACCCCAGTACCTGATTTTAACCAGACGAACCATTTTTTATATCAGGAGCAGGTGCACGCCGT
Organism: uncultured Mucilaginibacter sp.; assembly: GCA_964657585.1. GTDB lineage: Bacteria > Bacteroidota > Bacteroidia > Sphingobacteriales > Sphingobacteriaceae > Mucilaginibacter. The sequence continues at coordinate 5,011 of CAZZVY010000059.1, read as the reverse complement.
TTACGGTAACTACCAGCAGCAGTTTGGCAACTTTGGCATACAGGGCGGCCTGCGTTTGGAAGATGCCCGTATACGCACGCTGCTGCGCGATAATGGCGAGCGCCATGCGCAGGATTATTTCAGGATATATCCAAGCGTGTTCTTAAGCGAAAAGTTAAGTGAGAACCAAACATTGCAAATTAGCTATACCCGCCGCGTAACACGGCCGCGCGACAGGCAGATATCGCCTTTCTTGGATAAAAGCGATCCGTACAACTGGCAGCAGGGCAACCCCGATCTGAAACCGGAGGATACCCATTCGTTTGAGTTAAGTTATATCAACTACTGGAAAACGCTTACGCTGACATCATCCTTATATTACCGCTTAACCAATAACGATATACAACAGATACGTACTGCGGTAGATTCTGTGACCAAGCTGCTGGTGTTTCAAAACATTGCCAGCGCACAAAACAGCGGGTTTGAACTCATCGGCAAAATAAATGCTACCCAGGCCATTGATGTTACGGCCAATATTAATGCCTATTACCGCTATTTGCAGGGTGTGCCGGCTTTGGGCTTGGCATCCTCATCCGGCTTTGCCTGGAATGCCAACCTTACCGCTAATCTTAAGCCCTATAAAAAGCTGGGCATCCAGCTACGCGGCGATTACCAGGCGCCTCAGGTAATTAGCCAGGGCCGCCAGCGTGCGCAGGCCGGTTTGGATGGGGGCATAAAATATGATATGACCAATGCCCTTAGCCTAAGCGCCAATGTACGCGATGCGTTTAACAGCCGCAAGTTCGGGTCAATTATTGACAATACGCTGGGCGCATTGCCTTACCACTCAGAGTCGGTACGCAGGTTCCAGACCAGGGTTATCTTATTTACGTTAGCTTATCGCTTTGGTTCGGCCCCGGATGACAAAAAGAAGAAAAAGGACAAAGCGGGCCCCGACGATCTAAGCCCGGATGATCAGACAGGCGGCAGCAACAATAATGGCGGACAAAATGGTGCAGGCGGTACAATTGGTAATGGCACAACAGGCACCCGGCCACCAATAAAATAAGCTATTACTATAAGGTTGCATTTTATTATTTACAATAGCTTTGTCAGCTTATCTGCGCACAAATTTAGTGAGTTCTTTAATTCAGGGGCTGTTACAGGCACCCATTTAAAAGCAAGCGCTTCGCTTGGGTTATGGGCGATGCTTTTGTCGCCCATATAGCGGAACAGGTAGCGAACATCGTGATGAATATGTGCCGCTTCATTTTTATTAATGTTGGCAGGGATGATATGTGAGTCAAGGTCAACCGGCATTTGCAGCATTAGCGCTACCTCTGCCAATGATATGCCGGTTTCTTCCTGCAATTCACGCAAGGCGGCTTGCATAATGGAGCCATCTGTCAAGTCAACATGGCCGCCCGGCTGCAGCCACCTGTCCAGCTTTTTATGATGTAACAACAATACATTAGCTTTGTCAGAGTCTACAATAATACCGCTTGCGGTAATGTGCCCGGCAAAGTTTTTGCGATCATATAGCTCATCCCCGTTAAATGTGGAAATAAAATCTTTAAAACCGGTCAAACGCCCCTCTTCGTTTGGGTACAATGTTAAATATTGCTGATAAATATCCAGTAGATCTGTTGAGTTTTCCATGATGGCCTTCAGGACAAATATGTTAATAACAATGCTGTAACAATCTGAAATGCAAATTTTTTAAAAAATTAAAATTGTTCATATCTATTACTATATTACGAATAATATTAGCAAATCTAAATTCACATTATGGAAACGTTATCACCCAATATATTTGTAGAAGATATTAAAGCAACCATCAATTTTTATAACCTATTGGGGTTTAAAACCATTATGTCTGTCCCTGAAACAGGCGAAGATGTGGTGTGGGTGATGATGAACAATGGATCTGTAAACATCATGTTCCAGACCTATAAAAGCCTGGGTGAGGACCTGCCTGAAATATCACGTCAAAACGGCGGATCGCTCCTTTTGTATGTTAACCTAAAGAACATAGCTGATTTTTATGAAGATATAAAGGGGAAAGTACCTATTTTAAAGCACCTGGAAACTACCTTTTACGGCGCTACCGAGTTTTCTGTTAAAGATAACAATGGCTATGTAATTACATTTGCCGAACACGCCGTTTAGTTATTGATATAGCACATGTCAAGTATAAGTGATGCTGGAATGTGTTTATTAGTTTGATATGCCTAATCAGTAATTCAGGTTCAGGCGCTTTCCGTAAAAATCCGTACTTTTGCACCCTTTAATAACATACCCGAAGTTATGAGTGTTGCCCTATCCGAACAGGAAATTATACGCCGTGAATCGCTAAATCAACTGCGTGCGTTAGGCATTGACCCTTACCCCGCCGGGGAGTTCAAGGTCAACTCCTTTGCGCAGGATATCAAGCGTAATTTTGAAGGCTCCCCGGCTAATTATAATAATATTACAATTGCCGGACGTATAATGGGCAGGCGTATTATGGGCAGCGCCTCCTTCTTTGAACTGCAGGATAGTACAGGCCGCTTGCAGGTTTATATTAAGCGCGATGATATTTGCCCCGGCGAAGACAAAAGCTTTTACAATACCGTTTTTAAAAAGCTACTTGATATTGGCGATTACGTGGGCGTTAAGGGGTATGTATTTTTAACACAGACGGGCGAATTGTCTGTACATGCACAGGAGCTGACCATTCTTTCAAAATCGCTAAAACCCCTCCCGGTGGTTAAACGCGATGACGACGGCAATATTTATGATGGCTTTACCGATCCGGAACTAAGGTACCGGCAGCGGTATGTTGATTTGACGGTTAACCCGGATTATAAGCAGATATTCATTAACCGCTCAAAGGTGATTAGCGCTATGCGGGGCTATTTTAATGCGCAGGGATGGATGGAGGTAGAAACGCCCATATTGCAGGCGGTGCACGGAGGCGCAGCAGCCCGGCCTTTTGTAACCCACCATAATACGCTCGATATGCAACTGTACCTGCGTATTGCTAATGAACTGTACCTTAAACGGCTGATTGTAGCGGGGTTTGACGGTATTTATGAATTTGGTAAAATGTTTCGTAATGAGGGGATGGACCGCACACACAACCCGGAGTTTACAGGCATGGAGATATACGTAGCTTATAAGGATTATATATGGATGATGGCTATGGTAGAGGAGTGCCTGGAAACAGTAGCCCGTGCCGTACATAACATACCTGTAGTGTGTGTTGGCGCAAATGAAATTAACTTTGCCGGGCCCTACGCCAAGCTATCGATGTATGGTTCCATTCAAAAATATACAGGCATAGATGTTTCTGAAATGGATGAAGCGGCTTTGCGCCAAACCTGCCGCGACCTGGCGATTGAGGTTGACGACAGCATGGGCAAGGGAAAACTGATTGATGAAATTTTTAGCGCTAAAGTGGAAGCCAACCTGATACAGCCCACATATATTATTGATTATCCTATTGAAATGACCCCGCTGGCCAAAAAACACCGCAGTAAGGATGGTTTGGTAGAACGGTTTGAGCTTTTTGTAAACGGGAAGGAAATAGCCAATGCTTATTCGGAATTAAACGACCCTATAGATCAGCGCGAACGGTTAGAAGACCAGTTATTGTTAGCCGGACGCGGAGATGAAGAGGCTATGGCCATGGATGATGACTTTTTACGTGCGCTGGAATACGGTATGCCGCCAACATCGGGCCTGGGAATAGGTATTGACCGGCTGGTTATGCTGATGACCAACCAAAGCACCATTCAGGAAGTGCTCTTCTTCCCGCAAATGCGTGCTGAAAAAAAGGTTAAGGCGAGCACGCCTGATAATTTTATTGCTGCGGGTGTACCTGCCGAGTGGGTTCCGGTACTTAATAAAATGGGCTTTAATACAGTTGAGGAGCTAAAGGCCGCTAACCCTAACAAGGTATTTAATGATTTAGGCGGTATGCGCAAAAAGCTGAAGCTGGATATTGCCATACCTGCCCGGGAAATGGTGATGGCTTGGTTTAGCTCTCAGGATAGCTGAGCTGTAACGCTGCCATTACACGTGCATTATACAACAAACCCGGCATAGGCCGGGTTAAAGCTTAACAGGCCTGTATAGTTTTATACGCCTAATAGCAACCGTGTTGGGTCTTCCAGCAGTTGTTTAACCCGCACTAAGAAGCTTACCGACTCGCGGCCGTCAATAATGCGGTGATCATAGGATAAGGCCAGGTACATCATCGGGCGTATCACTACCTGTCCGTTTACTGCTACCGGGCGTTCAATAATATTATGCATACCTAATATGGCTGATTGCGGTGCATTGATGATAGGTGTAGACATCATGGAGCCGAATACACCGCCATTGGTAATGGTGAAGGTACCGCCGGTCATTTCTTCCAGCGTAAGTTTGTTTTCGCGGGCCCTACCGGCTAATACTACAATGGCTTTTTCAATTTCGGCCAGGCTCATGGCATCGGCGTTGCGGATAACCGGAACTACCAAACCCTTGGGTGCCGATACGGCAACAGAAATATCCGCAAAATTGCTGTACACTATTTCCTCCCCCTCTATACGGGCGCCTACGGCTGGCCATTCTTTTAATGCTTCGGTAACCGCCTTGGTGAAAAAGGACATAAAGCCCAAACCAACACCATGTTTTTCCTTAAATTTATCTTTGTATTTGCTGCGCAGTTCCATTATGGGCGACATATCCACCTCGTTAAAGGTAGTAAGCATGGCTGTTTCATTTTTAACAGCTACCAGCCTGCGCGCTACGGTTTTACGTAAATTCGACATCTTTTCACGCTTTTCACCACGTGTATCAGGTTTTGCCGGCGCAGTAGTGGCAGCAACCGGTGCAGCAGCAGCTTTAGGGGCCTGTGGATTTTCATTCACCTGTTCGGCCGTAAGCGCATCGGCTTTAGTAATGCGGCCTCCTATGCCTGTACCGTTTAACGAGGCCGGGTCGATCCCTTTTTCGGCTAATATTTTTCCGGCCGCTGGTGATGGGGTTCCAGATGCGTAAGATG
>CAZZVY010000058.1:0-15011 GCA_964657585.1 uncultured Mucilaginibacter sp. | reverse complement strand
ATTAGAGTGTGTGCCACCGGTACACCTATATTGCGCAGTACGGTACTATCGGTTAGGTCGCGTTGCAGGCGGGAAATGGGCAGCTTGGCTGCCAGATGTTCAAAAAGAGCATTGGCAACACCCAGGTTACCTTCAGAATTTTCAAAATCTATCGGGTTTACTTTATGAGGCATGGCAGATGAGCCTACCTCGCCGTCTTTAATTTGCTGCTTAAAATAATTCATGCTGATATAGGCCCAAACATCTCGGTCAAAATCTATCAGGATGTTATTGATACGTTTCAGCGCATCACATTGGGCGGCAAAATTGTCATAATGCTCAATTTGCGTGGTGTATCGTGAGCGGCTAAGGCCTAATTGTTCATTTACAAACGTGTTGCCGAATGCCTGCCAGTCAATTTGCGGGTATGCAACATGGTGCGCATTAAAATTGCCCGTTGCCCCGCCAAACTTTGCAGATAACGGTATCTGCTTTAAAAGTATCAGCTGCTTTTCCAAACGCTCCACAAAAACCATAATCTCCTTACCCAAACGTGTAGGCGATGCTGGCTGGCCATGTGTATGGGCCAGCATAGGGATATTATGCCATTCGGCGGCACGTTGTTTTAAATGGTCAGTCAGGCTGTTAATAACGGGATAATACACGTCTTCCAGAGCCATTTTAAAGCTATAGGGAATAGCGGTATTGTTGATATCCTGTGATGTAAGGCCAAAATGTATAAATTCTTTATAAGCGGTCAGGTTCAGCTCGTCAAACTTTTGTTTAATAAAGTACTCTACCGCCTTAACATCATGATTGGTTGTTTTTTCTATTTGTTTAACAACTTCAGCATCTTCAACCGAGAAATTTTTATAAATGCCCTGTAACTTTCCGGTGAGTGTTTTATCAAAATCCTGTAACTGCGGCAGCGGATAAGTATAAAGTGCAATAAAATACTCTATTTCAACCAGTACCCGGTATTTTATCAGCGCATATTCAGAAAAATAATCTGATAACCCGGCCGTAGCATTATGGTAACGGCCATCAATGGGTGAAACAGCCAATAGCGGCGTTAAGGTCATATCAATTGTGTTTTGGCAAAGGTAGGCTTTTCGCAGGAAAGTCTGAAAGGCACAGCGAAGGGGCTGCGAGGCAAGAACATTCTGTTAAATGCACATTACCTGCTAATTGATTAAGGCTTTTTGTCTGTAAAGTGTAATATAAATTGGAAACTTTTAAATCAAAAAATGTTTCCGTAGTTTCGTCCTGATGATTAGTCAGTTAGACAGGATATTAAACGGAAGCCTTGAACTTTTTTTTAAGGCGGGCATTAAAAGCGTTACTATGGATGATATTGCTAAACATTTAGCGATATCAAAAAAAACCATCTATCAGTTTTTTAGTGACAAGAACGAATTAGTGACCGCCCTGATGAACAAAAAGATGCAGCAAGACAAGGAGCAGATGGAAGAGATACTGGCCGAGCCTGTTAATGTGATTGAGCAGCTGCTTAAAATGATGCAATGTGCCGAAGAAATAATTTCCCGGGCGAACCCGATTTTAATGCATGATATGCAAAAATATCATCCTGATGCGTGGGACGCTTTTCAACGGTTTAAGGCCGGCACCATGATAGGCATGCTGGAAGATTTACTGACCAAGGGAATGGCGCAGGGTTATATCAGGCCTGATATTAACGTAAAGATATTGGCACGGATGCGGGTAAACCAGGTTGAAATGGGTTTTAATTCGGCTATTTTCCCTTTAGCTGAATTTAGTCCCTGGACTGTGCAATATCAATTGATGGACCATTTTAATTATGGCATTTGTACACTGGAAGGTTATAAATTGTTGGAGCAGCATAAAAATTTAATAAAGCAAGATCAATACGTATCATAAACACATCACAATTAATTATTATATATGAGAAAATTAGTACTACTGCTATTAATAAGTTGCGTCGGTTTGCTGAAAGGCATGGCCCAGCAGCCACCGCCGGATAACGGGCCCCATAGTTTTTCGCTGGCCGATTGTATTAACTATGCTTATGAGCATCAGGACTCTATGAAAAACGCCAGGCTTGATATTACAAAGGCCGATTACCAGATTAAAGAAATAAAAGGGCAGGGCCTGCCACAAGTAAACGGTGTAGTAAGTTTCCAGGACTTTACACGTACGCCAACATCTGTGGGGCCAAACCTGGCTGGATTGTTTACAGGTGGCCCTATTGACAATACTGCCCCCCTTGTTGTATTTCCCGTTGGGGCGGTACAATTTACTAACAGCTATACTTTACAGGCAAGTCAGTTATTGTTCAGCGGCTCTTTCCTGGTGGGGTTAAAGGCAGCTGCAACCTATAAAGAGCTATCTGTACGCAGCCTCACACGGTCAAAGATTGCTACCAATGTAGCCGTCACAAAGGCTTATTACCAGGTATTGGTAAGCAACGAGCAAATTAAACTGCTTGATGCTAACATTAACCAGTTAAAGCAACAGGTAACAGAAACTACCCAATCAAACAAACAGGGCTTTGTAGAAAAGATAGATGTTGACCGCATTACTGTGCAATACAATAACCTGGTTACCAATCGCGAGAATGTAAACAGGGCATTAGTATTGAATTATGCCATGCTGAAATTCCAGATGGGGATGCCAATACAGCAAGACCTTACTTTAACTGATAAACTGGCTGATGTTAACCTGGAACAAAACGTAGCTGAAACCAGCGTTGACACAACCTTTTATCATAACCGTATTGAATATAGCCTGCTGGAAACTGCCAAAAGGTTGAATGAACTGGATGTTAGATCAAAAAGCGCCGACTTTTTGCCAACCGTATCTGCAAACGGCGGTTTTGGGACCACATTTCAGGAAAACCAGACGCGTTATCTATATAGCCATAACTACCCGAGCAGCTATGTTGGCCTCAACATCAATGTACCTATCTTTAGCGGCTTTCAACGTAAATACCGGTTAAAGGAATCGCAAATAGAAGTGCAGAAATCACAAAATAACCTGGATAACGCTAAAAATGGTTTAAGCTTGCAGGCTACTGCTGCAAGGGTAACCTTTATTAACAGCCTGCAATCATTAAGCAACCAAAAACGTAATCAGGCGCTGGCTAACGAGGTGTTGCGTGTTTCGCGTATTAAATACACGCAGGGGGTAGGCTCAAGTATTGAGGTTACCCAGGCACAAACCGCGCTGGAAACATCAGATAATGATTATATACAGGCCTTGTATGATGCGCTCATAAACAAAGTAAACCTTGACCAGGCCTACGGCAGAATAAAATAAATATGATCAACCTAACGAAAATGACAACACCACACACAACAATGAAAAAATTATTATACTTATCAAGTTTATTGATTTTGGCAGCATGCGGTCAGAAAAAAGCGGCAGATTATAAAACTCAGTTAGCCGATCTGAAAAAGCAGCAGGCAGATATTGCAGCGCAAATAGCCAAGATTGAAGCCGGGCACCCGGCTCCCGATTCATCAAAGGTAACTGATGTAAATGTGACTGAAATTAAACCGGGCCAGTTTACCAACTATGTGCAGATACAGGGCAAAATTGATGCACAGGATAATGTTACCGCTTATCCGCAGATGCAGGGCACCATTACTAATATTTATGTAAGGGTTGGCCAGCATGTAAGCAAAGGCCAGCTACTGGTACAACTGGACAACAGTGTACTAAAGCAAAATATAGCCCAGGCACAGGCCCAGGTTGATTTGGCCAGTACGGTATATCAACGTCAGAAAAACCTTTGGGATCAAAAGATAGGTACCGAGATACAGTTTTTACAGGCTAAAACCAACCTGGAGGCCGGCCAAAAACAGGTTGCTGCTTTAAAGCAGCAGTCGGATATGTATACCATTAAATCGCCTATTAACGGCACTATTGACCAAATGGACCTTAAGCTGGGGCAGGTTGGTACCCCGGGGCAAACGGGTATCCGCATTGTTAATGCCGATGTACTGAAGGTTAAGGCCGACGTGCCTGAATCTTATTCCGGGACGGTTAACCAGGGAGATAAAGTAAAGATACTGGTACCGGACGCTAACGATTCGCTGGTGACCAATATCACATTTGCTGCTAAGGTAATTGATCCAACATCGCGCAGTTTTGCAGTAGAGGTAAAGCTGCCTGAGCGTAAAACGCTGCGCCCTAACATGACGGTAATTTTAAACATAGCCAGTTATGTTAAATCTAACGCTATTGTTATACCTGTAAAAGCCATTCAGAAATCTGAGAACGGTGATTATGTTTTCGTGAATAATAACGGTACCGCCAAAAAAGTGGTAATTAAGGCAGGCACAACCTACGGGGGACAGACAGAAATATTATCGGGATTGAAAGCAGGCGATATGCTGGTAACCGATGGAGCATCAGACATTGAGGATGGCGACAGGATACAAGTTTCGCAAACCGCTAACTAATTATTTAACCTTTTGATCTTTTAATTTATGAAAGACGTTCGCAAAGAATTTGGCCCGTCAAGCTGGGCCATTGAAAACAAAACCGCCATATACGTGCTGATCTTTCTGATCAGTGTGCTGGGCCTGGTTAGCTACAATACCTTGCCGAAGGAAAACTTCCCTGATATTGCGCAGTCAAAAGTGTTTGTTACCACAACCTGGGCCGGCCAATCGCCCGAAAATGTGGAGAACCTGGTAACCAGGCAGATAGAGAAGCAGCTAAAATCCTTAAAGGGCCTTAAAAAGGTTACCTCCAACTCAGTGCAAAATGTATCAATCATCACGGCTGAATTTCAGGCAAACATCAAGATAAAGGATGCTAAAATAGATGTGAAGGATGCAGTTGATAAAGCCCAGCAGGATTTGCCGCAGAATGATAATAACCTAAAGGAGTCTGTAATATCTGATATTAACGTAGCCGATTTGCCTATCCTGTACATCAATATATCGGGCGATTATGATTTAAAGAAGTTAAAGGAATATGCCGACCTGCTAAAAGACGAGATTGAAAGCTACAAGGAAATATCAAAGGTTGATGAGGTAGGCGCACTTACCCCGGAGATACAGGTTAATGTTGATATGAATAAAATGGCCGCGGCCCAGATAAGTTTTGGGGATATTATCCAGGCCATTGGTAACGAAAACATCCTCGCCTCGGCCGGTACAATTAAAACCGACGGTGTACGCCGAAGCATAGATATTAAACAGGATTTTAAAAGCGCCGACGAAATAAACGCAATGGCTATCCGTAACCCAAAAGGCCAGCCGGTTTACCTGCGCGATATTGCCGAGGTAAAGGATTCTTTTTTAGAACAGGAAAGCTATGCGCGCCTTAAAACGCCCGATAACAAGGTCTTTAGAAATGTAATTACCCTGAATGTTAGTAAGCGTGCCGGCGAAAACCTGATAGAAGCTTCGGACAAGATCAATGAACTGATCAAACAAAAGCAAAAAACAGTTTTCCCTAAAGGTTTAAATATTACCGTTACCGGAGACCAGTCGGATAAAACACGCACCACACTGAATGACCTGATTAACACCATTGTGATAGGCTTTATCCTGGTAACGGTTATCCTGATGTTCTTTATGGGTACTACCAACGCCATATTCGTGGCGCTGTCGGTCCCGCTATCCTGTTTTATCGCTTTTTTGGTAATGCCCGCCATCGGGTTTACGTTGAATATGATCGTGCTGTTCTCGTTCCTGCTGGCCCTGGGTATAGTGGTAGACGATGCTATTGTGGTAATAGAGAATACGCACCGTATTTTTGATAACGGCAGGGTGCCTATTAAGGAAGCCGCTAAAATGGCCGCGGGCGAAGTGTTTTTGCCTGTATTTTCTGGCACCATGACCACTCTGGCGCCATTTATCCCGCTGGCATTCTGGAATAGTTTGATAGGGCATTTTATGTTCTTTTTGCCAATTACGCTCATTATCACCTTGCTGGCATCGCTGGTGGTGGCTTATATTATGAACCCTGTATTTGCGGTTGATTTTATGCAGCCCCATGTAAGCGGCGAGCATGACCATATGCGGTTTGATAAAAAGACAAGGCGTACAACGTTGATATTGGTAGTGCTGGCCGCACTGAGCTACCTGATGTTTGCGGCCGGTAAGTGGACTATGGGCATGGGCAATTTCCTGGTGCTTTGCATCTTGCTTTATTTGCTGAACCATTTTGTGCTGCTACGGGTAATAGATAAATTTCAGACCAACGTTTGGCCTAAATTTCAGCAATGGTATGCCAAATGGCTGGAGCGTGCCGTGCACAGGCCAGGTACAGTGCTTGGCGGAACATTGGTGTTATTTATTTTGGCGTTTGTAATTAACCATTATCTGGGAAAAACGCCGGTGTTCTTCCCTTCAGGCGACCCTAACTTTGCTTATGTGTATATCACCATGCCTATCGGGACCGACCAGGCCACTACCAACGAAGTTACCCGCAAAATAGAGCAGCGGGTAGCAAAGGTTGTAGAGCCGGATAAGGATATCGTATCATCGGTAATATCAAACGTAACTAAAGGTGTAACCGACCCGCAGGATGAAGACCAGGGCGATTATGAAAATAAAGGCAAGGTAACCGTTGCCTTTGTTGAATTTGGTAAAAGGAATGGCAAAGACACTAAAAAGATATTGCAGAACATCCGTGCCGCCGTACAAGGCGTGCCCGGCGCCAAAATATCTGTAACCCAGGAAAACAGCGGGCCCCCCGTACAGAAAGATGTGAGTATAGAGATCATCGGTGATAACCTGGATACATTGGTAGCCACCGGTAACCGTTTAAAAAGCTATATTGCCAAACAAAATATACCCGGTATAGAAAACCTGGAGGCCGATGTGCAAAGCGATAAACCGGAAGTGGTGTTTGACATTGACCGCGAACGCGCCAACCGCGAAGGCATTAGCAGCGGGCAGATCACCCAGGCTTTGGGTACGGCTATATTTGGCGCAAAGGCTGGCGATTACCGTAACACCAAGGAAGACGATTACCAGATAAAAGTACGCGCCCTTGAAGACCAGCGCAGCAATATTGATGAACTGCGCAACTTAAAGATCACCTACCGCGATCTGGCTACTGGCGGGGCTATACGCCAGGTACCTATATCAGCCTTTACCGATGTGAGGTATACCAATACTTACAGCAATATTAAACGCAAACAACAGCGCCGGGTGTTAACATTAGGGTCAAATGTTATTAAACCCTATAACCCGAATGATGTAAATGCTGCCATACTAAAATCGCTTGATGGGTTTAAACGGTCGGACAATGTGATCATCCGTCAGGGCGGCGGCCAGGAAGACCAGATGGAAGCAATGATCTTTTTGTTAGGGGCATTGGGCACATCGTTTGGTTTGATATTGATCATCCTTATGATACAGTTTAACTCGGTTGGTAAAACATTCATTATCATCAGCGAGATATTTTTCAGTATCATTGGTGTATTGCTGGGCATCAGCCTGTGCGGAATGACCATGACCATTGTAATGACCGGTATAGGCATCATTGCCCTTGCAGGTGTGGTAGTGCGAAACGGAATTTTACTGGTGGAATTTACCGATATGCTGATAGAACAGGGCGTAAACGTACATGATGCCGTTGTGGAAGCCGGGCATACTCGTATGACGCCGGTGTTATTGACAGCAACTGCAGCAATTTTAGGCTTACTGCCATTGGCCGTAGGTTTCAATATTGATTTTGTGGAGATGTTCACCCATTTTGCACCTCATATCCACTTCGGTGGCGATAATGTGGCCTTCTGGGGCCCGCTGGCCTGGACGATGATCTTTGGTTTAGGGTTTGCTACCATTATTACCCTTATACTGGTACCATGTATGTACCTCATCAGGGTGCGTATAAAAAACAGGTTATTTGGTAAAAAGGAAGAAACTGTGGCAGAGCCTGAATTAGTGGAGGCTTGATTAGTTAATAGTTAGCTGGTGACAAGTAATTAGTTGCCCGATAGGAGGAGGCCGTTTGCTGATTGCAGGCGGCTTTTTTGTATAATAACCTTTTTTGAAATTAGTTGATACATCATTACTGCATTTAGAAATGAATGAATGCTAAATAGGACATTCGCGCGCTTAACTGTCTTTAAAATACGTGTTTAGTAACCTTAAAAAATTAAATTAATAGTTAAATACGGTTAATAGTACATCGGCATTTAAATTGTTGATATAAAGCAGATTCATTTTAAATTGTTGTTATGGATGTGCTGAGCGAAATTATATACGTTTTTATATTGCTTTTGTTAATGGGGTTTGGGTTAAGCTTCTTAATTGCTATAACTATTAAGTTGGATAGTAACGGTAACAGGGCTAAGCGCAGCCGGGGTGTGCCCAGAGTTTATTGATAACGCAACTCTTTCCGGTCAAGCTGCAGGCAGGGCTGTAATAGGGGTATTTACCTTTAACTTTGTTTAAATTTGAAATATGAATTTAACCAAACCCGGTCTGCAAAATGAGATTAGTTATAAAACGGCGCGTAGCGGTGGAAAGGGCGGCCAGAATGTAAATAAGGTTGAAACCAAGGTAGCCCTATTGTTCAGCATTGATAACAGTATGTTATTCACTGCCGAAGAAAAAGAGCTATTAAATAAAAAATTATACCACCGATTAAATAAAGATGGGCTTCTGCAAATTATTTGCGACGAAGAACGCAGTCAGTTATTAAACAAAGAAATAGCGTTTGAGCGGTTAAAACGCTTACTGGCACAGGCGCTGCTGATACCAAAAGAACGTAAAAAGGTAAAGATGTCAAAAGCAAAAAAAGCTGCCCGGCTTAATGCTAAAAAGCTGCATTCAGTAAAAAAGGAATTGCGCAGGAAAGATTTCGGGGCTGTATGATAAATTAAAGCCTGATTGTACTTGTTGTTATTTGATCTGCTGCTATCAACAACACTTTATTTAGCATTACAGTTGCATTGTTATTTTGGCGGCGCCAGTTTAATATTTACCGGTTCGTCCCGGTTGCAGCTGATGGTGCCATCTGTATTATAGTTTAGTTCGGCAACCTGTATCCAGCTCCGTTTACCTTTTTGTACAAAATAGAAGATATACGCCCTGCCATTATTAACCACCACATCGGCATGGTCGCCTTTGGCATCATCTTCCCTACCCTTGCCTGGCTTATCTAATATAAAGCCCGGCTGCCGTTTCCACGTCAGCCAGTCATCGCTTGAGTAAACACCCAAACCTTTCCAGTTATCTGTTATCAGCCAGTTGTGGCCTTTCCACGCAAACGCTATAGGCCCCTCGCCTGGCATATCATGCACCAGCATACCCTTGTCTGTCCAGTTATAAAGGTCTTTACTATCAGCATAATAAATTGATTTAGCATCTTTTTCGTTATTATAATACAGGCGGAAATCGTTGTTATTCAGTTTAACCACATATGGGTCTATCAGTTTATCATTAGCCAGTTTAAGTATCGATTCAAATTTCCAGTTTTTCAAATCGGCGCTTGTTAAGTGTACAATATGGCGGGGGTGGTTCCAATCGGTAAAAGTACCGGGAACATAAGTGAGGTACATGTGGTAAAGGCCATTATTTGCTATCAAAGCCGGCGCCCAATGCGTAAACCCGGCATCGGGCCTGTAGTTAATATTAGCAGTATCGACATATTTCCAGTGCGCCCCATCGGTTGATTCGGCAATTCCTATACGGGTGCCGTGCACCCAGGTAACACCTTTGGCGTTTTGATCTGTCGCCCGCCGGTTAGTATAAAACATCCACCATTTCTTTTCCCTTTTATTATAAATAATAGCTGGGTCGGCTGCGCCGTCGTAAACCGGGTCATGAAATAACGGCTTGTCTGCAATAGGTTTGTCAGCAGTTTGTGCGTTTAACAGGGCAGGCGTTATCAGTTGAAGCAATGAGATAATAAAAGCTATATATTGATGCTTCTTCACAGTTATCGGGCAGTATTTATTAACCATATCAACCTGTTATTCAATAATCAACTTAAAAAGTGCGGCTCCGTGTTTATTAATTTGCCGGTGGTAAGCAGTAGTAAACCTGCCCAGGTCCTGTTTTTTCCATAGGTCACGCACTTTAATACTTCCTTTTAAACCTAATGATCCAAAAGGAATATCTATATCGCTTGCTGTTTCGCCAACATTAAACATCGCTACGTAAATATCCTTACTGCCTTGCACATGCGAGTACCAAACAGCTTTGTCATCTTTATTATAAAGTTCGCGCGGGTTTTCGCCATGCTGGTTAACGGCTAATACTTCAGGATTATTAAAAAGACTGAGTTCAAACGGCCTGTTTTCGGGCAGGTTACCGCCCAACATCAGCGGCGAGCGGTAAATACTCCAGAACGTCATATGTGTATATTCTTCATCTTCTGTAAACCTGCTATATCTTTCGTTGCCCACCGGGCCGCGTTTAGATAATTTACCTATTTGTATCATATCGCAATCGGGCCAGTTGCCGGGGGCGCTTTTGCCTTCCCATTGTTTGGCAACCTTCATCATAGCTAAAATCTCTTTCCAGTTATCCCAAAAGTCATCAGCCAGGCGCCACATATTTGCATTTCTGGCTACATGCCCGGCCTCCTGTACTGGCGTTGCCCCCGGCGATAGGCTCAGAACAATTGGCCGGCCGCAATTTTGGATAGCTTTCTGATAACCTTCTATCTCCGCTTCGCGGTAAGGCCTGGCAATATCATCAACTTTAATAAAATCAACACCCCATGCAGCATACAACTCCAGTATGGAGTTAAGGTATTCCTGGGCCCCGGGCTTTTTCATATCCAGGCCATACATGTGGTTCATCCACGTGCATTTGGAGTTAGTATCAGCTATCATATCAGCAGTGATGCCATTAGTACCCTTAACCGGCGATTTTGCCCAGCAGGCCTGCCGGGGTATACCGCGCATTACATGTATACCAAATTTTAACCCTTTGGCGTGTACATAATCGGCCAGTGGTTTAAAACCTTTACCGCCCCAGGCCGAAGGGAATTTGTTAGGCTGCGGCATAAGCCGACCCCATTTGTCCATAGTTAACCAGGGTACCAGTGATCCGTCCTTCATTTTTAACTGAAAGGGATTGCCAATGTTGCTTCCCGGCGGGTTATCGTACGACCATAAAAAATCTACCACAATATATTGCCAGCCGTATGGTTTAAGGTTGGCCGCCATGTAATCGGTATTGGCCTTCACCTCATCTTCATGTACGGCAGAGCCAAAACAGTTATAGCTGTTCCAGCCCATGGGCGGCGTTTCGGCAACTTTTACCAGCCTTGTTTGGGCAAAGCACGGGGTAGTGCAGGCAAGACCTGTTAAAATAAGCAGTGTATTGAGTTTCATAATGAGCGCTTTACTGTTAAAGCTTAATAGTATGATATTTATATTCGGCAAGCTGCTGTACAGCTTTTGTGCGGGTAAGATAGCAGTAATTGGTTTTACTTACAACAACCAAACATAAACAGTCCAGGCCTCTGCCTGTAGTTCAAATGCCCTGGTATCTAAATATGTCATAATATAAGCTTAATGTGTTATTTTTGAGCCAGCATCAAACTAAATGGCTACACTATCAGCATCACGCCAAAGGGCATTGTTTCGAAAATACGCCCGCAATATCAAATACTTTATGATGCTGTTAAGCATTTGTTTAATAGTGCTCACCCTGCCAAAACAAGCTAAATTCAGGTACGAGTACGAGAAAGGGCGTATCTGGAACCAGAAGGACCTGGTATCACCCTACAATTTTGCCATACTAAAAACCAGCCAGGAAATGGCTGCCGATCAGGAAGCCGCCCTGCGCAGCGTTACGCCAATATACCAGCAACTGCCTGATGTTGCCGGTCAGCAGCTAAATGGTTATAAAACCGATTTTGAAATTAAATGGCATAATGCCGCTTTGAGCGAGAAACTAAAAGAGCGGACCTTACAGGCGGGGTATAGCCTTTTAAAAACGGTGTATGAACGCGGCGTACTAACGCTCATATCCAAATATCAGCACGGCAATGAAAATTATGCGATTACTGTTTTATTGAATAATGTGGCTACTGATAAAAATACGGCCGACGTTTTTACCCGCGAACAGGCGCTGGCTTATTGCAACCAGCAGTTAAACCAGCGGAAAGATATAGAAAAGGGCTTTTTAACAGGCCTTATTCAAAACCGTATTCAAAACAACCTGAGCTATGATGATAAGCTTACGCAGCGGTTAGAAAAGGAAGTACTGGAAGGGTTATCGCTAACAAGGGGCATGGTGCAAAAAGGCGAAGTAATTGTGGCTAAGGGCTCGGTAATAAATGATGAAATATATCAGAAACTGCAATCATACAAAAAGGCCTTTGAAGATAATGCACGTGTTAACGGCAACCCTAACCTGGTATTATTAGGGCAGTTTTTGTTGGTGGCTATAGCTATTGCCCTGTTAATGATATTTTTATATCTGTTCAGAAAAGATATTTACCGTGATAACCGCCTGGTAAGCCTGATATTGCTGGTAGTAACAAGCATGCTTGCCACATTATCATGGGCCATTCACATACAGGAGTTTAACATTTATTATATCCCGTACTGTATTGTGCCCATCATCATCCGCATATTGTTTGATACCCGTTTGGCCTTAAACATACATTTGCTGGTGGTGCTTATTGCCGGTTTTTTTGTGCCCAACAGCTTTGAGTTTGCTTATTTTGAAATAACCGCCGGGATGGTATCCATTTACAGCATAAAAAATTTGGTACGGCGCGATCAGTTCCTGGTTTCGGCGCTGATAATTACCTTTACTTATTTTATCTCGTTTTTAGGTATAGCCTTTATCCGCGAGGGCAGCCTGACCAATATAGACTGGATGGATTTTTTCCCGTTTGTGGTGAGCGTATTGCTTACCCTGCTGGCCTATCCCCTGATATATGCTTTTGAACAGGTGTTCCAGATCACATCAGACATTACCCTTATTGAACTCACCAATACCAATGCCCCTTTACTGCGCGAACTGGCCTTCAATGCGCCGGGCACTTTTCAGCATTCTTTACAGGTAGCAAACCTTGCCGAAAATGCCATTTACACTATCGGGGGCAATTCTTTACTGGTGAGGGCCGGGGCTTTATACCATGATATTGGCAAGGTTGAGAACCCGCTTTATTTTATTGAGAACCAAAGTTCGGGCTTTAACCCGCATGATAAGCTACCTTATGAGGAGAGTGCGCAGATTATTATACGGCATGTAAGTAACGGGGTAGATATGGCCCGCAAGGCAAACCTGCCCGAAATTGTGATAGATTTTATACGCACGCACCATGGCAATACGCGTGTTGATTATTTTTATCAATCGTTCTTAAAGAATTTCCCTGAAAAAATGATAGATGAGAATATATTTCATTATCCGGGGCCTATCCCATTCTCTAAAGAGACCGGCGTGTTGATGCTGGCCGACTCGGTAGAAGCGGCATCACGTTCCTTAAAGGAGCCGGACGAACAATCTATTAATGACCTGGTGGACCGCATTATAAGTTATAAGCTTAACCAGGGCCAGTTGAACGACAGTGATATAACATTGAAAGATCTGGAAATAATTAAAACTATCTTTAAAAAGATGCTGATGAGTATTTACCATGTACGTATTGATTATTAGTTTTTGATTGATCGCGGATGTAATTGGGCATTTACCTAACAGATCAGAACAACAATAATATCAATCAAATCTGGCTTATTATCAAGCAATTGTTTATTATTGTTAATTACAGTTATAACCAGTTATGAACCGCATTGCTTATTTTTTACTGGCAGGCTTTTGCCTTGTAGCGCTTTTGCGCACTGAAGTTACAAAAGGACAAACGCAGGCTGATACATTACCTGCATTGCCTGGCAAGGGGCTTTTGCAGCACCCATTTTTGTATGCCGGCGAATGGCAAGACCAGAAGATGACCGGTCAGAAAATGTATATCGTTAAAAACGGAAAAATAGTATGGACCTATACTATGACTGGCTATGGCGAATTTGGTGATGCTACAATGCTGTCGAACGGTAACATCCTGTTTTCGCGGTTGAGGGGGGCAACGGAAATAACACCGGATCAAAAAGTAGTGTGGAATTATGACGCACCCGTGGGCGACCAGGTGCATACTGCACAGCCAATTGATGCCGACAGGGTTTTTATCTGTCAGAACGGCTTGCCGGCAAAGGCCATCATCATTAACAAAAAAACAGGCAAAATTGAAATGGAGCATGTTTTGCCTACAGCTTCAGTTACCGATTCTAATACGATACACGGCCAGTTCAGGCATATCCGTTATACTAAGGCCGGCACTTACCTTATTGCAAATATGGGTTTAGGCAAAGTGGTGGAATATGATAAGGATTGGAAACAGATATGGGAATTGGATGCACCATCGGCATGGGCTGCAGTAAGGCTTAAAAACGGCAACACATTAATAAGCGGTAACCAGAACGGTTATGTACGCGAGGTAAACCCCCAGGGCATAACCGTATGGGAAATTAACAAGAACGACCTGCCCGGCATTACTTTATATTGTGTGCAGCAGGTGTGCCGTTTAGCAAACGGCAATACGCTGATATGCAACTGGTTTAATGGTGTCCAAAAAAAGGACTGGCCTAAGGTGGTACAGGTTATTGAAGTTACGCCGGGCAAAAAGGTAGTATGGGCGCTGCGGCAGTGGGCCAATCCAAACCTGGGCCCCGCATCGGCTATTCAGTTACTTGACGAGCCTGGCGTAGCAGAGAACGGCGACCTGGAGCGATAGCCCGTTTCAACGGTTAATGCTTCAGCTTTATTTTTTGCGTTTAGGAAACCCCTGTATGGTTTTGTTTGTATAAATAAGACCATGAAAGATATTGCCCGCCGTTTTCCTGAAAATCCCCTGCTGCTGCCAAAAGACCTGTCTCCGGATGGACCCGGATTGCAGATCATCAGCTTACTGAACCCCGGCGTGTTCCGTTTTGAGGGGAAAACCTGGCTGCTGGTAAGGGTTGCCGAAGGGACAATGGCCGAAGAAGGCGTTATCTACTTCCCGGTATTGAACGCAACCGGTAACACCGAAGTGATAAAAGTACCATTGAACGACCC
>CAZZVY010000057.1:0-15131 GCA_964657585.1 uncultured Mucilaginibacter sp. | reverse complement strand
AATGTTCACGTGCATGCCTTGCACCGCAAACGCCCGGGTGGTTATACACTTTTTGAACTCTTCTGTAAGTATGCAGAGTTGGCCCAAACTCCTTTTACAGTGTTTTTTCAGGGCACCGAGGTTACCCGGTTATCAGCGGCGGACTTAACAACTTGGGATGATCTGGCTGCTGAGTTGGAAACGGTGGCTGCCATTGTTTCCGCACCTGCTCAACATCCCTTAAGAGAGTTGCAGTTATTAAACTATAGTCAGCAATTAAAAACATATATCCAGCAGACACTGGAAGAAATATTGGAGCTTGCTGCCCAACTGGATCTGACTCGCGCAAGTGTTACCGAAGCTTTGGGCTTTGGCGGCCATTCAGCTGATCAGACCGAAGTGTTAGGCGAAATGATTGGGATTTTACTGAAATTACCGGATTCACCTGCATCATTTTTAACAAATGAATCGCTAGAACAGACGCTGGCCCAAGTCATTGGTATCGCTGGTCATGGTCAGCAACACGATGCCTTAAGCACTGACTTGCTTCAAATTTTCAACAAAAGCATTTTGGAATTTCCTGCCGAACAAGTATTGGCAAATTGGGAAATCGCCGCTCAAAAGTGGTTCTTACCCAAGTGGCTGAAGCAGAGAGCCATTATCAAATCGCTTAAATCTAAATCGCCTTCCGGCAATTTTGTCAATGAGGAGATCCCTCGACTTTTAAATAAGATCATCGCCTATCAAGCTGAACAGTCCCTAATTTCCGGTGCTGTTTATTTACCGGGCTTAACAGGTTTTTTGTGGAACAATGGCAATCCCGATTGGGCGGTCATCATCCAGGTGAGCCAGGCCTATATCGCACTAAACCGGGCGGCATCTAAAGGCACCGGCCTAGATGGTTTGAAAAGCTGGCGCGAGCGTTTTGCAGCCAAACTCAGCGAAGGAAGCGGCGCCTACCTGCGTATACATGAAGCGGAATTTCGGAATTTTATAGCGCTGGGCGGACGTTTAAAGACCTCTCGTGAAAAAATCCAACTGTTAACAGGTTCCCCGATTACTAATCTTCAGGTTCAAGCAGAACAGTGGCTTCGCAATCTCGATGGCTTAAAAGACTGGTTTACTTACACGACCACCAAAAGCCGGCTAACCACCGGCGGCTTAACTGCTCTGGTGGATGCATTCGAAGATCAAGCTATACCGTCTCATCAACTATTAAATAGCTATAAAAAAGGTCTTTATAGAAGCATTGCCGACCAATTAATCGAAAACAACCCGGCACTTTCTGGTTTTCACGGACAGTTGTTCGAAGGGAAGATCCGCAAGTTCCGCGAACTAAGCGACCAATTCGAAAAACTTACCCGTGAAGAACTCTACGCACGGTTGGCGGCCAAGACGCCTTCATTTACTCAGGAAGCTGCTCAAAGCTCAGAAATTGGGCTTCTGCAACGAACATTGCGCAATAATGGGCGTGCTATGCCACTAAGAAAACTATTCGATTTGATTCCAAATGTATTGCCACGGCTTACGCCTTGCATGCTCATGAGCCCGATCTCGGTCGCCCAGTATTTTGATGCCAGCAGCGCCAAATTCGACTTGGTTGTTTTCGACGAGGCTTCCCAAATGCCAACCTGCGAAGCAGTAGGCGCTATCGCTCGCGGTACCAGCGTAATTGTGGTAGGTGACCCTAAACAGATGCCGCCAACCAGTTTCTTTTCGACCAATACCTTTGATGAAGATAATGTCGAACAAGAAGATCTGGAAAGCATTCTTGATGATTGTCTTGCACTATCCATGCCATCTTATCATCTTTTATGGCATTATCGCAGCAAGCATGAAAGCTTAATTGCTTTCAGTAATGCGATGTACTATGATAACAACTTACTGACGTTCCCTTCGACCGATGATCTGGCAACAAAAGTTAAACTGATAAAAGTTAAAGGATTTTATGATCGCGGAAAAACTAAGCAGAACCGGGCGGAAGCTAAAGCTATTGTTGACTATATTATTTACCGCTTATCAACGCCGGCGATCATCAAGCGGTCTATGGGAGTAGTGACTTTCAGTTCAGTCCAGCAGTCGCTGATCGAAGATTTACTAACCGAAACCTTTTTGTTGCGACCGGACCTGGAACGCCTGGCCTACGAAGCAGAAGAGCCCTTGTTTGTCAAAAATCTCGAGAATGTCCAGGGTGATGAGCGGGATATAATTTTATTTTCAATAGGTTACGGGCCTGATGAGACCGGTAAGGTAGGCCTTAATTTTGGGCCGATCAACCGCGAAGGTGGTTGGCGGCGCTTAAATGTTGCTGTTTCGCGGGCACGTTATGAAATGCAAGTTTTTTCTACCTTAAGATCCGATCATATAGACTTGAACCGTACTAATTCCGAAGGCGTAGCTGGTTTAAAAGCTTTCCTGGCTTATGCCGAAAAGGGCAGGCAAGGCCTGCCGACTAATCTGATGAGTGCTAACAAGCACGATCCGGAGCTGGAAGAAATTATAGCCACAGAAATCCGAAAGCACGGCTACAAGGTATATACCGGGATCGGTTGTTCTGCCTATAAGATCGATATTGGCATAGTGCATCCTGATCATGCTAATCAATATATCTTGGCAATCCTTTGCGACGGGCGCACGTATCAGGCGGCCAAGACACCGGGTGATCGCGAGATCGTCCAACCCGGTGTACTGAAAAGCCTGGGCTGGAATATGATAAAGGTCTGGTCAGCAGAATGGTGGGAAAAACCAGACAAGGTATTACAGGGAATACTATCCGCGATTCACCAAGCCCAGCAAGGCATCAAGATAGAACCGGAAGTTGTACCCGAGCCCGCTGAAGAGGAAGTCGTGCCATACAATTTCCAGGCTACTAAAGCCGCAGTAAAACAGACATCTTATTACGAAGCCGCCAACGTAGAGGTGATCCGCAGTATCAATTCTGAAGATTTCTTTCAATATGGATACCGAAATACCATCAAGTCACAGATCCACGAGGTATTAGCCGTAGAAGCACCAGTCAGTAAAAACCTGCTGTGCAAACGCGTCCTTTTAAGCTGGGGCATTGCCAGAATGGGTTCCCGAATTTCGGTGCATTTCGACATCATCTTCAAAGAACTTAGCCTACAGCAAACCAGCGATAATGGTAATATCATCTTTTGGCGGGCCGATCAGCAGCCAGACACTTATCAGCTTTACCGCCTGCCCCCCAATGAAATACTGAAGCGCGACGCGGATGACCTACCCTCACATGAAATAGCTAACGGCATTAAAGCTGTTCTGCAAAACCAGATCAGTCTTACCAAAGACGACTTGGTTCGGGAAACCGCCAAGCTATTCGGTTATGCCCGCCTTGGGACGAATGTGGACATCGCAATGCAACTCGGTATACGTATAGCGTTAGCCAAAGACTTTGCAAAGACTGAAGGTCAGCGGATAGTGTTGAAAGGATAGGGGCAAACTGTAATTATCGCCGATTCACAAATAGAAAATGTAGGCACTAAGGACATTCAGGAGAATGACCTTGTAAGCGCCTTTATCACAGTTGTTTATGAGCATCGCAAGACGTCTTTCTAAATTAAAAAAACGTCAGAAAAGACGCGAGTAAATTTTGGGCGTTTTTGAAAGATTTGATTAATGAAACCGGAAAATGAGGCGTTTTATGCTTAAAATGGCTGTTTTTATAGCTAAAAATTTAGGTTCGATTTTTTCACGGAGGGCCTAAAATGAAAATAACTTGCTGATTTTCAGCAAGTTATTTACCAGTAGCCCGTAGGGGAATCGAACCCCTGTTTGAAGAATGAAAATCTCCTGTCCTAACCCCTAGACGAACGGGCCAATTTACAAGGTTTGTACGGGGTATAGTTAACCCCGGCCTGTTTTATACTTTATCTTAAGCCTTTCAACTAAAGAGTACCTTGTTTTTGGGACTGCAAAGATAAATGTTAAACGTTATTTTGAAAATAAAAAGTTAAAAAACTTATTTTACCCTTTCGGCATTAGCATAAACTTACAAATCAAAAACAAATGTGTGCTTCATTTCTTTAAAATCGAGTTAACTTTAAACATCAAACCAACCTGCAAAATGAAAGCCATTTGGAATAACCAGTTAATTGCCGAAAGTGATAATACCATTGTTGTGGAGCGCAACCACTATTTCCCCTTAACCGATGTAAGGCAGGAGTACCTGCAACCGTCTGATACTAAAACTACCTGCCCATGGAAAGGCGTAGCCAGCTACTACACGCTTAAAGTGAACGGATCACAAAACCCGGATGCGGCATGGTATTATCCGCAGCCCAAAGATGCGGCGGCACAGATCAAAGACCATGTGGCGTTTTGGAAGGGCGTGCAAATAACCGAATGATAAGATGAAGCGTTATGATGCTATTGTAATAGGGGCCGGACAAGCCGGCGTGCCCTTAGCTAAAAAGCTGGCTAATGCTGGTAAAAAGACGGTTATTATCGAAAAGAAATTTATCGGCGGTACCTGCGTTAACGATGGTTGTACGCCAACCAAGGCCATGATAGCATCGGCAAGGGCGGCTTACCTGGCCGGGCGCTGTGCCGACCTGGGCGTGCATATCGGCGATTTTAAGGTGGATATGCCCCGGATAAAGCACCGCAAGGACGAGATTGTGATGCGGTCGCGCAAGGGTGGCCAGGAAGGTTTGGAAAAAACCGAAGGACTTGACCTGTTTTTTGGTGAAGCATCATTTACCGGTATAAAAACCATTACTGTGACTTTAAACAATGGCGGTACAGAAGAAATAACAGCCGACTGGATATTTATTGATACCGGCGCCAAAGCCATCATCCCGGATGTAGAGGGCATAAACAACATTGATTACCTTACCAATACTTCCATACTGGAACTGGATAGCGTACCGGAACATTTGCTGGTTATCGGCGGGAATTATATAGGGCTGGAGTTAGGACAAATGTTTGAACGCTTTGGCAGTAAGGTAACTGTTTTGGAGAGATCGGCCCGGCTGCTTCCGCGTGAGGACGAGGACATGGCCAGTATGATGCAGCAGCTACTAAAAGAAGAAGGAATAAGTATACATACCAGCGCACAGTTACAAAACTTGAAAAAGGATGATGCAGGGCAGATCATCGCCGCCATAAGAACGGCTGATGGCCAGGAGCAGCAGTTAACGTGTTCGCACATATTGCTGGCGGTGGGGCGCAGCCCGCAAACAAAGGCATTGAACCTGCAAAGCACCGGGGTAGCAACCGATGATAAAGGCTTTATCAAAGTAAATGACAAACTGGAGACCAATGTACCCGGCATTTATGCGTTGGGCGATGTAAAAGGCGGCCCGGCGTTTACACATATTGCCTATAACGACTACACCATCGTTTACCGCAACCTGATAGAAGGCCAGGACCTTAACACAGCAGACAGGCCGCTGCCTTACTGTATGTTTACCGATCCGCAGCTTGGCCGGATAGGGATAAGCGAGCAGGAAGCCCGAAAACAGGGTTTGGATATTAAGGTGGCCTGCATTTCAATGAAGCATGTAGCCCGTGCTATTGAAACTGGCGAAACCCGGGGTATGATGAAGGCGGTAGTTGACGCTAAAACAAAGCAGATACTGGGCGCGGCCATCATTGGCGAGCAGGGCGGCGAAATTATGTCGGTATTGCAGATGGCGATGGAGGGCGGCATTACTTATGACAGGATACGTTATTGCGTGTTTGCGCATCCCCTGTATTCGGAATCATTGAATAATCTGTTTATGTCCATTGAAGATTAAACCAGCGCTTAATGATCAGGGTAAAACAGCTAAGCAAGCATTTCAGGGAAGTTGTTGCCGTTGATTCGGTATCGTTTGAGGTGGCGGATGGGGAAAACCTCATATTGCTGGGTACCAGCGGCTGCGGTAAAACCACCACCCTGAAAATGTTGAACCGTTTGATAGAACCCACATCAGGCGAAATATGGATAGCCGATAAGAACATCCTTGAACAACCGCCTGAATTATTACGCCGCAATATTGGTTATGTGCTGCAAAACACTGGCCTTTTCCCGCATTATACCACTGCCGAAAACATAGCCGTTGTACCCAAATTATTGAAATGGGACGATATCCGGATCACAAACCGGACTAACGAGCTGATTGAAAAACTGCACCTTTCGGCAAGCCTGTTAAAATCGTATCCCGCCCAGCTGAGCGGCGGCCAGCAGCAGCGTGTTGGACTGGCGCGGGCCTTAATGGCTAACCCGCCTGTATTGCTGATGGATGAGCCCTTCGGTGCGCTGGATAACGTTACCCGCACCAGGATACAGGCGGAGTTTAAACAGTTGGACGAGCTGACCCGCAAAACCATAATAATGGTTACCCATGATGTGCAGGAAGCCTTTGAACTGGGCGACCGCATTTGCCTGATGGATAAGGGTAAAATTATGCAGATAGGTACCCCTGCACAGTTACTATTTAACCCGGCCAATGATTTTGTGAAAGGTTTTTTGCAAGGCCAGCGCCTGCAGTTAGAATTAAAGGCATTAACCTTGAATGACATATGGGAGCAACTGCCGGTCACATTTGCCGAAGGTACAGAACTTCACCCCATTAACTCGACTGTTTGGTCGGCCATGGAAAAATTGAAAATCAGCGGTTCAGTTATACAGATTAAGCAGGATGATGGGAGCACCGTAAAATCTGTCAACTTTAATCTGCTGATGGCCGCTTTTAACCAATACCAGAACCTGCAACCGGCATGAATGAACAACCGCAAAGTTTATGGGCTTTCATGTACCAGGAGTCGGATAAACTGGCTGCGCAAACTTTGCAGCATATCGGGCTTACCTTTATTTCCCTAATTATTGCAGTGCTGATCGGTATGCCTTTAGGCATATTCATTGCACGTAAAAAACAGTATTCAGGTGCGGTATTAGGGGTTGCCGGGGTATTGCAGACCATACCGAGCATTGCCTTATTAGGTTTTATGATACCGCTGTTAGGCATTGGCGCTAAACCGGCTATTGTAGCTTTGTTCATATATGCGCTGCTGCCTATTATCCGCAATACTTATACCGGCATTTTAGGTGTTGACGGTTATATCACCGAAGCGGCTACCGCCATGGGTATGAATAAAAAACAGGTATTATTAAAAGTAGAGCTGCCGCTGGCCATGCCCGTAATACTGGCCGGCATCCGTACTGCTACAGTAATTAATGTAGGCGTGGCAACACTTGCATCATATATAGCCGCGGGCGGTTTAGGGGAGTTCATTTTCGGCGGTATCTCTCTTAACAATACCAATATGATACTGGCCGGCGCTATTCCCGCCGCGCTGCTGGCCATCATATTCGATTTTCTGTTATCCCGTCTGCAAAATATCAAACTTAAAAAACTAAAACCTGCTGCTGCTATCCCTGTATTACTGCTGCTCTTGGCAAGTTTATACTTCATCCCATCTGCCTATGGCGGCAAGCTGACCGCCGGTTTTACCCCAGAGTTTATGGGGCGGCAGGACGGCGACCTGGGTTTGCGGCAAAAGTATGGTTTAAAGATACACACCATCGTTATCAGCGATGCAGTAATGTACAAGGCCGAGTATGAAAAGAAACTGGACGTGATCAGCGGATATAGTACCGATGGGCGATTAAAGGCATTTGACCTGATAGTGCTAAGGGATGATAAAGGCATCTTCCCACCTTATTATGCTGCACCGGTTGTGCGCATGGATGCGCTGAACAGATTCCCCGGCCTGGAAAAAACATTGGATCTGCTGACGGGCCATATCAATGATTCCATTATGACGGAGTTAAATTACCGCACCGATTACCTTCACCAAAGCCCGGAACGGGTAGCAAAAGAATTTTTGACGGAGCAGCATTTATACAAACCCTCGCGCAAGGGCACTAACGGCATAGTGCGCATAGGCTCAAAGATATTCGGCGAGCAATACATCCTGGCGCAAATGTATACCATGCTGATAAAAGGGTATACCAATTATGATGTGGCTACCAAGACGGGCCTCGGCGGTACTAAGATTTGTTTTGATGCCTTGACCAATAACCAGATTGATCTTTATCCCGAATATACCGGTACTGGCCTGCAGGTGCTGTTACAGCCCGCCCCAAAAGTTATTGACGGCTTAACACATAGTAAAGATAAAACCTACAATTTTGTAAAACAGGAGTTTGCAAAACGTTACCATATTAAATGGTTACAACCCATAGGTTTTAACAATGCCTACGCTTTAATGATGCGGCAAAAACAGTCGGACGAATTAAATGTTAAAAGCATATCAGACCTTAAGCATTATCTCGATAATAAATAGATGGATTTGATAACACAATACCTAACTATACGTCAGCATACCGAGGCCATTTGCAGTCCGCTGCAAACCGAAGACTATGTGGTACAACCGGTAGCAGATGTTAGTCCGCCCAAATGGCACCTGGGCCATACTACCTGGTTTTTTGAGACCTTTATTTTAAAGCCCTATTTTATGGGTTACCAGGAGTTTAATGCCGATTATAATTACGTATTTAACAGTTATTACGAAACCGTTGGCGTAAGGGTTATCCGCACCGACAGGGGCAATTTAAGCCGGCCATCCGTACATGATGTTTACCAGTACCGCGGTTATGTGGATAAGGCCATGACCGATTTTCTGTGCACCGAACCATCGGCTGATGTTAGGGAACTGCTTATCCTGGGCTTTAACCACGAGCAGCAGCACCAGGAATTGCTGTATTATGATATCAAATACATCTTAGGTAACAACCCTCTGTTCCCGGCTTATGCTGTAGATTACAGATATGCCAAAGTTGAGTATTTGAATGGTCCGTTCATCAGCATACCCGAAGGTGTTTACGAAGTTGGCTTTGCCGGGGATGGCTTTTGTTTTGATAATGAGCTGAACTGCCACA
The DNA here is from genome assembly GCA_964657585.1 of uncultured Mucilaginibacter sp. Classification (GTDB taxonomy): domain Bacteria; phylum Bacteroidota; class Bacteroidia; order Sphingobacteriales; family Sphingobacteriaceae; genus Mucilaginibacter. The sequence continues at coordinate 6,268 of CAZZVY010000057.1, read as the reverse complement.
AGGTTTACCTGAATGCTTATGAGATAAGCCCCAACCAGGTTACCAATGCCGAATACCTGGAGTTTATGAACGCAGGCGGTTATCACAATTTTCGCTACTGGCATATGGAAGGCTGGGCCTGGGTAAATGAGCATAAGGTTGAAAGCCCGATGTACTGGCACCTGATTGACGGCGAGTGGCATAATTACACCTTTCATGGTTTGAAAAAGCTAAATATGGATAAGCCGGTTACGCATATCAGTTATTACGAGGCTTATGCCTACGCTTTTTGGAAAGGCATGCGCCTGCCTACCGAGTTTGAATGGGAGGTAGCTGCAACCCGGTTTAAATGGGGCAAAAGCTGGGAATGGACAGCCAGCGCTTACCTGCCATATCCTGGTTTCAGCACGGCGCCAGGGGCCATTGGCGAATACAACGGCAAATTTATGGTGAACCAGATGGTACTTCGCGGCGCTTCAGAAGCTACGCCTGCAGGGCACGAACGAATAACCTATCGCAACTTTTTTCAGGCAAATTTAAGATGGCTTTTTAACGGCATACGCTTGGCCAGATAATACAAATTATGAAGGTATTAAAAACTATTGAACCCGAAATTTCAGAGAACTATAAAGACAGGTTTTATAATGATGTTGTACGGGGGTTAACGGCATCGCCAAAGCGGATGGATTCCAAGTATTTTTATGATGGCGAAGGCGATAAGCTGTTTCAGCAGATCATGGGCTGTGACGAATATTACCTCACCAATTGCGAGATGGAAATTTTCACGCAGCAAACCGGTGCTATTGCACAAACCCTGATGCAGGGTGGCCAGCCCTTCGATCTGATAGAACTGGGTGCAGGCGATGCTACCAAATCCAGCCATTTGCTCAAGAACCTGCTGGCACAAAAGGCTGATTTTACATATTTGCCGATAGATATCTCCGGACATGTAATATCTTCACTAAATGCGACTTTACCTTTATCGTTGCCAGGTCTTAAAATTAAAGGCTTGCAGGGTGAATACTTTGATATGCTTAAAAAAGCCGCAGCCCTGTCCGGTAACCGCAAGGTGGTGCTGTTTATGGGGTCGAATATTGGCAATATGCCGCCGGATGATGCGCTTGGTTTTTGCCGGGAACTGCGCAATCACCTTAACCTCGGCGATATGGCAGTGATAGGCTTTGACCTGAAGAAAAACCCTGCCACCATCTTAGCCGCTTATAATGATTGCGGCGGTATCACCAGGCAGTTTAACCTTAACCTGCTGCGCCGGATCAACCGCGAACTGGGCACCGATTTTAATATTGATAAATTTGATCATTATGTTACTTATGATCCCGCCACAGGGGGCTGTAAAAGCTATTTAGTAAGCCTTGCAGAGCAACAGGTAAACTTGCCTGATGCCGGAACCATTTGTTTTAAAAGGGACGAATGTATTTGGATGGAGATATCTCAAAAATACGATTTAGAAGAAATTGACGGGTTTGCCGTCGGGTCAGGGTTTAAACCTGTAGCCAGTTTTTACGATAGCAGGAACTGGTTTGTAGATGTAGCCTGGATAGCTGTGTAAGTTGATCATTCGCTGTGCTGTTGTTAAAATTATATCAATGTCATTTATATTTATTAAGGGGCTATACGCAATAATGTACATGCCTATAGGTTAGCACTTTAGTACATATTGCGCCTGTTTATTGCATAAATTCGGGTTAAGCGGCTAACAAAAGTTGGCGTCGCGTCTGATATGAAAATAACTTGTAAATCCCTAAAACTCTACATGCATCCTCAGCGAGAATACATTTACCGGGCCCCGGTCTTTATTATAAGCCGGGTTAACAATAAACTGGTAACCCGGGCTTAACCATATCTTTTTTTGATAGGCGTTTATCTTATAATAAACCTCGGTTATTAGCTCATTACCATAGTTCAATGCGCCATCGCCTATAATAAACCCGTATCCGCCGGCAGCCAAATAATCGCGGTGTGCGGCAGATATACCGTTAACTACAAAGGCCAGTCCTAACTCATCATCCGTACGTTTCCATGAAGCGCCTTCTAATACGCCGCCAAAGCTTAGTGACCGGTCGATCTCGGTAAAGAACCAGGTTTCGGTTTTTCCGTCGTTCCAGCTTGCTTTGGCAAATACGCCAAGATCATTGGTAATATGCTGTTCGGCGTTTATTCCAAAACCGAACTTGCGGTTTCCATACGCCAGTACGGTATCTATATTTGGTGATTTTTGGCTAAAAGCCAAAGCATCGCGATAATTACCCATTTTACCGTTGTTATTAAAGCCCAGCAGGCGTAACGTGCCTTTTTGCCCTCCCCAGGTGTAACGCCGCTCATATTCCAGCGTTTGTGAATTAGCCCTGCCTATCCTGGTATCCCAAACCGAGCCGTTTGCTTCAGTGGTTACCATGGTAAAGGCAAAACGCAGTGACCAATCGGGCTGGCCCAGTTCGGTATACAGGCCTAATACATACCCGCGCGTATTGGCCGGGTAATCCCAGGCGCCATTACTCATCAGCGACCAATTCATAAACTGTGTCCGCGGGTCATGACTAAAACTATTGCCATCAAAATAATCGGCCATTCCAAATTTACCGGCGGTAATAGTTAAATGCCTTTTACTTAAGGTACCTGCCAACAGGTTAGCATCGTCGGTAAGGGTATCTTTATCTTTGCCCCACTCAAAGTTTTGGGTAAGGTAAAGGCGGGCAATGTAAATTTTGGGTTCATCGCCACCAACACGGAAGGTTTCGCCGTTGGGGAAACCGGCTACGCCTAACGTTTTGCTTAAACCTGCACCACCGGATAGTTCGGGGTTGAAATAAGCCTGGGCACCCTTCCATAGCCTTGCGCCGCCATACATGGTAGTTGTAATAGAACTTTGCGTTTCAGATGTTGGCAATAAACTATTGTCGCCGGTGTATTTAGCGCTGAAAGCGGGTTTGCTTTGAGTAATAATGGTTTGCTGGAAATGAATGTTAAACCGCTGTTGTTTCACAGTATCTTGCGCAGATGCCGCTGCAGCAGATAAAAAGATAAAAGAAATGATAACGGGTAGTAGTTTAATCATACAGGCGAATAAAATGTAAACAACTCAATAATTAACTTTACCTGAATTATTGTAATTAGTTTTATAAAGATAATAATCCTGTGTTAGCTATAATAGTTAATGCATAAATTAACTTGAGTTCGATAACAAAACGGCAAAATGCATAATACTCAACCTCTTATTAAAGCCAGTGCTTTAGCACCGCTGGTACATTTCCCCTAAATTTAGGGGAATACTAAGTAGGTGCAACTTGCAGTAGCTTTAATAAGGGGTTGAAAAGGGACAAAGGTCTTAACCCGAATTACGTTAATTCATATTGTCAGCCCCCTGTCTGAAATTTAGCTGACCGGACAATAGAGAAGGAGGATAGAAATTTTATAGTACTTTTGCCGTCTGCAAAATGAGCAAAAAAGGAGTTTTACTGGTTAATTTAGGTACGCCCGATAGCGCCGCTACGCCCGATGTACGCAAATACCTGAATGAGTTTTTAATGGACGGCCGAGTGATAGACATACCTGTTATACAACGTGCCTTACTGGTTAGAGGTATCATTGTTCCGTTCAGGGCGCCAAAATCTGCTAAACTCTATCGCGAAATATGGTCGGAAGAGAATGGTTCGCCTTTATTGTATTATAGTTTAATACAGCAGCAACTATTGCAGGAACGTTTAGGAAGCGAGTACCAGGTGGAGCTGGCCATGCGTTATCAAAGCCCGTCTATCGAAACAGCCCTGGAGCAGCTTAAAAAAGCCCTGGTCAGCGAGATCAGGGTAATAGCCTTGTTCCCGCAATATGCATCGGCCAGCACGGGTTCAGTTTATGAAAAAGTAATGCGGTTGGTAAGTAAATGGCCTACCATACCAAATATCTCTTTTGTCAACTCATTCCATGATAATCCTTTAATGATCGAAGGCTTTGCAGACAACGGCAGGAAATATCAACCTGATAATTATGATCACATCCTGTTCAGCTTCCATGGTTTGCCGCAAAGGCAATTAATTAATTGCGACCATAACGGCGCTTACTGCTTAAAAAAAGATGGCTGCTGCGATAATTTTAATGATATAAATAAATTTTGTTACTCGGCACAATCCCATCATACGGCTAAACTAATAGCTGAAAAGCTTGGTTTAAACAAGGAGCATTATACCGTCTGCTTTCAATCGCGGCTGGGCAACAACCCATGGGTACAGCCCTATACCAGCGTTGTAATAGAAGAACTGGCCAGGCAAGGCAAAAGGAAACTGCTGGTATTTTGCCCTGCCTTTGTGGCCGACTGCCTGGAAACCGTATACGAGGTATCGGTAGAATATAACGACCTTTTCAAAGAAAAGGGCGGTGAGTATGTGCAGTTGGTAGAAAGTTTGAACAATAGCCCGTTGTTTATTGAGGCGCTGGTAGGGTTAGTAAAGGGGTAGCAAAATGTCATACCGAACTTGTTTCGGCATCACTTGAAAAGTAAATCTGTCACTTGTGCTGATATATCCTGAAACAAATTCAGGATGACGTATTTAAGGTAATATACCCCACAATAGCTTCTGTTGCCCCGGTATGTTCGGCAACATAGTTTTTAATTATTCTTGCAGATGCTTGCCGGTATGCCTCATCTTTCATAAATAAATCTGCTGCATTTTTCAGCTCATCAAAATTACCTATGCTTGTCCCGGCATTTAATTCAATCAAATCCCGCGCTTCTTTAAATTTTTGATAGTTTGGGCCAAATATTACGGGCAAGCCAAAAGCTGCGGCCTCCAACGTATTATGGATGCCTGCGCCAAAACCACCGCCAATGTAGGCCACATCGCCATATTGGTAAACAGAGGATAGTTTGCCAATATTGTCAATAATAAGTATTTTGTATGATGCAATGTCACGGTAATTGTCAGTTTGGGTAAACCGGATAAACTTGTTGGCCGCTAACAGCTTAATCAGTTCATCAATCCTGGCTTCGCCAATCTCGTGGGGGGCAATAATAAATTTCCACCCGGGATAAAGGTCAATAAGCTTAACAATCAGTTCTTCGTCCTTAGGCCATGTGCTGCCGGCTATAAAAACCTTTTGTCCGGCTTTAAAATCAGCTACAGCAGGGCGCTGCAGCGGTTGCTGTGCGTTGGCCCAAACACGGTCAAAACGGGTATCGCCGCTAACGGTAACGTTGGTTATATTAATATGCTGCAACAGTTGTTTTGATTCCTCATCCTGTACAAAAAAACGGCTTACCATGCCTAATATCCTGCGGTGGAGGCCGCCATACCATCTAAAAAAAATTTGTTGCTCCCTGAAAATAGCTGAAATGATATACAAAGGTATATGCCTTTGATGCAGTTGGTTAAAAAAGTGATACCAGTATTCGTATTTAGTAAAAATGGCTATGCCAGGCTGCACCGTCTCAATAAACCGACGGGCATTTTTAGCAGTATCCAAGGGTAAATAATACACAGCTTCGGCAAGGTTGGTGTTTTTCCTGACCTCATAGCCAGAAGGTGAAAAAAAGGTGATGACTATTGGTCTGCCGGGATACCTGTTTCGTAATTCCTCTAAAACCGGCCGGCCTTGTTCAAACTCGCCTAATGAAGCAAAGTGGAACCATATACTGTTTTTATACATTTTAACCTGTTGTTTTTTTCGCCCTTTTATCCATAAAGCTGCCTTTTTATTAAAAAAAGATACCAGGTAAATTAATAAATAGTAAACCCTTAAAACAATATTGTACGTAAACAGCATTTAAATGCGAAATTACTATCTTCGCGATACAATCATCACAAAAAAACATAACATATGAAAATTGCTGTTGTTGGAACAGGGTATGTTGGACTGGTAACAGGCACTTGTCTTGCAGAAACAGGTAACCATGTATCCTGTGTAGACATTAATGTAAAAAAAGTTGAGGCCATGAAGAACGGCCAGTTGCCAATATACGAGCCGGGTTTAGAGTTACTATTTCACCGTAATATTAACCAGGGGCGCTTAACTTTCACTACAGACCTGGGTGAGGCCATAGCGGATGCGAAGATTATTTTCCTGGCGCTGCCAACCCCCCCGGGAGCAGACGGGGCGGCCGATCTTAGCTATGTGCTGGGCGCTGGTAAAGACATTGCCCTGCTGCTGAAAGAATATAAAGTTATTGTAACCAAATCAACCGTGCCGGTGGGTACGGCTGATAAGCTGACCGCTGTGTTAAAGGAAAACACCAATGTTGAATTTGCAGTGGTTTCAAATCCTGAGTTTTTACGCG
>CAZZVY010000056.1:0-15336 GCA_964657585.1 uncultured Mucilaginibacter sp. | reverse complement strand
AACATAAAGATGTTTTTGCAATTTGATAACCCCGGTGAAATAATATCCAAAGTAGGCATATCGGCAGTAAGCCCTGAGGGTGCATTAAAAAACCTCGATGCCGAGGTGCCTGATTTTGACTTTAAAAAAATACAAAAAAATGCACATACGCTATGGGTTAATGAACTGGCTAAAATACAGGTGGAAGGGGGTGCGCCGTCACAATCACAGTCGGTACAAGGTGCACAGAATGCGTATGGCGGTTATAATCCTTACAGCGGCCACGCATCAAACCCTAACCAGCGGGCTAAAGTACCGTTTGTTGATCAGGGGAAGATAAAGCGCACTATTTTTTACAGCGCCTTATACCACAGTATGCTGGCTCCAAACATTTATAACGATGTGGACGGTCAATACCGGGGGCTGAATCAAAAGGTACACACGGCTAACGGCTTTAATTATTATACGATATTTTCGTTATGGGATACTTATCGCGCTGAACACCCTTTATTAAGCCTGATAGATAAAAAACGCACGCTTGATTTTATTAAAACTTTTTTAGCCATGTATGATGATGGCGGCCTGCTGCCCATATGGCCCGTTGGCTCAGCCGAAACATATTGCATGGTTGGTAACCACTCAATTCCGGTTATTGTAGATGCCTATGCTAAAGGCATACGTGATTTTAATACCGATAAGGCTTTATATGCTATGAAATCGGCGGTTAACCGTAACCAGTTCGGGCTGGATTCCTATCGCAAAAATGGATTGGTATTAGCTGATGATGAACCGGAATCTGTATCAAAAACACTTGAATATGCTTATGACGACTGGTGTATAGCGCAGTTTGCAAAAATGTTAGGTAAACAAGAGGATTATACTGAATACATACAGCGGGCACAATACTGGAAAAATCAATATAACGACCAGAATGGGTTTATGCAGGCCCGCACAAATGGCGGCTGGTACAGCCCGTTTGAGCCTACCGATGTAAACAATAATTATACGGAAGGCAATGCCTGGCAGTACGCCTTTTTGGTACCGCAGGACGAGGAAACTTTATTGTCAAAAATGGGTGGTAAAGAAAAATTTGAAGCTAAACTGGATGAATTGTTTACTACAACTTCTAAACTGAGTGGCCGCCAGCAGGCAGATATTACCGGGCTGATAGGGCAATATGCACATGGGAACGAGCCGAGCCACCACATGGCCTATTTGTATAATTTTACAGATGACCCTACTAAAACGCAACTATATTTAAGTAGGATTTTAACAGAAGAATACAGCGATAAGCCTGATGGTTTGGCAGGAAATGAGGATTGCGGGCAAATGTCTGCCTGGTATGTAATGACAGCATTAGGCATGTATAATGTGGCTCCGGGGCAGCAGCAATACCAGATAGGCCTGCCGCAGTTTGATAAGGCGGTGATAAATCTGGAAAATAGTAAAAAATTTACCATTTATAATTTGGCGGCTTCGCCATCAAATATTTATCTGCAGGGTATGAACCTGAATAAAAAGCCGTATAGTAAACTTTACCTGGATTATGAGGATATCAATAAAGGCGGAGAATTTGAGTATTTAGCCGGCCGGCTGCCAAACCGCCTGTTTACGCAGGACCTGGAGAAGCCAACTTCAAAGATTACTGATGATCAAATCGTATCCAATCCGTATTTTACCGGCGGCATGCGCACATTTAAGAATAATATTACAGTTGAAATTAAAAGCGGCAATAATGGCGCTAAACTCTATTATACTACTGACGGTTCTTTGCCAACAGCCAGTTCTATGCCTTACACTTCTCCGATACTTATCAGCAGCACAACTACAGTTAAGGCCATTGCGGTTAACAATGATAAAACAAGCAAAGTGACCAGCGGTACATTCACCAAAACAAAAGGCGATATCAAATTAAGCTTAATGAACAAATATGTGCCCAACTACCCGGCCGACGGACCGGATGCATTAATAGATGGTTGGCATGGCACAACTAACTGGCGCTTAGGCAACTGGCAAGGCTATCAAGGTGTCGATCTGGTGGCGGTGCTCGACCTTGGCACGGTAAAACCAGTTAAAAGCATAAACCTGGGCACCTTGCAGGATTCGCGCGCCTGGATAGTATTCCCTAAATACGTAACATACCAGGTTTCTGATGATAATAAAACCTGGCGGCAAGTCAGCAGCGTAGAAACTAAAATCGATGTTAAGGATGCAGAAATAAAACTTCAAAATTTTACTGCCAATGTTAATACCAGCGCACGTTACATTAAGGTAACGGCTAAACAATATGGCCCTTTGCCTGATTGGCATGAAAGCAAAGGAAGTCCATCTTATATATTTGCTGATGAAATAACAGTGGAATAAGCTCTTTTTAAGTGAAATATTATAACCGGTTCCAGTCCAGTATTATTTGCGGAAATAGATTACAGGTAAACTAAGGAAAACCAGGTGCTGCAAACGTTATACTATTTTCCTTTTTTATTATCAGCTTCGTTTATTACACCTTGCATCTCTTTAATGAGGCGCACATTGGCATCTATGAGTTTAGGATTGCCATCATAAGTGGCATCAAACACTACCCGTTTGGTTTTACGTTTATAGCCGAACTCAATAATATATCGCACCACTTTTGGCCCGGAGGCTTTAGTAGTATCGTTATTAAGCGTTTCATTTGTAGGAAAATCCCAGAAACCCAGGTCTGCAGCTTTTCGATGAAGATAAAGCAGATCGTTTTGGTTAAGATGCAGATGCGTTTTCTTCAGTGAATCGCGGCTATTAAGGAACTGGTAATCGCCCGTCTTGGAATTATATTTATTCAGTAAACTATCGCCTGCGCCATATTGAATGTATATATGGTCAAATTCTGAAAATTTATAGGGGGCATTTTTAATCATCATACCATAGTAGTATATGGAATATAGCAAAAATGGAATGGTGATACTGGAAATTAAGAATATCTTTTTATTGGTATTGGTCATTTTTAAATATAATCTGGGACTTGAGAAGTCCAATTATTTACAAGTTACGAAGATATGGAAAGTTTAAGAAGATGCAGCCAAATAAAGGCAATGATTAGCATAAATCCATATTGGTTTAGCTAAAATTTAATTCAGCATATAGCGTGTAAAACATTTTACCAAATGTAATTACTAATTAGCCTTGACAAAGATCAATTGATCACATATTGTCATAAAATCGGTTGCTATTGTTTGCAGATTGTTCTGTTGGTAACTTAGCCGTTAGAAAAAATGATCACTAAAGAACAAATAACCGCTGACTATAAAACTATCCAGGATGAAATTTGTGCAGCGCTTGAACAACTGGATGGCAGCGTTAAATTTGAAGAAGAATTATGGGAACGCACTGGCGGCGGCGGCGGCCGTACCCGGATCATTCAAAATGGCAATGTTCTGGAAAAGGGCGGCGTTAACTTTTCTGCTGTTTACGGCGAATTGCCAGAGGTAGTAAAAAGATCTTTAAAGGTTGAACAGAACGACTTTTTTGCAACCGGAATATCTATTGTTATGCACCCTAACCATCCGATGGTGCCCATTATCCACATGAATATCCGTTATTTTGAAATGCCCTCAACATTTGGCGGTGGGCAGGAGCCGGTGCGGTGGTTTGGGGGCGGAATAGACTTGACCCCACACTATATATTTGAAGAAGATGCCCGGTACTTTCATCAGCATTTAAAGAATGTTTGCGGGCAGTTTAGTCCGGACCTTTACCCAAGGTTTAAAACCTGGGCTGATGATTATTTTTATATTAAACACCGCTTGGAAACCCGTGGTATAGGCGGTATATTTTATGACAAATTAACTGAAACCAGTAGTTTAAGCTGGACAAATATATTTGATTTTTCAAAGGCGCTGGGCCGTTCGTTCATCCCTGTTTATACGGAGCTGGTTAACCGTAACCGCCGTAAAAATTATACAGCCCAGCAACAGGAGTGGCAGTACATGCGCCGTAGCCGCTACGCCGAATTTAACCTGGTATATGATGCCGGTACCAAATTCGGGTTGGAAACTAACGGGCGTATTGAATCAATACTAATGAGTTTGCCGCCAACCGCTAAGTGGCTTTACAACTATCAGCCTATAGCCGGGAGCGAAGAGGAAAGGACACTGGCTTTGTTAAAAAAGGGAATTGACTGGTAGGTGTAGACATAAGATTTTAGATATGAGATCTGAAACAATATTGAAAGTTATGATAATGGGTTGGGTTATTGCTGGTTTATTATCTTTTCAGAACGCGCCAGGTCTTACTGGCACGTGGATATTTCAGGGTGGAATTTACAACGGTAAAAAAGAAGGCGCAACTAAGGAATATTTGTTACAGCGGAAATACCATCTCAATAATTTTGATGCTTATTTGTTAGAGAAAGGGCAAAAGCCGCAAAAGTACCAATCAGGCGTTTACCGGTTAAAACAGGACACCTGCCTGGAGACCGAAACATACAGCGCACAACCATCAAAACTCACCGGTAAAACCATACGATACCACTATCTCATGAGACGGGATACATTGGTCTTACAAGGTACTTTACCTACAGGGATGACAGTAGAAGAATACTGGAAAAAAGTAAAGTAGCTTATTGAAAAGTAGGGGCCTGAAAAAAGCTGTTTTTATGTGTAAAACAGCTAATATGTTAGTAAAAAAATCTGCCGGTAACCGTAATTTTCCTATCTTCGCAGGTCGCTTTAAAGACCAATAATTATTACGTTTTTACAGCGCAATATTCTATAGATAAATCAGATGGCTGAAGATACAGAAAACGAAAATTCCCCCGCAGAAGACAGAATAATCCCGATAAATATTGACGAAGAAATGCGATCCGCCTATATTGATTATTCAATGTCGGTTATCGTATCGCGGGCGCTCCCCGATGTTCGCGACGGACTAAAACCGGTTCACAGGCGTGTACTTTACGGTATGCTGGACCTGGGCCTGAATAACAATAAACCTTATAAAAAATCGGCCCGTATAGTGGGTGAAGTTTTGGGTAAATACCACCCGCATGGCGATACCTCTGTATATGATGCCATGGTACGTATGGCACAGGAGTGGAGCTTACGTTACCCTTTTGTGGAAGGGCAGGGCAACTACGGATCAATTGACGGCGATCAGCCGGCGGCAATGCGGTATACAGAGGCACGCCTGCAAAAGATAGCTGAGGAAATGCTGGCCGATATCAACAAGGACACCATTGACTTTCAATTGAACTTTGATGACTCATTGGAAGAGCCGACTGTGCTACCGGCAAAAGTGCCCAACCTGCTTATCAATGGTGCATCAGGTATAGCGGTGGGTATGGCCACTAATATGGCTCCGCACAATTTAACCGAAGTAATTAATGCCACATTAGCCTTGATAGATGACCGCAATATTGAGGTTACCGAGCTAATGAAATACATTAAAGGCCCCGATTTCCCTACGGGCGGTATCATTTACGGTTACGAGGGTGCTAAGGATGCGTTCCTTACCGGTCGTGGTCGTATAGTTATCCGCGCTCGTGCCGAGATAGAAATATATAACGGCGACCGCGAGCGAATAGTGGTTTCTGAAATTCCTTACCAGGTGAACAAAGCGCTGATGATAGAGCGCACCGCCGAGTTGGTGAACGAAAAAAAGATAGAAGGCATATCTTCTATCAGCGACCAGTCAAACCGCGAAGGTATACGCGTGGTTTACGAGATAAAGCGTGATGCCAATGCCTTAATAGTTTTAAATAACCTGTATAAATATACCGCGCTGCAAACTTCGTTCAGCGTTAATAATATAGCGCTGGTACATGGCCGCCCAATGCTGCTTAATTTGAAGGACCTTATCCATCATTTTGTTGAGCACCGGCACGAGGTGGTTATCCGCCGTACTAAATACGAATTGGCCGAAGCGGAAAAACGCGCACATATACTGGAAGGTTTGCTTATCGCTTTAGATCATTTAGATGAAGTAATCAGGTTAATACGAGCGTCAAATACTCCAGAAGAAGCCCGTGATAATTTAATGGCGCAGTTTGGGTTATCTGAGATACAGGCCCGCGCCATTCTGGATATGACCCTGAGAAGGCTGACCGGACTTGAACGTGATAAGATCAAAGATGAATATGCTGCCTTGATGGAAACCATCAATTACCTGAAATCTATTTTAGCGAATGAAGGACTGCGTTACCAGATCATTAAAAATGAACTTACCGAAATAAGGGATAAATACGGCGATGAGCGCAAAACCGAAATCGTGCACTCATCGGCAGAAATGAATACCGAAGACTTTATTGAGGACGAAAATGTTGTGATCACTATATCCCGTGAAGGCTATATCAAACGTACATCATTAACAGAATACCGCAGGCAGGGCAGGGGCGGTAAGGGTTCATTGGGCAGCAACAGCCGCGATGAGGACTTTATTGAGCACCTGTTCATTGCGTCTAACCACAATTATATGCTGTTCTTTACCGAGGCCGGCCGTTGTTTCTGGCTAAGGGTATTTGAAATTCCGGAAGGTTCCCGTACTTCCAAAGGCCGTGCTATCCAAAATATTATAAATGTACCTAAGGAAGAAAAGATAAAGGCTTATATTAAACTGACCTCTTTAAAAGATCAGGACTATCTGGAAAATAACTTTATTATTATGTGTACCGCTAAGGGTACTATAAAAAAGACATCGTTAGAAGCTTATTCCCGTCCGCGTGCAAATGGTATCAATGCTATAAATATCAACGAGGGCGATACCTTGCTTGAAGCTAACCTGACAAGCGGTACCAGCGAGATTGTAATGGCATTAAAATCAGGCCGGGCTATCCGCTTTAACGAATCGACAGTAAGGCCGATGGGACGTACCGCGACCGGTGTACGTGGTATTACCTTAGAGAACGACCAGGACGAAGTTGTGGGTATGATCAGTATTGATAACCCCGATACCACTGTACTGGTAGTGTCTGAAAAAGGTTATGGTAAACGTACCGATATTGACGACTACCGGGTAACTAACCGCGGAGGCAAAGGTGTTAAAACCATCAGCGTAACTGAAAAAACCGGCAAACTTGTTGCCATAAAAGGTGTTACAGATGATGAGGACCTGATGATCATCAACAAATCGGGCATTATTATCCGTATTGCTGTGAGCGGACTAAGGACAATGGGCCGCGCTACACAAGGGGTAAGGTTAATAACCCTTAAAGGCGATGATGAAATTGCATCGGTTGCAAAAATTGAGCGCGATGAGGAGGATGAAAAACCGGAAGGAGAAATTTCTGAAGAACGTATTCCGGAAAATGAAATTTCTTTAACTGATACTACAGAAGGCGAGGAGCCGGAAGCAGATCCTACCGAGCCGCCTGCCGACGACAAGGAATAAAAAAAATGCTTAACCGTAAAATATATTTTCCGGTAATCGTATTACTGTTTACTACCTCCTTTGCATTCTGCCAAACAGAGGTGCTTAAGGGTGTAGTAAACAGTTTGGCATTTTATAACAGCCAAAAGGATATTAAATACCTTGCAAACGCTAAAAAAACGGTTGACAGCCTGATGAAGACGAAAGCTGATTCGGCTGACTTGGAAAAAGGGGTATATAAAGCCGTAGTTTACTCCAGTATTTTATATACCGACTCACTGAATAAGCTCAATCAGCCGCCAGATTTTCTTAGCAAAACCACAAAGCTGGTGGACGATCTGCTTACCAGGAAAAAGATTTACAAATACCAGTCTGAAATTAATTTTGCCAAAGGCTGTTTGGCTAACACTTACATGAGGCGGGGCTTTGCTGAAATGCGTGTAACAGATTACAGGAATGCGTTGCTGGCCTTTAAAAAAGCGCAAAACTATGCGCCATATTTTCGTGAAATCAATGCCTATATCGCTTACGCAAACACCAAGACTGGTAATATACAGGATGCAGCTAAATATTACAGTATTTTGTTGAACAGCGACACTATACGCAGTGAATATATTGATGCCGCAGTAAATACCTATAAAGCAGTAGGGGATACTGCCAAAGCATTGCAAATGCTACAAAAAGCAAGGCGGTTGCTTCCCAACGATAATTCGTTCTTGTTAGAGGAGGCTAACATCTATAACAATCGTAACGATTATAAATCATTAGCGCCATTATTGCCCCAATTACTTGATGATAATGCAAATAATGCTGATATTGCATTCATTGCAGCAAATTGTTACGATCATTTGGATCAGTTAGACAAGGCCGAATCTCTTTATTTACGGGCTATTGAATTGCGGAGTTCGTTTTACGAGCCGGTATTTAATGTTGGTTTATTATACCTAAAGGCAAGCGCCACTAAACATGATGCCAATGCCGTAAAAGACCTTTTGAGAGCGGCGCAGTGGCTTGAAAAAGCTTATGAAATATCGCCAAATGACCCAAAGTGCTTACATTTATTGCAATTAATTTATACCCGCGAAGGGAATGAAAATCAGGCAAACAGGATAAATAACAAATTAAAACAGTTAACCAATTAATAAGTCTCATGAAAATTAATCTTTTGATTACGGGCCTGTTAGGCTTAATCACAGTAACAGCCTTTGCACAAAAAGGCGAGTTAAGCACAGCACAAAGCGAATACTCAAAATATCAGACCCTAAAAGGCAATAAAGCCACCGGGGCGTTAGCTTTAACCAGTTTAAAAACTGCAAAAGAGTCTATCGATAAGGCGTCAGCTAACGAAAAAACCTCCGCTTTGCCGCTTACTTATGCTTTAAAGGGATCGATATATGCATCGATAGCATTTAATGATACCGTCCCGGCTACCTCAATGCCTAGCTTTACAATAGCTGAGGAGGCCTTAAAAAAAGCTAAGGAACTGGATACCAAAGGTGAAAACAAGAAAATGCTTGAGGATGCGGAAGAAATTATGGCCTATTATCAACTGAACAAAGGGGTTAAAGAATACACTGAAAAGAAGTATGAATTGGCTTATAAGTCATTTGATTATTCCCGCAGTATAAAGCCTAATGATACTACATTTACTTATTATACTGGCCTTGCTGCCGCCAATTATGGAAACTGGGATGCAGCGATTGAAAATTATACCCGGCTGCTAAGCACCAATTACTCAAAAAAATTAAGTGTATACCAGGATTTGTCGAATTTCTATTTAAACAAGAAAGATACAGCTGCGGCCATCAAAGTAGTGAATGAAGCAGCTGCAAAATATCCTAATGATCCAAATTTTAGCAAACGAGGAATAGAATTAAGCTTACAAACCGGCAAGCAGGCCGAAGTTTTATCAAAAATTGAAGGCGCTATAGCTAATGATCCTAAAAATAAATCGTTATATTATTATGCCGGGATAACTTACACGCAGGTTGCCGATGAAGCCAACAACAAACTCACTGCCATGAAAAAGGCTGCCAAAGCATCAGCGCCACCAGCAGCTAAAACACCGGCTGGCGCAAAACCAGCCCCAGTGGCTGTTTCGCCGCAAATGGCCGAACTAATGAAGACCAGAGACGACTACTTCGCCAAAGCAGAGGCTGCCTACCGTAAAGCTTTGGAAATTGATCCTAATTATTTTGAGGCCAATTTGAATTTAGGATACGTATTGATCAATCCGGCTATTGACCTCTTTAATGCTACCCGTAATTTGCCGGCAAGCCAGCAAAAAGAGTATGATGCCGGTATGGCAAAAGCTAACGCTATGTTTGATGCTGCTAAACCATATTTGCAAAAAGCGGTAGACCTTAATCCAAAATCAGTAGATGCTTTAGCTAACTTGCGGACTTACTATTTGGGCAAAAATGACATGGCACACGCCACCGAGATAAAAAAACAGATTGATGCCTTAACAGGCAAATAATAATAAGAAGGGCTATCTTGAATGACGGCCCTTTATTTACTTATCACTATTTAACATAATATTAATTATAGGATTTTTATATATGCACCTCAGACTGGTTGAGTTATTACCAATTGGTTATTTATTTTCCGATATATTAAGGCTATACAAGTAAGATATAGAGCCGAAGCAACCTTGGTATTAATTTATTTCAAATTTTAATGCTGTAAGGCAAAAGAAGAATAAAGAAAAGAAGAATACCCTACGTCTTATCTAGAGAAGGAAAATAAAGAAAAGAAGAATAATGAAATTATATCAACACTGTAGATCAGTAGTTTCTGATGAAGTAAACCTCCACTAAATTTGCTAAATTATTTTAGGCTTGAGTAAATAGCCCTGGCCGAATCAAGGTGCATTTTAAGTTTTGGCAAAGTTTTCTTTGCCAAAGACTGTACCGCCTCATATCTGTTAGTAGTTGTTTCTTTAAACAGTTTAACAGCGGCTATATGGTCTTTTACCATCATTCCCATGTAGGCTTTATCAAAGTTGGTTTTAGGTAATTGGTTAATGCTGTCAATTGTTTTTTGATGTTTACGGCTTATTGAATCCGCCCGTATCACCATTTTATTGTCAGCAAGCTGAGTCAGGTCTTTGTTGGCCTGGGTATGATCCATTATCATCATTTTAGCAAAATTAATTATGCGAGGGTTTTTTGATGTTACCTGCGCCAATGTTGATGCTTTAATTTCTGTTAAGCCTGATTCGCTGGCTATTTTTATAAAGTCTAAAGCCTGATCATCTACTTGCGTTTTTGAGTTCAAATTTTGCGCACGTGTATTTTCTAGTCCACGGTTAGCTTCAAGCGATTTTTCATTAAAATTTTTCGCCTTTTTTCCCTGGCATGACTGCATTACTATTAAAAAGGTTAACAAACAAAATAATCCGGAATTTTTCATAGTTTATGTAATAACGTATGATACTAACAAATATCGGTACGTGTGGTTTTAATATAAACAAACCTGTGATTGCTGATAAGCCAAGGTTTAATAACATATGCCAGGATTAGAATTATGCAGAATTTCGCCCGGCATTTACTATTCCGTATACCGTGCGGATAACTAACTTATTATAAATATCAGCTAATCCATCATTTGGATTGTTGTTTAATAAACTCAGCGCATAATGCTGTATAGTTACTAATGGCAATACAATCCGTTCACGCAAGGCAATGGATCGTTTTTCTATCGGGTATTCTTCCATTAACGTAGTACTTCCTGTTAATTCCAGCAGCAGTTCCCGGGTAAGTTCATATTCATCCTTTAATTGTTTCCAAAATTTCCCGAATTTTTTATCTTCTTCAAGATGGGCCGTTATCCTGAAATCCGACTTCGACATAGACATCATACAGTTATCTACCACAGTTTTAAAATAACCGGAGTTTTGATATAATTCCGCCACTTCTTTCCATCGTTTTTGGCCCTTCATTTTTTTAAGTGCTGTTCCAACGCCGTAAAAACCAGGAACATTTTGCTTTAATTGTCCCCAGGAGGTAACAAAGCTTATTGCACGCAAATCTTCCAGTTTTAACTTGGTTCCGGGGTTGCGTTTAGTGGGCCGGCTGCTGATATTAATGCGTGATAGTAATTTTAAGGGACTTAATTTTTCAAGGTAATCCATAAACAGCGGGTCTTCGCGCAGGGTAATAAAGGCTTTGTAACTTTCTTCAGCCATTTCAGATATCATCTTTTTATGGCTATTGTCTAGCAGATCGTGCCGGTTAGGGTTAAGCGCCGATAATATACCTGCATTTATCAACTGTTCCGAATTAAATGTGGCTGTATCAACCGATCCGTATTGTGAACTTACGGTTTGCCCTTGTATCGTTAACTGGATCTGTTCGTTAGCAATATCCTTGCCCATGGAAGCATAAAAACGGTGTGTTTTACCACCGCCGCGTGCAGGCGGCCCCCCTCTCCCATCAAAAAACGCCAGTTCAATATGATATTTGCGGGCCATTGCCGTTAACTCTGCCTTTGCTTTATAGATAGACCAGTTAGCCATAAGGTAACCGCCATCTTTTGTACTGTCTGAAAATCCCAGCATGATGATCTGCCGGTTATTGCGCAATTTTAAGTGTTCTTTGTAAAACGGGTGGGTATATAATTTTTCCATAACACCGGCTGCATGGCTCAAGTCATTAACTGTTTCAAACAGCGGCATAAAATCAACCGTTAATTCATCTTTTTTCCAGCCGCTCCATAAAAACAGGTTAATTAACTGTAATATATCTGAGGCCTGCTGGCAGTTGCTGATAATAAACCGCTGGCAGGCCTTTTCGCCATTGGTTTGCTGTATGGTTTTCATCAGCCTGATGGTGTTCAGCGCATCTTTGGTAAGGTCGTCGGCATCGTCGCCGCAGAAAAAGTTAGTTTCGTTAAAAGTTAAAGTTTTAAGTTTTTCCTGCTCATCTAATTCCAGATAACCGTCCTTTATCTCACCATCAGCATGATGGCTTTCTGTACAATATCTGAACACATTACGTAATACACGGCTGTCCTGCCTTATATCTAATGTGGCGAAATAACAGCCAAATGCACGAACTTTATGCAAAAGATCATCCACCAGGTCAATAAACAGTTCATCATGGTCTTTTATTAGCGTTTGTTTAATGGCTTGCAGTAATGAAAGCATTTCGTCCTGCAGGTTAGCAGGAATTGTTTGTTCATTGAAGGCGTTCAGGTAGATCAATTGCTCCAGCGCAGCCATAGGGGCTTCTACGCCTCTGAAGGTAACCCGGCGTTTCAGCACCCTGAAATCGCGGTAATAGCAACGGAAAATAACCTGCCTTAATGTTGCTGCTACAGTTTTAGTAGTTTCGGCATGTACATTAGGGTTGCCGTCCCTGTCGCCGCCGGGCCAAAAACCAAGTTCAACCACCTGATGTAGGGCATCGGTTATGTCAAATTCTTCTTCGAGCGTGGCTTGTATACGTGTAACCGCATGGTAAAATACGTTCTCTAAAAACCATATCAGGCTAACCGCCTCATCAACAGGCGTTGGTGATGTTTTATTAAAGAATGGGGTTTTGCCCAGCTGCTGTAGCAGCAGGTTGATGGTATTAATGTCATTAACCTTTAAAGCATCAACCAGGTCGGTCATTATACCCAATACCCGGCTTGGATAAAATTGTGTAGGATGTGCAGTAAGCACAAGCCGCAAAGTAAAAGTTTTTAATTTTTGAGCAATCTCGTTGCGCATGGTCTCATTGCCATCTAACGATTGCAATAAACTTTGCAATGTGCTGCTTTTGTCAAAGGCATTTAGTTTATTAAAAGACGAATCCTCAATGGCATCAAATAAAACCACCTGACGTTCAATATATTGTATGAACCTAAATAAACGATTGATTTGCTCGTGATGATCAATATTAGGCACATATTTTTTAAAGAACGACTCAATAATCTCAGTGGGCGATTTTTGCCCGATGGTTTCCTTTTCGCAATGCGAACTGAAAAAGGGCAATAATATACCCGTATCTTTTACCTGATAAAATGGAAGGGTTAAAAAAAGACTGTCATATAACTGGAATCGTCTTTCAACTTCCTGGCTAAATATAGTTTCACGCTGGCTGTACTTTAAATTTACTGGCATATATAAGGTTAGTGATATAACGAAAATACAAGATTAATTTGCTGGTCAAGTTAAACACTATTCATATGATATTAAACAGCCTTTGCCATAATTCACAAATTACTATAACAAACCATGCCAATAAGTAATTTGTTTAGTTTTGTGCAATAATTGCTGCCATAGTTAATGAATATAAAGATCAGGGAAATAAAGAGCTTTTTTTACAGCCAGTATTTTTCTGACGGGTTACGTATCTCGCTGGGCATTTTATTGCCTACACTCATACTGGCTCAGTTTAATTTATTTGATACCGGCCTTACCCTATCGTTAGGTGCGCTTTGTATTTGTGTAGTTGATACGCCGGGCCCCTCCCTGCATAAGCGCAATGCCATGCTGATATGTAACGGATTAATATTTGTGGTGGCAGTTATTACGGGTTTTGCCCGTTTTAACCTTTACACGCTCGGTACCGAAATTTTTATATTCTGTTTTTTATTTTCCATGTTCACGGTATATGGCAACCGTGCTGCCTCCGTTGGTACGGCCTCCCTTCTTATTATGATTTTTATGATGGATAAGGCCAACAAGCCGGATATGGTTGTGCAGTATAGCGCTACCTTACTGGCTGGCGGGGTGTGGTATATGCTGCAAAGCCTGTTGTTTTTCAGAATTAGGCCGTACCGGGCCGCGCAACAGGCGCTTGGCGAAAATATGATTGATGTAGTTAAGTTTTTGCGCATCAAAGCTGATTTTTACCGGCCTGATACTGATATTGATGAAAATTACCGAAAACTGGTATCGCAGCAGATACAGGTTAGCCAGCACCAGGACATTGTAAGGGAAATATTGTTTAAAAGCCGGGTTGCCATAAAGGAATCTACTTATGCCAGCAGGCTGCTGGTAATTACCTTTGTTGACCTGGTAGACTTATACGACCAAATTATTGCGACACATTACGACTATAAGGAAATACATCAAAAATTTGAAAACAGCGGTGTATTGAACGAAATTTCTGGATTGTTACACCGTATGGCCGATGAACTGGATAATATCGGCTTTGCCATACTATCCAACACCCGCTACAAATACGGCGTTAGCTTTGAGAGGGAATTGGAACAGTTGAAGATCAGGATAGACGACATTGGCAAAAAAGATAATGCCGTAAGTAACCTGGTATTAAAAAAAATACTGATTAACCTGCGCGACCTTAACCGGCGGATAAACGACATATATAATTACCATAATTCCCGCTCGGCAAGCGTATTAATGGAACATGGGAACGATATTGAGTTTTCCAAATTTGTGAAGCACCAGGATTATGCCCCGCAGATATTTTTGGATAACCTTACTTTTAGCTCAGCTGCGTTTAAACATTCGCTACGAGTGGCCTTAGTATGTATCATCGGGTTTTGTATCACTAAAAGCGCCGAAGTACTGGTTTTTGCCGACTATATTACGGGCCGCAAGCTGGTTTTCGGGCATCATAGTTACTGGGTGTTGTTAACCATTATCGTTATCCTGAAACCAGGGTACAGCTTATCAAAACAGCGCAATGTCCAGCGATTGATAGGCACCATAGTTGGCGGTATTGCCGGGGTACTCATCCTGGTATTTGTGCATAATACTATTGCTCAATTTATTTTCCTGGTAATATTTATGATTGGGGCCTACAGTTTCCAGCGGTTAAATTATGTGGTCAGTGTAATGCTGATGACGCCTTATGTACTGATACTGTTTAAGTTTTTAGGTGTAGGGCACCTGAATATAGCACAGGAACGTATTGTAGATACCATAATTGGCTCCGTTATTGCTTTTATAGCCAGTTATATATTGTTCCCCTCGTGGGAATCAGAACAAATAACAGTTAATCTGCGCGATGTTATACAGGCCAATGGTGCGTACCTTATAGAAATTGCCGGAAGCATGGCTGG
>CAZZVY010000055.1:0-15895 GCA_964657585.1 uncultured Mucilaginibacter sp. | reverse complement strand
GCCGCCTGCTTGACCTGATAACCCAGGGCTATGTACGCCTGGATCATTTGAAGGTATTGATACTTGACGAAGCCGACCGGATGCTGGATATGGGCTTTGTGCACGATGTTAAAAAGATTATAGCTAAGGTGCCTAAACAAAGGCAAACACTGTTCTTTTCGGCCACTATGCCGCCGGAGATACAGCAACTGGCCGATACTATACTTTACAAGCCTGAAAAGGTGGAGGTAACGCCGGTATCGTCAACCGCTGATACGATACAGCAAAGCCTTTACTATGTAGATAAGGATGACAAACGCGCCCTGCTTCAGCATATACTAAAGGATAAGGGTATTGAAACAGCGCTGGTGTTTACCCGTACCAAACATGGCGCTGACAAGGTAGTGAAAGATTTAAGCCGGGCCGGCATTACCGCCGAAGCCATACATGGCAATAAATCGCAAAATGCCAGGCAGCGCGCTTTAACTAACTTTAAAAACCGTACTACACGTGTGCTGGTGGCAACAGATATTGCAGCCAGGGGTATTGACATTGACGATTTAACCCATGTGATCAATTATGAGATACCCAACATCCCCGAAACCTATGTGCACCGCATTGGCCGTACCGGCCGCGCTGGCGCCAATGGCACAGCCCTATCCTTTTGCGATGAAGAAGAAAAAGAATTCTTGAAAGATATCCATAAACTGATAGCACGTAATATCCCGGTAGAGGAAGGGCACCCCTACCCTATGAAACAACAAACGCCACAGCAACGCATTGCCCAGGAATTAAAGGGCAAACCGCAGCATACCAACCGGTCGGCACAAAAAAACCCGAATGCCGGTAAAGCCGGGGGAAACCGAAACTGGCGCCGGGGCCGATAGTTATTTTTGCCATAGTTAAATTTTGTTACTTTTATATTATTCAGCTTTTTGTTCATTTTTAAACAGATATAGTTATAAACAAACAGCTGCTTTATAAGCTATTTGTTTATAATTATTAAATACTTGCCAAACATATATGCGGTATCTTTAACTCCGTACATATGAAAATACTTTACGCTATACAGGGTACGGGCAACGGCCACTTAAGCCGTTCAATGGATATTGTGCCCATACTGCAGCAAATGGGCAACGTGGATGTGCTGGTAAGCGGTATGCAGGGCGATTTGACGCTGCCTTTCCCTGTCAAGTACAAATTTC
This sequence comes from uncultured Mucilaginibacter sp., assembly GCA_964657585.1. Lineage (GTDB taxonomy): Bacteria > Bacteroidota > Bacteroidia > Sphingobacteriales > Sphingobacteriaceae > Mucilaginibacter. The sequence goes on along the minus strand of CAZZVY010000055.1, from coordinate 14,711 downwards.
ATGGCATGGGTTTTATATTTGGGAAGTCCGGCGGGGTCGACTTGTGGAAAAGCTTTTATAAGGCAAAACTACGCCTGTTTATAAAAGAAATAAACCAATTACCTGTTGAGAGGTATGATCTGGTGATCAATGATTTTGAACCTGTATCGGCCTGGGCCTGTAATTTAAAAAACAAGTTTTGCATTGGTTTAAGCCATCAGGCGGCCGTAATATCGCCAAATGCCCCTGTGCCTGATGATGTGGACCTCATGGGAAAGTTCATCCTTAACCACTATGCGCCTGTAAACGTTCAATATGGCTTTCATTTTGCGCAGTTTGATAAAAACACTTTTACGCCTGTTATCAGAAAGCAGGTACGTGATCAGGTTATTACCAACGCGGGGCATTACACCGTATACCTGCCCGCCTATGACGATAAGCGCCTTATTAATCAGTTGTCTGAAATTAAGCATATCACCTGGGATGTTTTCTCCAAACACAATAAAAAGATATTACGGCATAAAAATATTCATATCCAGCCTATAAATAACGAGAGGTTTATAGCAAGCATGGCGCGGTCTGCCGGTGTGCTGTGCGGCGCAGGGTTTGAAACCCCTGCCGAGGCCCTTTTTATGGGAAAGAAATTACTGGTAATCCCCATGAAAAACCAGTATGAGCAGCACCTTAATGCTGCCGCCCTTAAGTACATGGGCGTACCCTTAATGAAAAGTTTAAAAGAGAAGCATCATCATATATTAAAAAGCTGGCTTAACGACAGCAAAGTAATAAAGGTAAATTACCCCGACAAAACCAAAGAGATATTACAAATGATAGTAAAGAAACATATGGCAACGGTATCCGTATAACGTGGCATATATATATCTAATATCCTTTGCAAATTATTAATAAATTAAACATTGCCTTTGCTTAACGCAATTTAAAGTGTGCATGTTATAAGGGACATAGATATCATTAGCAAGCTTATTACTAATTGATATAGATGAAGAAAGTTTTGTTAATTGTTGACGATGATTTAAGCATTTTGAAATTACTGAATTTCATACTGTCTAAAGATTACGATATTGTGGTTAAAACCAACGGGTTTGATGCGCTTGACTGGCTTGAAGAAGGTAATATGCCTGAATTGATTATATCAGATTTAGAGATGCCTACATTTGACGGGCAAGCTTTTGTAAAAAATGTTAAGATAAGCGGTTTTTACAAAGATATACCCGTTGTACTGCTATCAGCAGCGCATGACCTTCAGGACCAGGTTGATACCATGCCGTTTAAAGTTGATGGATATTTGCATAAACCTTTTATACCCAGCACGTTAAAATCAGAGATCAGCAAAGTACTGAAAGGTTATGATAAGAACTGATTGGAATGAAAGCGCAGGGTTAAGAGTAAAATTGGCCTATGCCGGTACTGAGCTTAAAGGCCTTATCATTGCTGAGTTACCGGTCCACTACCAGGTGTTTGCCTGTGACGGCACGCTGCACCTGGACGAATACCTTGCCGAACAATCACTATTAAGTATGCCCGATATTGTTTTGATAGAAATTGATGAGAACGGCGAAACCCTTAAGTTTGTTGAAAAGCTGAGAAGCAACAACTTATTTAAGCAAATGCTTATTGTGCTGCTATCAAACAGGGCTGTGCCTTCATTAAGGCAGCAGGCCATTAAATTAAAGGTAAACGACCTTTATACCATGCCAGTGAATTTTGCGCACCTGCGCGAACGGCTGAATTTTCTGGTTAACTTTAAACTGATAAAACCAACCTTGTCCGAGCTTTCAGAAAAGGTTGACACCCACTATAAGCTGCCACGCGGCAAGCGTGCAATGGATGTTATCATTTCGTTAACGGCGCTGCTTTGCCTTTCACCATTACTTGTTATTGTAGCCATTGCTGTAAAGTTAAGCTCAAAAGGGCCTGTTATCTATAAAAGCAAACGTGTAGGTACCGGTTACCATGTATTTGATTTTTATAAATTCAGATCGATGCGGAGCGATGCCGACCAGTTACTGGCAAAATTATCCCTTGAAAATAACCAGTATGCCGCCGAGACCACCGGCACCAAAACACCATCTTTCGTCAAGATAAAGAACGATCCGCGGATAACACGGCTGGGCAGGATATTGCGTAGTACCAGTATTGACGAGCTGCCGCAGTTATTTAATATTTTAAAGGGTGATATGTCTATTGTTGGCAACCGCCCATTGCCAGTTTACGAGGCCGAAATGTTGACCTCGAACGAGTGGGCCATGCGTTTTTTAGGCCCCGCCGGCCTAACCGGCCTTTGGCAGATAACCAAGCGGGGTAAGGACGAAATGTCTGAACGGGAACGAAAAAAACTTGATAACTATTATGCACAAAATTATTCCCTGACGCTCGATTTTAAAATTATGCTGGGCACCGTGCCTGCCTTATTCCAGAAAGAAAAAGTATAACTACTAATGACCATAAACACAAAGCGGCTGCTCCCCATTATTTTCACCCTGTTATTTTCCGGCAGTATTTCCGCACAAAATAACCGTACCATGCCAGGTACAACTGTTGGTGAAAGTTTTGCAGGCGACGTATCTTACCAATTTTTACAAAAATTGATAGACACCGCCAAAAAGTATTATCCCGAGGTAAAGATAAAGGCCGCGCAGGCCGGGATAGCAAAAACATCATATCACCAGGCAAAGGCCGCGTGGTTTGATGCTATTTCAATAACACCGTCTTACATTTACAACCCCGGTAATTCTATCAATTTGTTTAACACCACTGGCAGTTCAACTACTTTTTTTAACGGTTATCAAATAGCGTTCAGCATTAGTTTAGGCAGCTTAATATCCAAACCATACTTAACGCACAATGCCAAACAAAATTTAGAGGTTTATGAACTGCAGCAGCAGGAATATAACTTAAGCATTGAGGCGCAGGTTAAGCACCTGTATTTCGGTTACCTGCAGGCCGCCGCCAGCCTTCGCCTGTTAACCCATGCCGTGCAGGATGCGCAGATAAATGTTGAACAGGTAAAACACCGTTACGAAGAAGTTTCTACCACGCTTACCGAATATAATACCGCCCTCACCCAGCTTACCACACAAAATGTAGGCAAGCTAACCGCCGAACTGGCTTTTTACAATGCTAAAGTAAGCCTGGAAGAAATTTTAGGCAAAAGATTGGAAGATATTAAGTAATGGATTTTAAAGATTTCTTTAAGCTTTTAGTTAAATATTTAAAGGTACTTATCATCGTCCCGGTTGTAACTATGGCCGTAGCTTTTTTTCTGGTTAAGCGCTTAGCAAACGATTTTGTATCAAGCGGGCAAATTGCAACAGGCATTATTGACCAAACCGGCCAGCTTGTTGATCCCGTTACCAGCAACTTGCAGGAATCGCGCGTTAACGGCGAATTTAGTAACCTGATAGAATTGATGAAGCTGAAAAAGATGATGGATATGGTATCATACCAGCTTATCATTCATGACCTGACAAGTAACCAGCCCTTCAGGCCGGTGGGTAAATATTATATCCATATAAACGACCCGCAGGAATCAGCTAAAAAAGCCAGCACCATTGAAGCCTTTAAAAGCAAGCTGAGCCGCCTTGAAGGGCTTTCGATTAACGATCCTAACGAAAACTGGCTGAACGGGCTGCTGATATCTATGAATTATGATGAACGCTCGTTACGTAAAACTATTGAGATATCAAGGGATGAGAACAGCGACTTCATATCTGTAAAAGCCACCACTGAGAACCCGGAGCTATCGGCTTTTATGGTAAACACCTTATGCCAGGGTTTTATAGCCTACCAAACAGGCAACTTAAAACAAAACGAAAAGACATCCATCCAGTTTTTAAGCAAGCTGCTGGATGAAAAACGTGCCGCGCTGGATACCATTACCAATAAACTGCAGAATTATAAAATTGCCAATGGTATTTTAAACCTGGAGGAACAGGCCAAATCCATACAAACGCAATTGGCGGCCAGTGCAGATATGCTTACGCAGGTACAAAAGGAGGCCGATTCTTACCGAGGCGCATTAGAGGGGGTAAAACAGAACTTTGCCCCCGAGGTTAGAAAGTATGCTGAAGCAAAGGTTACTAATTTGAACCTGGAAGTAACCAATACCCAGGATAAACTGCGCGCCGCAACCGACAGGTGGGTGCGCAGCGATAATGACCCCAAGCTTAGCGCTACCATGGATTCGTTAAAAAAACGGCTTGTTGAGCAGATCAATGAAACATCCGACAGTTATATTGCCAACCCACTGGTGGGCAAAGACGACCAGCTTAAGCAATTGCGTACGCTGCAGGTACAGTATGACCAGGCCCGCTACAGCAAGGCAGCGGTTGAAAAACAGGTGGGGCAGTTAAAGGCGCAGTTTAACAGGCTGGTGCCATTAAATGCAACGCTTAATACCTATAATTTTGAGATAGACAATGCCAGCAAAGAGTACCAGGACGTATTAAATAAATTCAATGCGGCCAGCCTGCAATCAAGCATTAGTTCAAAACTGACGCAAGTTGTGGTGGCCATGCCCGAAGTAGCCCAGCCATCAAAAAAAATATTGCTGGTTTTGCTTAGTGGCGTATTGAGCTTTGTGGTTTGTTTGCTGGTGCTATTTATAGCTTTTTACTTGGATGACTCCATTAAGCACCCCTTGCAGCTGGCTAAAGCTACAAACTTGCCTGTTTTGGGCAATTTAAACCGCATAAACGGGCCGGGCATCGATCTTAAAAAGCTGTGGGATATAGAGAACCGCGATAAAATGCAGCATTTCAAAGATCAGTTACGGGCAGTGAGGTTTGAAATTGACCAGGAACTGAACCACCAGAAGGTGCTGGCCGTTACCAGCATGGTGGAGGGCGAAGGCAAAACCCTGTTTGCTTTAAGCTTAGCCTATTCGTACGCAATGATCAATAAGAAAGTATTGCTTATTGACGGTAACTTTAAAAACCCGGAAATAACACATACCCTAAGCCCCAAAATGTATGTGGAGGATGTGTTTAAATCAATGTCGGGATATTATGAACGGCTGGCCCCGGCAATAAACGCCTTAGGCAATCGCGGCGGCGATATTACGCTGCTTGAAGTAAGCGATGAGCGGCAGATAAATGAAAAGCTGGATGATCTGCGCGGGATATATGACGTGGTGATTATTGAAGCCCCTGCGCTTGATGCCATGAACAAGGCAAAGGAATGGCTTCTTTTTGTAAATAAGTTTGTTGCAGTTTTTGAGGCAGGCAATGTTATTACCAATAACAAAAAACAGGTTATAAGGTATTTACAGGCCACGAACGAAAAATTTGCCGGCTGGATAGTAAACAAGTCCATTAAACGGGCGCCTAAAAAATAACCTGAGCAATTTTTACCGCATGAATAGTGTTATCTATACCATATGGGCCATCGTTCAGGTTATATTGGCATTTAACCTTGTTTTTCCGTTGGCGCTGTACTTTTTTTACAGCCTTACTAAAAAACGCAAACCAGCCGAAAATGCCCCCCACGTGCCCGGGAATGATTATGCCATTATAGTTACCGCATATGAACAAACCTATACTGTAAAAGCCGTTGTTGAATCGATACTCAAGCTTAATTATAAAAATTATATGGTTTACGTGGTGGCTGATAAATGCGATATCAGCGCCCTGAACTTTGATGATGACCGCATTATTGTAATGCGGCCCCCGCAAACACTGGCCAGCAACACCCGCTCGCATTTTTATGCCATTAACCGTTTTGTGCGCCCGCACCATTTCCTTACTATTATTGACAGCGATAACCTGGTACACCCCGATTATTTGATTGAGCTGGATAAATACTTTAATGCCGGCTTCAATGCAGTGCAGGGCCCGCGTGAAGCAAAGAACCTGGATACTACTTATGCCTGCCTGGATGCCGCCCGCGATATATATTACCATTTTTACGACGGAAAGGTATTGTTCGGGGCAGGCTCTTCGGCTACGCTGGCGGGGTCGGGCATGGCGTTCACTACCGCCTTGTACAGGGAAAGCCTGGAGCAGCTGGATGTTACCGGCGCCGGGTTTGATAAGGTGCTGCAGGCTGCCATTGTAGGCCGGAACCAACGCATAGCCTTTGCCGCTGATGCCATTGTGTATGACGAAAAAACCTCCCGCACGGATCAGTTAGTTAACCAGCGTGCCCGGTGGATAAACACCTGGTTCCGGTATTTCAAACTGGGGTTCGGGGTTATAGGTTCAGGAATTAAAAACCTCAGTAAAAACCAACTGATCTTTGGGCTGGTGCTGCTGCGCCCGCCGCTGTTTATCTTTTTGATATTATCAGCGCTGTGCTTGTGTGTTAATATATGGGTAAGCCTTACCGCCGTTGCCTTATGGGCAGGTTGTTTCGTATTATTTATTGCAGGGTTTATGTTATCGCTCAGGGCATCGCATACAGACAAGCGGATATACCAATCGTTACGAAACATCCCGATGTTTATGTTTTACCAGCTGGTATCGTTAGTTAACGTGCGCAGAGCCAATAAACGCTCGGTAGCTACTGCACATTTCCACAAAAAAAGCATCAATGAAATTATGGAGGCCAAATGAGGACCGACCCGGTTAAAAAAACCAACGCTTTTGATTGGGAAGCACCGCAGGTTATTAAATACAAACAGCGTGCAGCTATTATTTTTGCTTTTATAGTGGTATTTTACTTCTTTTTTAAGGTCATATTTAATTTATGATAGACTGGGTGCCCCTCAACAACCGGGAAAAGAAACGCAGTTTTGCCCAAACACTGCATAAACTGTTTATTGCAGAAAAGTTTATGAATCCGGTTGGCTTTGTGTTACTTACCCTTGCCTCGGTATCATTAACCTTTACAGTAATAAAATTAGGTTTTAGTACCGGCGTGTTATTGCTTATTGTTATTGTTGCCCTGCCCCTGGTTTATGCTATTGTGGTATACCCGCACTTTGGGATACTTCTGTTACTTACCATGGCGCAATTTATTATGCTCATACTTAACCTGGCTGCAATTGAGTTTCCGCTGGGTACGGTTATGGATGCGCTTGAAGTAATACTGATATTAGGCTTTTTTATCAAACAAAAAAAAAATAAGGATTACAGTGTTTTTCAAAGCCCGGTAAGTTATATGATATTGATCTGGCTGGCTTACAACTTGCTGGAAGTGATAAACCCCTCGGCCGATTCGCAGCTGGCATGGCTTTATACTGTGCGTACTGTGGCCCTATTGCCATTGCTATACTATATTTTTGCGTATCATATAAGCACGGTAAAGTTTATCAAGGTAATTATTGTTATGTGGCTGGCTTATTCTGTTATAGCAGCCCTGTATGCCGTTAAACAAGAGTTTATAGGTTTTTCGGCCTTTGAATATAAGATACTCCAATCAGACCCTGACCGTGCCGCGCTGTATTTTATTGATGGGCACTGGCGTAAATTCTCGTTTTATAATGATCCTGTAGTGTTTGCCTATAATATGGTACTGGCCTCGCTGCTTTCCATAGGGTTAACCTGGGGGCCAACCCGGCCCTGGAAAAAAGCTGCGTTAATGGCCTGCGTGGTATTATTTTTTGTGGCCATGATATTTTCGGGCACCCGCGGCGCCTTTGTGCTGATACCGGCTGGCATGGGGCTATTTTGCCTGCTTAACTTTAATAAAAAGATACTGATGTTTGGCATAGTGGCCGCCTGCGCCTTTTTAGCATTAATATTTATCCCGTCGTCTGATCCTAATATCCATCGTTTTCAAACTGCCTTTAAACCCGGGAACGATGCCTCTTACATTGTAAGGCAACGTAACCAGGCACGCATAAGGCCATTTATACAATCTCATCCGTTAGGGGGTGGTTTGGGGTCGGTTGGTGTTTGGGGTCAAAAATTTTCGCCAAATTCCATGCTGGCACATTTCCCTCCTGATAGCGGGTATGTGCGGGTAGCGGTTGAGTTGGGCTGGATAGGGATGATCATTTTTTGCACGCTCATGTTCGTCATTTTGCGAACGGGCATCATCAACTTTTTTTTAATAAAGAACCGCGAAGTTAAAGCTATTTGTCTGGCCATGACCATTATGGTATTTGCCATAGCCATAGGCAACTATCCGCAGGAAGCACTGGTACAGTTCCCCACCAACATCTACTTTTTTTTAATGGTGGCCATTATCTATAAATGCCCGGAAATTGACCGGAAATTGACTGCAGGAGAAAGCCCGGTGCCATTGAAAAATTACAGCAGGGTATAATGGTACTGGAAGGGAAAAATATCATTATACTCGGGCTGATGAAGTTTGACGGCGACTTTGAATCGACAAACTTTACTATAGCCCGGCAGCTTGCCAAAAAAAATCGGGTATTTTATGTAGATAATCCTTATACCTGGCGCGATTATTACAAGTTAAAAAACACTGATAACTTTAAGGTGCGCAAGCCGCATTTCAGCCTGTTTTCAAATGGCATTATCAACACCGATAGCCCTAACCTTAATGTAGTGATATGCCCGGTTCTGGCATCCATCCATTTTTTGCCCGAAGGGCCGGTTTACCGCCTGGCTTTAAAGCTTAACCAAATGCTTATTGTTAACCGGATAAAAAAGGTGATCAGGAAATATAATATTGTCGAGTATGTCTTCATCAACTCCTATAACTTCCATTATCCTAACATTGCCGATATGCTGAAGCCAGTATTAAAGGTGTATCATTGTGTCGACCCGCTGGTGCCCCCATTTGATACCCGGCATGGTACCATATCTGAACGCCATGTAGTTAAAACTGCCGATGTGGTGATATGCTCCAGCAAACAACTTTATACCGAAAAGAAACTGATTAACCCAAACACATATTTTGTACCTAATGCGGCAGATATTGCCTGCAGTCAAAAGGCTTTAGACCCAACGCTGCCCGTGCACCACAGTATAGCGGGTATCCCCAAACCTGTTATCGGGTACTTTGGCAATATTGAACGGCGGATGGATTTTGATATGTTAAAGGTAGTAATAGAATCAAACCCTGATAAAAGCTTTGTTTTTGTTGGGCCTCAAGGCAAAATATACATCCCCGAATGGTTTTATCACACTAAAAACATATACCTGCCCGGCAGGATGCCGTATGCCGCCATGCCGGCCATACTCAAAGGGTTTGACGTAGCGCTGTTGCCCTTTAAAAAGGACGATTTCAGCCGTACTATCTTTCCCTTGAAGTTATTTGAATATCTGGGGGCTGGCAAAGCAGTGGTAGCTACAGACTTCAATCCCGATCTTGCCGTATTTACCAAAAACACCGTAGCTTATTGCGCATCGGCCCGGGAGTTTTCTGAAGCTATACATTCAGCGCTTGAAGATAATTCCTCTGCCGCGTTAAAGGCCAGACTGGCCGTAGCGGCCGATAATACTTGGGATAAAAGGGGCGACGAGTTCTCGGCCATAGTGAACAAATATCTATGAATATGAGTATAAAGGTTAATTAATTTAAAATGCCCCTGTTGAACCCCATTCCTATTGTTGTAGTGACAGACGAGCACTATCTTGTGTTATTGGCTGTACTGCTAAAATCAATAGAAGTAAACCATAAAACGGGGGAAAAGATACACGTATATATTGTAGAGGATGGCGTAAAACAAAGCAGCCAGAAAAAATTGCAAAAGTCTGTTAGTGCGGATATGTTCACCCTGACATGGGTACGCATGAAAGACACTATAACACCCGGCGTTAAACTGCCTACTGACCGTACATCGTTCCCTTTAACAACATATATGCGCCTGTTTATACCTAATATAGTACCGCCGGGCACAAAAAAGGCTTTGTTTTTAGATGTTGACATGATGATGCTGGGCGAGATCAGCGAACTTTGGCACACAGCGCTGGGCGAACATGCCATAGCAGCAGTGCAAGACCCGCGCCTGCTTACCTTTGGCAATGAATGGGGCGGCGTGTTTAATTATAAGGAACTGGGTTTAGCTGCGGATACCAAATATTTTAATTCAGGGATGCTGCTGATAAATATCCCCAAATGGATAGCGTTGAATCTAACGCAGCGTGTTATTGACTGCATAGCCGTAAACATAAAATATGCAAACTATGCCGATCAGTATGGTTTAAATGTGATATTAGCTGATCAATGGCTTGAATTAGATGGCCGGTGGAATTATTTTGCTTCAGACGATTTAAAAACACCCTATCTGGTACACTTCATATCACGCAAGCCCATTTATAAAACTTACAATAATAACCCCTACTATAAAGAATTATTTGACCAGTACCGTAAACGTACCTTGTGGCACAATGCCAGGCCGATAGGCGAGATGCACCGGTACATAAAAAAGGTTAACAATATTCTGGATAAAATAAAGAAGGGCATTTTAAACTAATAAGCACTGCTGTTAAAGCTTTTACTAACCGTAACTTGCAATGAGCGTAATAAGTAACCCTGAATGGCTTAAAAAATATACGTTCACTTACGGCAGTATTGATGAAATCCCCGCATCGCTTTATGCAGCCGTAAATGCCAGACTGGATAAACTGCAAGCTGCCCAACCCGAAATAAGTATTATCATTGCCGCCTGGAACGAGGAGGTAAATATGCTGCCTACCATCTGCTCGTTAGCAGACAGCAGCACCCAAATCCCTATAGAGATAATTGTAGTTAATAATAACTCTACCGACCGCACCCAGGAAATTTTAGATAAACTGCATATTAAAAGTTTTACCCAAACAATACAAGGCTGCGGGCCTGCAAGGCAAATGGGCTTGGAAAATGCCAGAGGTAAATACATTTTAACTGCCGATGCCGATTGTATCTATCCGGCCGGGTGGATAGACGGTATGATGGCCGCCCTTAAGCAGCCAGGCGTTGTTTGTGTTTACGGCCGTTATTCCTTTATCGGGAATGAGAGAACCAGCCGCTGGAAACTGTTTATTTACGAGAAACTGAAAGATGTTATGGCTGCCATACGGCACCAAAAACGCCCTTATTTAAATACCCTGGGCATGACCATGGGCTTTATTAAAGAACCGGCATTAATGGTTGGATATACCATGCAAAACGTAAGGGGCGAAGATGGCCGCTTAACTTTTGACCTGATGCAATTTGGCAAAGTGATACAGGTAAAGGCCAATAAACTACGCACCTGGACAGGTACCCGTACTATTGACAAAGATAACGGCCTGCTAAAAGCAGCTACGCTCCGCATAGTTGCCGAATTGAAAAAGTTAGCCAGCTATGCCAAACCCCTTGCCCCGCACGATACCAAAACCTCCGAAAATTAAACCAAAAGTGCTAAACTGGTATAATCACATCACAAAAACGATAGGGTGAACATCAAACAACTTTTAAAAAACAAGCAGTTCCTGTCGTTTGCGGGCAATATAGTAATGGCCCTGCTTAACATTATCACCAGCGCCATCTTATACCGCCACATGGTAAAAGACGAGGTGGGTATTTGGTTTGTTTTTTTGGCAACATTCAATCTGATAGATACCTTCCGTACAGGCATTTTACAAACTGCCTTTGTTAAATTTTTTGCCGGCGCTGATAAGGAACGCGGGGAAAACGTGTTAGGCAGTACCTGGTACATTGGCCTGCTGACCACCGCATTGGTATGCCTGCTAACATGGCCATGCTGCTTTTTTACAGGTTATATCAAAAATGAAACGATAACAACTATTTTAGAGTGGACCGGTGCGCTGTTTATATCAACCCTGCCTATAGTTATGGCCACCTGGCTGCTGCAGGCCCAGCAGCGCTACATGGAAATTCTTTATATCAGGTTAGTTAACCAGGCATCGTTTATACTGGCAGTTTTAGGGCTTATCTTTTTTAAAAGGATCGATCTGAACACTGTGTTGCTGGTAAATGTTTTAAGCTGTGTATTAACCTGCATAGTGGTATTCTGGTGCCGGTGGACAGGCATTGGCAAACTGCGTAAACATACGCGCGGTGCGGTTTCAGAGATTTATCATTTCGGCAAATTCAGTTTGGGGACAAGTATCAGTTCAAACCTGCTGCGCAGTTCAGATACTTATATTATAAATTTTACCTTAGGCCCCGCCGCTGTGGCTGTTTATAACATAGCACAAAGCCTGATGAACATTATAGAGATACCCTTGCGCAGTTTTGTAACCACTGCCATGACGTCGCTTTCGGCCGCCCAGAACGCTAACCGGAAAGCAGAAGTAGAGAAGATACTGAAAAAATACGCAGGTACTTTAACCATATTGTTTATCCCGGTGGTAATAGGCGCTATTGCCCTGGCCAATGTTGGCGTAGGCTTGTTAGGCGGCGGCAAATGGGTAGGCACGCCTGCAGCCAACGTGTTCCGGATATTTATGATATTCGCTATATTTTTCCCGATCGACAGGTTTACAGGCGTTACGCTTGATGTGATCCATCAGCCTAAAATTAATTTTTACAAGGTACTAACCATGCTGGCCATTAACGTAGTTGGCGATTTTGCTGGTATTTATTTATTACATAACCTGTATGGCGTAGCCATAGCCAGCATCCCTACATTTGTTATCGGTACATTATTTGGCTACTTGTCGCTAAAAAAATTCCTTAACTTTAACCTTGGTCAGATATTAAAAACAGGTTATACCGAAACAATGACAGGCGTAAAAGGGGTTTTGAATAAATTTGCCGGTAAACCATCAGCATATTAAACAGTAATGCCCGGAAGCGTTAATTGCAGTTATATTACCAACCCGCAATGGCAGCAATTGCCTGCAAGCGATAGCATTCCCGGTAGCAATATTTATATATGGCATGGGGTAACCAATAACCTGCTGCTATTTTATGATGATTGTAACGCTGTATTAACAGATCAGGAACGTGCAACCTCCGCCCGTTTCTATCATTCCGAAAACCGTACACGTTACACTATACAGCACGGGATATTACGGCTGTTATTAAGTAAATACACCGGTATAAACGCCAAAAAGATCCGCTTTACTTATAACGAAAACAAGAAGCCTTATCTGCAAAATCCTGTTGCAAACCCATGCTTCTTTAACCTATCGCACTCGGCTGATGATTTTTTGATTGCTGTTGGCCCCGAAGAATTTGGCGTTGATATTGAGCAGATTAATACCAAAAAGCATTGGGAAGACATAGCTTCGCAATACTTTGGCTACCGCGAAGTACAGTCCATCACAACCGCGCAAAACCCGGATGAAGCCTTTTTTTTATTCTGGACCCGTAAGGAAGCTTTTCTTAAAGCCACCGGCACCGGTATAGATGAAAATTTACCTGAAATTATTGCCCTGGATGGAATGCATCCTATCCCCCCGCTTTATGGAAATTTTAACTGGTTTACAGAAAGCTTTACTGTCGGAACGGAGTTTATGGGCGCTGTAACATATCCCGCCCCTCAAAAAAATATTATTCTTCTTACTGTAGACGAATTTTTAATGCGGCAGTTGTGCAACGGATGAATGTAAAGCTTGATAGCGATTGATTAACGCCATTAGTAACGTCCGCCTGTTAGTGCATAAGTTTAACTTCAAACAACGCTGCCTAACGCAAACCTTTAATCAGTCATCACACACCTATCGCATCATCATCATGGTACGCACCTGTTGTATGGAACCGTTTTGCAACCGGGCGTAGTAATTGCCCGGAGGATGGTTATTTACATTATCAAAGGTTACACTATAACTGCCCTGCCCCATATCGCTATCAACCAGTGTACGCACAATCCGGCCCTGATTATCAAATATCTGCACCAATGTATGGCCGCCCTGTGATATATAGTTTATGGTAGTAGAACCCTGGAAAGGATTGGGATAATTGGTGATTACGTTTGTACCGGCTAACGCGTTTGCAGGACCGGTGATAGTACATGGTACCGAGGCCTTAATAACCGGGAGGCTTTGGAAGTTATTAAGGAGTACATTGTTTAACACATCGGTTGATGCGCAGAACCATGATTGCAAAAGTGATGAGTATACCGACCGGAAATCATACTGCATTGGGATATTATCATTTACCCCTACATTGCTGGATATTACAGGGCTGGTACCCAATATGCCTGAATCGGCATATTCGCCAAAAACAAATAAAGGGGCCGCCGCGCCATGATCGGTTCCCGAATTAGCATTTGATTTAATTCGCCGGCCAAATTCGGAGAAGGTCATGCCCACCACGCGTTTTGATGCCCCCAGGCCTTTCAGGTCGTCCATAAAGGCTTTAATAGCGTCCGACATTTTTCCTAACAGCATGGCATGTGTCCCGGTTTCGGTAGCGCCGGCATTTACCTGTGCAGCATGAGTATCAAAACTGCCTATGCTAACCATATAAACGCGGGTTTTTAACCCACCTGCTATTAAACGCGCAACTATCTTTAACTGGTCGGCAAGGGTATTGCCGGTTGGGTAGGCGCCCTGCGTAGTTACCTTCCCGGCGGCGGTTTTAATTACAGCGCCATATTGTTGCGTTTGCTGCGATACCTGCCTGATGTAGGTAAGTTCCTTGCCTGAGTTAGTATTGGGGGCGGTATCCTGGATGCCATTAATAAGATTGTAAAAATTATTAGGGTCGGTAATGGCCAGGCCCATATTTACAGCCGGGCCTTGCAGCGCAGTTGAAACGGTGGAGCCTATCTGTATAGCCAGAGGGTCGGGCATGGTGTTGTTGGGATAGCCTACCGGGTAATTAGGATATTCCTGGCCAAGGTAACGGCCTGCCCAGCCGCTGGTTAACACCGTACTGCTGTCTGAGCCTGTCAGCCAGATATCAGTGGCCCTGAAGTGTGAAAA
>CAZZVY010000054.1:0-15957 GCA_964657585.1 uncultured Mucilaginibacter sp. | reverse complement strand
GCACCGTTTATCCTGGCGTTAGGCGTGGTTGAATCGTCGAAGGATTTTTGTGTCTGGCTGTTAAAATCCATCCCGAGGGTAGACTTGAATGAGATGTACTTATTGAAGAAATAGTTAAGGTAGCCGTTGAGGTTAAGATCGCTGGTGTAGTTTTTACGGTACTGGGCATTGCTTAACACTACCGGGTTCAATACACCAAAGTTATTACCCGCTGCGTTAGTTTCCAGGTAGTAGCTGGGGTCTAACTGGTCTTCCGGTATGCCGCCAAAATCAAACGGGCGGTATTTAACGCTGTTGCGCAGGTTGTTATAGGTTGAACTGCTGCTGTTTGATACCCCTACGCCGTTAACCAGCTGGGAGTTGTAACGGGTATTAAGGCCGAGTTTCAGTTTATCATTAGCGGTATGATCAAACCTGAAATTGATAAGGTTGCGGCTGTAACCCGAATTGAGCACAATTGCTGCCTGCTGGTTATTAGTATAGCTGATGTTGAACTGCGAGGCCTTATCGCCGCCAGTAATGCTGATGTTATGTGTTTGCTGTGTACCGGTACGGCCCAGGGCTTTTTTCTGCCAGTCTACAAAAGGCAGGTTTTTATAAACCGACAGGGTATCAAAGGTGTGCCCGTAATCGTTCACAAAACTGGTACTGTCTGTAGTATTCCCCCGGCTGCGTTCATACTGGTAAACAATAAAATCATAGGGCTGCATCACCGGCAGCTCTTTAGCCAGTTTGCTGATATCATAATGGCCGTTATAGGTTACGGTTGTTTTCATTTCACGGCCTCCTTTGGTAGTGATAATTACAACGCCGTTAGCGCCGCGTGCACCGTAAATAGAAGTAGAGGCCGCATCCTTCAATACGTCTATTGATTCTATATCCTGCGGTGAAAGGGTGTTCAGGCCATTCTCTACCTGTATACCATCAATGACATATAGCGGCGAATTATCCTGGGTAATGGAACCGCCGCCACGCACCCTGATCTTAATATCCGCATCGGGCGACCCTTCTGACCGGGTAACCTGCACACCTGCCAAACGACCGGCCAATGCTTCCCCAGCAGAGTTGATGGGGATATCCTGCAGCTGCTTTGCTGTTACCGATGATACAGCACCTGTGAGGTCACGGCGTTTTACGGTAGCAAAACCTACTGCAACAACTTCGTTTAACTGGGTAACCTCGCTCTCGATACTCACCGTTACGTCTGATTGTGCAGTTGAGAGCGTAACTTCCTTTGTTTTATAACCTATGTACCTGATCACTAAAACCGGGGTTCCGGAGGTGGGCACATTAAGTTTAAACTTTCCGTCAACATCGGTCTGGGTACCGCCTGTGGTACCTTTGATGCTGACGCTTGCACCTATAACAGGGTCCTGCGTGCCGCTTTCTGTAACCCGCCCGGTAATTGGCCTGGTTTGCGCAAATACAGTCCCGCACAGGAAAAGTAACATGCTTAACTGAAGTAAAAATTTATTCATAATTTATTAATTGGTTTGTATTATATAGCCGAACGCCAATATCCATTTCAACAAAATATAGCACACGTTAGCAACAGGTAAAGCGCACTCCTTACATTGTTTACAGGCTACGATTGCCTGTCATGAAAATTTGCCCGAATGGTTTATATTGGATTAATTCGTTACTGCAAACCTATTAAGAGAAGGCAAAACAAAGGTTTAAAAATTGACAAAATGCTTTTAAAAATTGGTATTTAAGGCTAAATCACAAAGCAGATGCCGTTTTAAGCTCGTTATTTTTTAGATACTCGCTGGGAGATATATGATATTTTTCTTTAAAGCAGGTGCTAAAGTAGCCTGCGCTGTTAAAGCCAACTGCATAAGCAATCTCTGATACGCTGGCTTCGCCGCCATCCAACAACTGTTTCCCACGTTTTAGCCGCATATCGCGCACAAACTCTACCGGCGCTAAATTGGTAAGGCTTTTAAATTTTTTATAAAAGGTAGTACGCCCCATGCCTATGGTTTCGGCTACCGTGTCAATGTTAAAGTCAGGGTCGGGCATCCCGTTCTCAACAATTTTTATGATCTCCTTCAGGAAGGCCTCATCTTTAGAAGTGATCACAATTTCGCCCGGGCCAAGTTCTATCGCTTTTTTATCGGCCAGCAACGCGTCAAATATCTTTTTACGCTGTTTCAGTAAATTTTCAATAGAAGCCAATAAAAAGTCTTTGTTAAAAGGCTTGGTAATGTAATAATCGGCGCCATACCGTAAACCTTCTATCTGGTTTTCAACCGAGTGTTTTGCGGTTAGCAATACCACCGGGATATGGCTGGTTGCCGTGCTATTCTTTAATTTATCCAGCATCTCAATACCATTCATTTTAGGCATCATTACATCGCTTACAATCAGGTCGGGCAACAGCGCCTTAGCCTTTTTATAACCTTCTTCGCCATTGCCCGCCTCTTCTATCCGGTAATGCTCAAAAAGCTGCAGGGCTAAAAAGCGCCGCAGGTCAATATTATCCTCCACCAGTAAAACAAGCGGGGCGTTCAGGTTAGCCGGCTCATTAACTATACCGGCATTGGTTAGCAATATCTCGGCTGATATGTTAGTTAGCTGTTCAAACTCTTCAGGCGCATTTAAAACCGTTACGTCGCCGGCTTTATACTGTTCCATCCCGGTCTTTAATTCCACGCTCACGGTCAGACCGCCATCTGGGTTATTACAGGCGGTTATGTTACCATAGTGCAGTTGTATAAATTCACGCGACAGCGCCAAACCTATGCCTGTACCCTTCAAATGGCTGCCTGCGGCCTTATCGCCCTCATAGTATAGCTCAAATATATCGTTCAGGTGGTCTTCGGCCACACCGGTGCCCTGGTCAATTATTTTCAAGGTAAAACTGCCCGCATCGGCATCCTGGTCTATTTGTACCCTGATGGTTTTATGGGCAGGCGTAAACTTAAATGCGTTAGCCAGCAGGTTATAGATCACTATATCTATCTTTTCAGCATCTATCCAGGCAAAAATTTCAGCTGAATTGGCGTTGATCGCCAACTTTACCTGCTTTTCAAGCGCAAGCTCCTTAAAATATCCGCTTATCTTTTTTACAAAGCCTATAATTTCAATATTTGATAATTTAAGATGGGCCTTGCCGCTTTGTACCTTACGCAGATCAAGCAACTGGTTAATAAAGCGCACCATCCGGTTAGCGTTTTTACGGACGATATCTGCATATTCCTGCCCTTTTGGCGATAGGTTTTCTTTACACGCAATTTCTTCTATGGGGTTTAATATGAGTGTTAAGGGTGTCCGTAACTCATGGGATACATTGGTAAAAAAGCTTAATTTCAGATCGGATAGCTTTCTTTCAACCGATATCCGCTGCCTTAGCCTTAGCATGGTAATTGCTGTTCGCCGTATCGCTCCAATCAGCACCACAGCCAGGGATATATAAATTAAATAGGCCCACCAGGTGCGCCAGGGCGGCGGCAGGATGCTTATAGCCAATGTTTTGGCGGGGGCGTTAGCATAAAGGTTGGTGCTCAGGCTTTTTACCTGAAATGTGTAATTGCCGGGGGGCAAGTTGGTATAGGTAGCCCTGCGCTGGTTTTTTATGCTATGCCATTCGTTATCAAACCCATATAGCCTGTAGGCGTAGGCCTGCTTATTGCCCGAACGAAAATCCAGCACCGTAAAGTCGATACTGATAATGTTTTGGTTATATTTTAATGTTATTGTGCGCGTATCATTGATATTATATTTTAAAGGCGCCCCGCCCCGTGTTGGTACAACATCCTGATTATTGATCTGCAGGTTGGTTAATGCCATCCGCTCATTAACTTTATGATCGATAAGCTTGTCAGGGTCAAATTGTATATAGCCGTTTATGCAGCCGAAAAGGAGGTTGCCATTGGGCATTTTTAAGCTTGACGACTCAGAAAAACCCGCTTTGGGGATGCCGTTATAAGAGTCGTAATTTTTAAACCGCCCCCTGGATGGCTCAAATCTCGACAGGCCATTTTCTGTAGCAAGCCATAAAACGCCATGATCGTCGGCCGTGCAGCTCAATATATAATCGTTTGGGAGCCCGTCGGCGGTGGTATATATCTTAAACTTCAGCGCATTGAACGGGTCATTGCCCACGGCAAGGTTTAAGCCGCCGCCTGATGTGCAAACCCACATCCTGTTCTTCGCATCCCTGAAAATGTATTGTACATTATTATTTCCTAAACTGGCCCTGTCTGCCGGTATCTTTCGGTAAGATGCATAACGGTAATGGTCAACATCCCCAATGTCAGGATCCAATATCAGCAACCCTTCGGTAGTAGCTATCCAGATGTTGCCCTTCTCATCCTGCCGCAGGTTCCTTATCTTATCAAAGCCTGTTTTAGGATAACTGGCCAACGCGTTCTTACTGTTAAGAAATTTTACGGTTTTGTTTTGATAGCTGATCAAGTTAAGGCCTTTACCATAGGTACCTACCCATATCCGGCCTTTAGCATCTTCCAGAAGCGTATAAATCAGGTTACTGCTCAGGCTATTTTTATCCTTGTCATCGGCAAGGTAGTGCGTTAATTTATACCTGCTGCCGGTATTATCTACAGGGTCGGCCCTAAACAGGCCATTCCCTTTTGTCCCCAGCCATATGCTGCCTCTCCTATCCTGTATAATTGAATAAACAAACCCCAGCCCTCCGGCAGGTGTATTGGCAAATATGCTGCCCAGGTTTTTGCCGCCGGTATCATAAATATAAAGCGCCCCTGATTTTGAGGCTACCCACAACCGGTTTTGCCGGTCGCTAAAAACACCCCGCACTTCATTGTCAGACCGGTTCAGCGTATTTTTTACCAGGAACTTTAAATTAAAGTCATCACGCTGAAAAATAACCTTGTTCAACCCCCTGTCATTGGTACTTAACCACAATACGCCGGCAGGGTCAAGGTATTTACAGGTGACCAGGTTTGAGAACTGGCGGCTGTCTGAACCAGGCTGGTCATAAAAATAATCAATGGCCTCTGTAGCCGGGTTATACATCCCAAAGCCACCGCCTTTCATGCTTACCCATAGCATATCTTTATTATATTCTATAACGCTGTACAATTGGGCAGCGTTATAAAAAGTAGCATCGTTACTTTGAAAGTAATACTTAAAGCTGTTATTGCCCGGCTCAAACTTTACTACGCCATGCTTTTCAGGCTCTATCCATAAACGGCCTGCCTTGTCTTCAAAAACCGAAAGGAAAGGCTGCGCATTGGGCATTTGTGCGCTTATTGCTGCAAGGGTGGTGGTATTAACAGTTATTAACTGGCTTTTGGCAGTTGCCAGATAAACCGCACTTTTGAGCCGGGAAGCCACAATCCCGTTAACAGCGCTGCTGGTTACCTGCCTGCAAAATATTTTGCCCGTTGATTTACTAAACACCACCATATTGCCCTGTGCGGTGCCAAACCAAACGCGGTCATTACTTTCAGCAGCACACAAAAACCCGTTAGCGCTGCATACCTGGTTATTAAGCTTTATACTTTTGTATATCCCTGAAGCATCGGCCCTGAAACAACATAAACCTGATGCGGTGCCTACCCAAACCTGCCGGCTTGCATCTTCATATATAAAATGAATGGTATTTGAGGGCAACCCAAAACCCGGGGCAAGCTCTTGGGCATAATGGGTAACTTTAGGGTGTGCCGAAGACAGGTTAGTCAACACAAAAAGCCCCTGGTTATTGCTGTTCAGCCATATTGCGCCGTTAGCAAGGGGGATAATTTTATTTACTGCAAGGTTTTTAATAATCGGGGTGTCAACAATGTCCGACAGGCTTGAAAAGGTTTCAGTCCGTTTTTCAAACCGGTAAAGTTGCTTATTATAAACGGTCAGCCATAAGTAACCCGCCTTATCCTCAACAATATTTTCAACCCGGTTATCCTTTAAAACTGAATTATCACCGGGCCGTGCCTTGTAAGTAATAAAGTTGTGCCCATCAAACCGGTTAATACCATCCCAGGTACCAAACCACATAAAGCCTTCACGGTCTTTGGTCATACTGATCACGCCGTCATGCGAGAGCCCGTCCTCGGTAGAATAATGCTCTATCTTGAACTTTAACTGCGCATATGAGGCGGCCGTAAAGAAAAACAGCAACAAAAAGCAATAAAACTTTACCTTAAAGGTATAAATGGTCATTTATAATTACTTAACGCTTAAAGGGCCGGTTGAATTAACGCCTTAAGATAATAGGTTAAGTAAAATTAATAATTAAAGCCCAAACGCGTAAATTTTAATTGATGATTTTAAAAACAAGGATAAAATGATCTGTACCGCTTAAAAGTTACAATGGATATGATAATTATGCTGCTTGTAAATTATATTTTTATGGCAATGTTAACTTACCCCTTAAACCACATGAAAAAATTGTTGTTCCTGGTATTATTGAGCGCATCAATAACCTTAAATTCAGTAAATGGCCATGCGCAAACCGCAAGCACTGCCTTAAGCGGCATAAGCGACGAATCAAACTATTATAAATTTGCCAGCCTGGTGCGTTCAGCAAATATGGACGCTACGCTGGCGGCATTGGGTACCTATACGGTATTTGCACCCGATAACGTAACTTTCAGGAATATGGCCCCGGGCAAGCTGGATAGCTTAACCTCTGATCCAGCCAAGCTGACCACTTTATTAAAGGCGCATATTGTAAAAGGTAAATTTACCACTACAGACATAATTAAGAAGCTGACCTTAGGCAAAGGCAAAACCACGCTGACCAATTTGCTGGGCAAGCCTTTATTCCTCTCGCGCACCAAGGATGATAAATTATTGTTAAAAGACAGTAATGGCAACGAAGCACACTTCCTTGCTTTTGATATTAAAGACCCGCACGGTGTGATACAGGGTATTGATAATGTGTTAGCAAGCAAGTAGCAAAGGGGAAAAGCCAACGTTATATGTTTATAGCTTGATAGGGTTGTTATGAAATTCTTTATACAACCCCTTAAAAATCTTATTATTGTATGTTAGTATAACATACCATGAATGTACCTGAAATAATGGCCCGGCTACAGGCCATGGGCAGCGAAAGCATTAAAAAAATATTGCTTAAGCATGGCGTTAAGGAACCGTTTTTTGGGGTAAAGATTGAACATTTAAAGCCCATACAAAAAAGCATAAAAAAGGATTACCAGTTAGCCAAAGACCTTTATGCCACAGGTAATGCCGATGCCATGTACCTGGCCGGATTGATAGCCGACGATGAAAAAATGACCCGCGATGACCTGCAAACCTGGGTAGACCAGGCCGTTTCAAAAAACATCAGCGAATATACGGTGCCGTGGGTAGCGGCCGGCAGCCCTCACGGTTTTGAACTGGCTACGGAGTGGATTAATAGCGGTAAGGAGCATATTGCCGCTTCCGGCTGGGCAACGCTGGCGAACATCGTGTCCCTTAAACCGGATAACGAACTGGAACTGGATACCCTTAAAGGCCTGCTAAGCCATATCCAACAAACCATCAACGCTGCCGCCGACCGTGTGCGCTATCATATGAATATGTATATCATTTGTGTAGGCAGCTACGTAGCGCCGTTATTTGATGAAGCCATAGCCATTGCCAACAGTATTGGTACTATAACCATAGGCAACAACGGCACCGCCTGCAAAGTACCTGCCGCCGTTGAGCATATCAATAAAGCTAAAACCAAAAACCCATTAGCTGTAAAAAAGAAAACGGTTAAATGCTAACCATTCTTTAATGGTATATCTGGTTATGCTAATCCACTTTTAACACTGTAAACTCTGTACGCCTGTTTAACTGGCGGCCATCCGGGTTATCTTTGCCATCAGGCAGCGAGTTTGGGGCAACAGGTTTTGTTTTACCATAACCTTTTGCAAAAATCCGGTCGGTCGTTACCCCTCTGGAAGTAATATAGTCCACGCATGATTGCGCCCGCATTTGCGAAAGGTTATTGTTATATGCATCGCTGCCAACGGAATCGGTATGAGAGGCCAGTTCTATCTTCATTTTGGGGTTATCGTTAAGCAGTTTCAGCAGTTTGTCCAATTCTGTTTTGGATTCCGGCCGCAATTCGGCCTTATTATAATCATAAAGGATGTTATTGAGCACTATAGGTTTGTTAACTATAAAGGCTTGCAGGCAAATATCCGGGTTAAACAAAGTATCGGTCTTTAATTTACCCGGTTGCGGTACGGTAACCGCCTTGTTAAAGTAACCGCCTTTTTCCAGCACCAGTTTATAAGGTCGGTTATTGTTGATCCGGAAATTATATTTTGCGTTTTTACCTACAGTTTGTTCATTTATTGTTTCTTTTGATATCGAGTCAATAAAACTTACCTTAACACCTGGCAGCGCCTTGTAGGCATCGCAGTCTACCACCAGCCCCTCCAGGGTAAAACGCTTGTCTGATGCTTCAAAAAGTTCAAGGCAGCAGTCGGATTGCCTATCGGAACTGATAAAAAATTTTCTTGCATCCAACGGGTCAGGATAATAATATAGATCATCCTTGGCCGAGTTTATCGGATAGCCCATGTTTTTAGGCTGTCCCCAGTTACCGATATTACCGGCGCTTTCAAAAAGATCGAACCCGCCAAGACCGGTAAACCCTTTTGAACTATATACTAACCGTTTGTTCACCTCGTCATAATAAGGCGCCTGCTCATCAAGCGGCGTGTTTATGGTACTGCCAAGGTTGGCGGAGTTAACAGGGTTGCCTTCGCCATCCAGGTCGCTCACCCAGATATCATCGCCGCCCAGCCCGCCTGGCTTGTTCGATACAAAATACAGTTGTTTGCCATCAGCTGTAACATAGGGCTGTATGGCGTTAAACCCCTCAAGATTGATGTTTGAATTTAATTTTACCGGCACGCCCCATTCACCATCCTTAAAACTACTGTAATAAATGGCATGTACTGTTTTGCTGCCTGCTTTATACCACTTGGTAAAATACATTTTTGAACCATTGGCGTTAAATGCCGGTGTACCATATTCCGCCTCTTTTTGTTCGTCGGTATTTTTCAGGTTGATTACTTCAGGGGTAGCGCTGTTTGCAGCCAGCCGGTAAAGCCTGTTCAGGTGCCTCTTATCATCCTTATCCAGCCGTGATGAGGTGAACATAAAGTTATTATCCCTTTTAACAACTGCATAATTAGAGCCATCGCTGTTCCAGTTGCCCCCCAGCTTGTTTACATCAATCAGTTCAGGATATTGGTACTGTTCTTTGGCAAACACGCAGTTAGCTATTTCCTTATTGGCCGTACCTATGTTCTTAGCATCACCGTGATAGGATTTTACGAACATGCCCAACTGCTGAATGGCCTGGTCAAAATGCTGGTTGGCCCGCAGGCATACGCCGTACCACAGGCGGCATAAAGGGAACTGTGCCTCGGCGTTTGCATTAAGTACGTTATAATACCAGCCTTCTGCTTCCAGATAATTTTCATATAAACGGTACGACTCCGCCAATTGGTAAGCGATATAATTTATTTCGGATACCTTTACATCCGGCGCCTTTTTAACCTCTGTTTCCTGGAATGGTACACGCAGGCCCTTTGGCGCTAAGTTTAATTGACCTGCTGCCTTGTTGTAATAGTAAGCCGCCTCATAATAGTTTTTATCCTTAAAAGACTGATCGGCAGTGGTTTTATAATTTACTGTATATTGCGCAAAGGCGCCGCCGCCAAATAGCAGCATCAGTATACTGTTGATGGTATTTTTCATATATGCTGTATAATTTACAATCGCGGACAGATTGGCTCTGGCTGCGATATGCGTTTGTGAAATACATAGCTAACCGATAACTCAAGGCCGCCCTGCCCGGCTGTGGCCCGCGTAAGCGATGAGGTGTTAAAATCATAACTTACCCCAATTATGGTATTGTTAAAGTGATAGCCTACATCGGCAATGGCGGCATCATTTACCCGGTACATGCCCCCTAATATTAACCCTCCGTTGTTTTGCATTTTAAGTTCGGAATAGGCGCCAAGCCCGCGTACCTGCGCATCAAGCTGTCTGATATAAAGCAGATTGGGGGTAACATCAAACTCGTCAGATACCCTTATCCTTACGCCGCCATGCAATATGGACCTTAACGGTATCTTACCATCTGCCGTACCGGCAAAGGCATCCCTGGGGCGCGATAAATGTGCTACGCTGATGCCGCCAAACCAGTTCATGTTAGACAGGGGATCGCCATTGTAATAAAATACGCCTCCGTTAACATCAACCACGGTACTGTGAGTGCTTGAAAAACTTTCGAGGCTGGCCATATTGGGGTCAAACCCCAGTTCGGCATTGTACTGGCTGCCAAACTGCAATTTAGTTACATCAAAGCTGCGGTTAATTAAGCCGGCCTGCACCCCAAAGCTCACCTTCTGGTTACCATCACCCGATACTGCTATGGCATAACCGAATGAGCCATAGGCCGACAAGTAATTGAAACCTGCATCGCCCGCGGCCTGGTTAAGTATGCTAAACCCCACGCTGGCCTGGTCGGTCGGGCGAAAATCAACCGAAGCTGACCCGGTTTGATACCCTTTACCCACCATGGCCCACTGGTTCTTAAAATTCCCGCTTACACGCATATCTCCGTTTATCACCCCGGTTAGCGCCGGGTTAAGCCATAGCGGATTGGCATAGTATTGGGAAAAGTGCGGGTCTACCTGCGCCCGTAAACGGCATGCCGTTCCTACAAAGAGCAGCAGGGCCATTATCATTGCTTTATTTTTCATCGTAATAGTGTTATTGAGCCTTTTTTGTTCACCTTACTTCCATCCGTCATTATAGCCTCCAGCATATAAACATATACGCCAACAGGTTCACGGGCACCTTTATAAGTGCCATCCCAGCCGGTAGCCTGCGATACCGACTTTAGCAGCAATTCGCCATACTGGTCATACACCATAAAGCTCAGGCTTTTAATGCTGGTGCCGTATACATACAGTATATCGTTATTGCCGTCGCCGTTAGGCGTAAAGGCGTTAGGGACAAAAATTTCGTTACCCATCGGGTTGGCGGATGTAGCTGTTACAGCTGCAGAATTAACGCTGATCTGGCAGCCCGAGCTTCCAAGCGCCTTTACTATGATGCTTACCGTTTGATTGACGTTTAAACCGGTTATGGTATGGGTAGTACCAGTAGCGCCTGATGATGGCGTAACAAAGGTAACGCCCTTATCCACGCTTATCTGATAGCCAATAGCGCCGCTTATGGCAGTCCACTGAAAGGTAATGCTTGATGCAGTGGTACTTTGCACGGTAACTACAGGCGCCGTTAATGATTGTTTTACCAGAACAGGTACCGCAGTGCGGGTAGCAGAGGTGCAGCCGCCCGTTGTGGAGGTTGCTTCGGCATAGTAAGTAATGTTGCTGTTCAACACCGGTGTAATAAAGCTGTTGCCGGTTGCCAAGGCAGTTCCGCCGGTTGCATTGGCATACCAGTTAACGGTTACGTTGGGATCGGGAGTGGTAACATTAAGCACTATGCTGCCCCCGGCACACACATTATTGCCCGGTGCGTTCACTATCGGCGCTGCCGGCGTTGAGGATAGGGTCACATTAACAGCCGTGCGTGTTGCCGAAGGGCAACCGGTAGCATTAACAGCCTCGGCATAGTAAGTGGTACTTGCTATAATTTGCGGGGTAGTAAAACTTGTACCGGTATACAGCGGTGCGCCGCCGCTTGCTGCCGAATACCAGTTATAAGAATACCCGGCTTGCGGATTGGCAATACTTAGTATTACCATCGAGTTTGGACAGCCTGTAATGTTGCTGTTTACCACTAATGGCGCTGACGGCGGTTGATTTACAACTACCTGCACGGTAGCCAGCGTTGAACTTGTACAACTGCCGTTTGATGCGCCAACATAGTAAATAGTATTGGCAGTAAGCGGCCCCGTTGTATACGTTGTACCGGTATGAAGCAGGTTAGTCATCCCGGCCGAATCATACCAGTTATAAGTTATGCCGGTACCCGGAGATGAAATGGCTAACGTTGCCGGGCTGCCCGCACACGTATTAACTGATGCCAAAACCGGTACCGGGGTGGCAGGCTGTAGCAATACCACTACTGTTACCGGCGTACGCGTTGCAGAAACGCAGGTACCGTTAACGCCTGCGGTTTCCGCATAATAGGTCACATTAGCACTTAAAGGGCCGGTAGTAAATATTGCACCGGTGTATATGACTGAACCTCCGGCGGGCTGGCTGTACCAGTTATAAGTAACATTTGCGGCAGAACTGGACGCATTTAGCGTTGCGCTGCTGCCCGCACATACTGTAGGGGTGCCGGTAGATCCTTGCGCGGTAACTACCGGCGCTGGCAGCGGCGCACTTACGTTGATGGTTACCGCAGTACGTGCCCCGGATGTACAACCGGCTGCACTTACCGCTTCAGCGTAATATGTGATACTTGTGGTTAACGCAGCCGTTGTAAAGCTGGCGCCTGTTGATAACAGGTTGCCGCCGGTAGCAGCATCGTACCAGTTGTAGGTAACGCCAACGACCGGATTGCTGATAGCAAGCATAACTGCCGAGCCTGAGCAATCCTGAACGGTATTGCCGCTGGCAATTACCGGCGCTGACGGCAGTGTGTTAACATTCACTACAACCGGCGTGCGGGTGGCAGATACACACCCGGAGGCGCTTACTGCATCGGCATAATAAGTTGTATTTGAAGTTAACGCTGAAGTGGTAAAGCTGGTGCCAGTTGCTGCAGCTACGCCGCCAGCAGCCGAAGTGTACCAGTTATAGGTTGTGCCTGCAATGGGGTTATTTATATTTAAAGTAACCGCCGAACCTGCACAAACCTGCACGGTATTGCCATTGGCAATTACCGGCGCTGACGGCGGTGTGTTAATAGTGACGGCAACCGGCGTGCGGGTTGCAGATACACATCCGGAAGCGCTTACTGCTTCGGCATAATAAGTTGTATTTGAAGTTAACGCTGATGTAGTAAAGTTGGTGCCTGTTGATACCAGGTTGCCGCTGGTAGCAGCATCGTACCAGTTGTAGGTAACGCCAACGACCGGATTGCTAATAGCAAGCGTAATTGGCGAACCCAAACAGGTTTGTACGGCATTGCCATTGGCGATAACCGGTATTGAGGGCAGTTGGTTAACATTAACAGTTACAGATGTACGTGATGGTGAAACACAGCCGGTGCTGTTTACCGCTTCAGCATAATAAGTTGTATTTGAAGTTAACGCTGATGTGGTAAAGCTGATGCCTGTTGATAACAGGTTGCCGCCAGTAGCAGTATTGTACCAGTTGTAGGTAACGCCAACCGCCGGGTTACTGATAGCAAGCGTAACTGCCGAGCCCGAGCAATCCTGCACAGTATTGCCGTTAGCAATTACCGGGGCTAATGGCGGCGCCTGCACGGTGGCCTGGGCCACAGCTAAGTTATTGCTCTGGCAACCGCTGGCATTTACCGCTGCTACATAATAAGAAGCGTTTGCCGTTAATGCAGGCGTAATAAATTGTGCACCTGTAAATAACAGGTTTGTAAGTGACGAAGAATCATACCAGTTATAGGTAACCCCGGTTTGCGGCGAAGCAATGCGGAATGTTGCCGTATTGCCTGCGCATACATTTACACTGGCGGCGGCCAGTACCGGGTCTGCCGGTAATGCGTTTACATTTAAAGTAACCGCCGTACGTGCAGATGGGTTACAATTGCCTGCTGCCACAGTTTCCACATAATAGGTGGTGTTTGCGGTTAATGCAGGAGTTGTAAATTGTGTACCTGTGTATAATAAGGTACCACCGGTGGCTGCCGTATACCAGTTATACAACTGGCCTGCCTGAGGGTTATTGATATTCAGCGTTGCTGATGTACCCTGGCAAACCCCCGGGCCATTGGCCAAAGGCTGGATGACCGGTGGAGCAGGGATTGGCAGCACCGTAATATCTGTTTCGGTACGTCCGGCGCTGGCGCAACCGGCGCTGTTAGCGGCCTCAACAAAGTACGCGGCGCTGGCTGTTAAATTATTTAAGGTGAATGTGGTACCGCTAAAGGTTAGCGTGCCGCCGGTAGCTGCGGTATACCAGTTATACGTTAACCCATTGACCGGATTTTGTACGCTTAGGCTTGTACTGCCGCCGCTGCAAACCTGGGTATTTGTTGCGCTGAGTATCGGGTTGGCTATTACGCCGTTGGTATTGATGTTTACCTGGGTACGGCCGCCATTATTGATGCAGCCGCCCGTTACTGAAGCTGCCTGTACATAATAGCTGATGTTTTGAGTAACCGCCGCGGTAGTAATGCTGGTACCGGTAAATACAATATTACCACCGATAGCGGCATCATACCAATCATAGGTAACATTGGCTTCAGGGGTTAGCACCTGTAAAGTGGCCGGGCTGCCGGTACAAACAGTTACGTTGGCTGATGGCACGCCGGGTTTGGCCGGGCGCGGGTTAACGGTAATAAAAGCCTGTGTACGCGCCGGACTGGCACAGGTGCCGTTGCTCAACTCGGCATAGTAGGTAGTGTTAACTAATGGCGTAACCTGATAGTTGGCCCCGGTAAACAACAGGGTGCCGCCGGTTGCCGCATCATACCAGTTTACGGTTGCTGTACCTGCATTGGTAACAGCCAATATAGCATTATCGCCTGCGCAAACCTGCACACTGGTTTGTGCCAGTACCGGGTTAACCGGCGAAGGGGTTACGTTAGCGGTTGCTGCCACCCGGTTAGGGTTAGGGCAGGTATTGGATGTGCGCGAACTTTGTACATAATAAGTGGTGGTAGCGCTTAATGCCGGCGTAGTAAAGGTTGCCCCGGTATGCAGCGATGTACCGCCAACGGCCGAACTGAACCAATCGTAACTTACACCGCTGCGGGCATTGCTTACCGTAAAAGTTGCCGAAGTACCCGCACAGATATTTACGGTGCCGGCTGCCAGCTGCGGTGCCTCCACCTGTTTGGTGGCGTATCCTATATCCAGCGAATTAAAGGTTGATAACACTGCACTGGCAATGCGTATCTCTACCCTGTCAAACGTTGCCTGCGGTGCAAATTTAATGATAGCGGTTTGCCCGCCTGATAACATCTGAACTTTTACAAGATTGTTATTTAGCAACAACCCGTCGTTATTATAGGTAGTGCCATTGAAAGAGCCTATGCGTACCCTATCCAGCACACCTGCCGAAACTATGCTTACCGGGAAGTGCAGCCTTACGCTTACCGTATCGCCCGGGCCGCCTGTTTCGCCGAATATCAGACTTTGCGCTACATATGACCCTGCTACACCGGCAATAATGTTTAAAGTGCTGTAATTGGTAGTATCGGCATCGACAGAATAATTAGGGTTGGTAACCGAACAGCCCACACAAAGCAAGCCGCCGTTAATATCAGTTGATTGTGTGGATGCAAAATCGCAGGTGGTTGAAAATACCGGGTTAACTGTGATGGTTACCGGGGTACGTGTGCTTAAACAACCGGTAGGCAAATCACTTTCGGCATAATACGTAGCGGCTGACGTTAAAGCCGGTGTAGTAAAAGTACTGCCTGTAAAAATGGGGCTGCCCCCGGTTGCCGTTGTATACCAGTTAATGGTTGCGCCCGGGGTTGTCGAGGTAGCCGTAATGCTTGCCGTTTGTCCCGATGCTATTTGTCCGTTTACCGGCATTGTGGTTAAGGCTGGCGCTGCAGGGGCCGGGTTAACCGCCACGGTTACCGCTACCCTGTCCGGACTGGTACAAGTACCTGACGATGCCTCTACATAATAGGTAGTATTTGCAGTAAGCGCCGGTGTGGTAAATTGTGCGCCGTTATAAACAGGCGTACCTCCGGCGGCTGCAGTATACCAGTTAAAGCTGATGCCCGGCTGCGTTGATGTAGCCGTTAATACTGCGGAAGTACCTGAACAGGCGCTTACCGATGTTTGCGCTACCGACGGATCATTAATAGCTGTATTTACAGTAGCCGTTACCTGGGTACGTGCCGAGTTAGTACAGCTGCCGTTGCTGGCTTCCACATAATAAG
>CAZZVY010000053.1:0-16048 GCA_964657585.1 uncultured Mucilaginibacter sp. | reverse complement strand
CTTTTGCGATGGCGTTAATCGTTTTATCCTTCACCGCTATGTGGAGCAGCCCTGGGGCGATCAATATAAACCCGGTGCAACCATGGGGCAATGGGGCACACATTTTGACCGCACACAAACCTGGTGGAAACCTGGCAAAGCTATGGTAGCCTACTGGACCCGGTGCCAGGCGCTTTTACAATGGGGTAAAATAGCAAGGCCTGATACGGCAGATATGACCCTGGAAGGCGGCCCGGAAGTGAAGTCCGTAAGATTTATACACAGGCAGCGGGATAATACAGATGTTTACTTTGTTGCCAATACATCGCGTCAGCCGGTTTCGGCAACTTGTAATTTTAAGGTAGCAGGCATGCAGCCCGAATTATGGGACCCGGTAACCAAGGAAATGCGTACCGTAAGACGGTTTAATGATAATGGCAGCCACACTACCATTAAAATTGATTTTGCCGAGGCGCAGAGCTTTTTTGTTGTTTTCCGCAAAAAGGCGGTGGCCCGGAAACCTGATATAGATGCAGCCCCGGTTATATCCAAAGAATTGTTAACCCTTAAAGGTGAATGGAGCGTACAGTTCGACCCGGCCTGGGGTGGCCCGGCCCGGCCAGTTGTATTTACCGGCCTGGAAGATTGGACCAAACGTGCGGAGCCAGGCATTAAATATTTCAGCGGCACAGCGGTTTATAATAAAGATTTTGATATGGCTGGTACCGCACAAAAAACTACCATGTATCTTGACCTGGGTGTGGTAAATCATCTGGCGCATGTGATATTGAATAATGTTGACTTGGGTGAAATATGGACCGCCCCCTGGGACATAAAATTACCTGCCGGATTAATAAAAGCTAACAATAATCACCTGGTAATTGAAGTTACGAACGTGTGGGCCAATCGTTTAATTGGCGATGACCAGGAACCAGATGACTGTGAATGGGTACAGGGGGCATTTGCCGGCCGGTATTTAAAAGCATTTCCCGATTGGTTTGTACAACATAAACCAAGGCCTTCAAAGGGACGTTACTGTTTTACTACCTGGGACTATTTTAAGAAAGACTCACCATTGATCCCCTCGGGTTTATTAGGGCCAGTGCGGATAATTGCAGGCAACAAAAACTAATTTACTTTATATATCTGATATGAAAAGAAGGACATTGTTAAAAACTGCATTAGGAGCAATACCTGTGTATGCCGTATCACGATCAGCAGGGGCAAACCGTTTGCTCAATATGGTTAATTACGGTGAAAGTATGGCGCCGGGCCCGTTTAAACCTACCTGGCCATCATTAGAACAATACACCGTGCCCGACTGGTTTCGAGATGCCAAGTTCGGCATATGGGCCCATTGGGGCCCGCAGTGCCAGCCAGAACATGGCGATTGGTATGCCAGGAAAATGTATATAGAAGGCGATGATACCTACAAATATCATGTTCAGAAATACGGGCACCCGTCTAAGTTCGGTTTTAAGGATGTGATCAATGAATGGAAGGCCGAGAACTGGCAGCCGGATGAGCTGCTAAACCTTTACAAGCGCGCAGGCGCAAAATACTTTTTTGCATTAGCTAATCACCACGATAATTTTGACCTTTTTCCCAATGTCTATCAGTCCTGGAACTCAACAAGATTCGGCCCCCAAAAAAACCTGATAGGCGGTTGGGCCAAAGCTGCCAGGGCACACGGTATGCGCTTTGGCGTAAGCGTTCATGCATCCCACGCCTGGACCTTTTATGAAAGCGCCCAACGGGCCGATAAAAAAGGCCCCTATGCCGGCGTACCATACGATGGCAACATTACTAAGGCGGATGGAAAAGGAACGTGGTGGAATGGCAATGACCCTCAGGCCTTGTATGCACAAAGACACGGGCTTTCAACCGAAGAAAATACCAGTTATGCTATCATTAAATATTGGGAATGGGAAAAAGGGGTTAACGTACCGGATAATGCTTATTGTGAAAAATTTTATAACCGTACCATAAAATTAATAGATGAGTACAAGCCCGACCTTATTTATTTTGATGATACCGCCCTGCCTTTGTGGCCTATAAGCGACGCTGGTTTACGCATAGCTGCGCATTTTTATAACCGAAGTTTAAGCCTGCACGGCAAACAGGAAGCCGTAATATTTGGAAAGGTATTAAACGAACAGCAACGCAAATGTATGGTTTGGGATATTGAGCGCGGACAAAGTAGTACCATAGAACCGCAGCCCTGGCAAACAGATACCTGCCTTGGCGACTGGCATTACGACCGGCGCATATACGATAACAATAAGTATAAAACAGCCAAAACAGTGATACATACACTTGCTGATGTGGTAAGTAAGAATGGCAACCTGCTGCTCAATGTACCTGTGCGCGGGGATGGTACTATTGACGATAAGGAACGGAAGGTGGTGGAAGAAATAGCCGCCTGGATAAAATTGAATGGCGAAGCTATTTTTGACACAAGGCCATGGAAAATCTTTGGCGAAGGCCCGGCAAGCGAAGTTGTAATACCCCTGAATGCACAGGGTTTTAATGAAGGCAAAGGCAAGCCGTTCACCGGGCAGGATATTCGCTTTACATCAAAAGGAGAAGCAGTATACGCCATAGCTTTGGGCGCACCTGAAAATGGCAAAGTGCTTATCAGGTCAATGAGTGATAAAAGCATACATTATACCGGAAAAATAGCCAGGATATTGCTTGCCGGGACGGGACAAGAGCTGAACTTTGAACGTTCAGCCAACGGGCTTGCTATCACTTTGCCTGAAAGTCAAAATAATGTGTTTGCCTATGCACTTAAAATATTACCAGCCTGATGAATATCTTTATGATTAATATGAGAAGAAGATTTAAGCTGATTATCTCGCTATTGCTGCTTATACTGGGAACAAACAATTTATTCGGCCAGGATATAAAGTGGATGGAAGTTGAGCCGGGAATATGGAAAGGCATAGTCGGCAAACCCGAAAGTTACGACCTGCTGAAGGCATCGGGCGCTATTCCTTATCATGCCGGACTGGCAGAAATGAATAAGGCAGCCTTCCCACTATCAAACCCAGACATTACAACTAAGGTAGTTGATGGACAAACCTACCTGCGTTTCCCTTTGCAGCGTGAGGAACAGTTGTATGGTTTTGGATTAAATTTTCAATCCGTGCAGCAAAGGGGAAAAATTTTAACCCTCCATGTAGATAATTATGATGGCAGGGATAATGGCCGCACACATGCACCAACACCTTTTTACGTGTCATCACTGGGGTACGGGGTTTTTATCAATAGCGCGCGGTACATTAAAGTATATGCTGGTACGGCTGTAAGGCTGGATAGCAAGAACCCCCCGGTTGTGCAGGACCGTAATACAGATAAAAAATGGCAGGCGCACCCATATTCAGACGCGGTAGAGATGCTGGTGCCTGCAGCGGGTGTTGAAGTATACATTTTAGGCGGACCAACTATGCTTGATGCTGTGCGCAGGTATAATCTGCTTAATGGCGGCGGCTGCTTACCACCGCGCTGGGGCCTGGGGTTTACGCAAAGGGTGAAAACCCTTACCGATGCTGATGGTGCCCTGGCCGAAGCAAAGGCGTTTGCGGATAAGGGTTACCCGCTTGATTTTATTGGTTTGGAACCTGGCTGGCAAAGTAAATCATACCCCTGTACATTTGAGTGGGATAAGAGCCGTTTTCCTGACCCAAAAGGATTTGTGCAGGAGATGTTAAAGAAGGATGTCAGGATAAATCTCTGGACAAACCCATACATATCGCCTGAGTCGCCAATCTATAAACCAATACTGCCTTATACCGGTTCGCATACCGTGTGGGCAGGCGCAGTTGCCGACATTAGTATGCCGGCAGCCAGAAGCATCTTCTTTGGCGAACTGGAAAAAGGTAAAGTAGATATAGGCGTAAGCGGATATAAGATGGATGAGGTTGATGGCGGCGACACCTATTTATGGCCAGACGTAGCTACTTTTCCCTCCGGCCATTCTGCCGAACAGATGCGGCAGACCTATGGCTTACTGATGCAGCGGTACGTTACCGATATTTACCACAAACGTAACCAGCGTACGTTTGGGCTGGTGCGTGCCTCTAATGGCGGCGGCTCCTCCTTCCCCTTTGTGATCTATAATGATTATTACGATCATCACGATTTTATAACTGCCTTAATTAACAGCGGTTTTGCAGGTGTATTATGGACGCCCGAAGTGCGGGATTCAAAAACGGCGGAAGAATGGCTGCGAAGGTTTCAATCGAATGTATTTTCCCCTATGGCTATGATCAACGCCTGGTCAAGCGGTACCAAACCCTGGACATTTCCTGAAGTAGCCGAACAGGTTAAGCAAATGGCTAACCTGCGCATGCAAATGATGCCCTATTGGTACAGCGAGTTTGCTAAATATCATTTTAAGGGCATACCGCCATTCAGGGCCATGAACCTGGAAGATGGTTTTGGTAACGGCATTATCAGTAAAGACGTTAATAACAGTAACCTACAGGAAAACCCTTATGGAAAGATAACCCTTAAAGAAGTAAAAGACCAGTACATGGCAGGTGAATACCTGTTAGTTGCGCCAATGTTCACCGGCCAAATCAGCCGTACAGTTATTTTACCTAAAGGTAAATGGTTTGATTTTTATACCGGCAAATATGTTGGCAACGGCGAGGTGATAACCGTTACCCCGGGGCTTGATAAAATACCGGTATATGTTAAGGATGGCGGTGTGATACCTATGATGCCCGCCAAGTTGCATGCCCCAAAAAGCGGTGAAAAAGTTGATCTGGAAATCAGGTATTATGGCGAAAAACCGGGTCAATACCTGTTGTATGACGATGACGGCCAAACCTTTGATTATGAAAAGGGTGCTTATTCGTTCCGGAAAATTAGCGTAGATAGCCAGAACGGCTTAATAAAAGGTAATGTGGCACCACCGGTGCCGGGCAAACCGGATAATTTCGGCAAGGTTGTTTTCAGACAGATGACTATACAGTAATAGTTGAAATTAATATATTGTCAGGCAATTAACAAACTTGGACTGCCTTCATGTTTAAAAGTTTAGCAAGCTTGCTTATTTTAGACCCTATGTGCCCCACTCCAACGGCGCAATGGTGCGCCGGGCCGTAACTGTTCCAGCTATTAATAAACCCGCGGGCACCTATGCTGAATTTATACCGGCTGTTAGTATTGCCTATCTCCAATATAGGCCCGGGTACTGATGCAGCTTCAGCAAATAACAACATAAGGTTACCGTCGGCCTGCTCAACTACCGATAGCAAAGTAACGGGTCCATTTTTAACAGACATTTCTACGGATAGCCCGCTGCCAACTTTTCCATGATAAACCTGCAGCGGCCGTACTTTGGTCTTTCCCTCTGCAATGGCAATGTGCCCGGGGCCGTCATGCCCCATTAAAACAATATCCTCATTATAATCAACGGCATAATATTCTGTGAATGAACCGCCGGCCCCAAAGCTGTCCATAATTTTCATGGCCTGGGCATTTTTAATTTCATATTCTCCCGCTACCGGAATATTCCTGGCTGTAAGTAAAGAGTTGCCCAATATGATAGAACTTATTGTATCTTCATTTTCTGTATTGCCTGTACCTTTATAATAGTAAGCCATCGAGCCTAAATGGTACCTGGCTGCCAGCCTATCAAGCGCAACAGATGTTTTTGCCGCGCGTTGCAATTCGGTATCAGGACAATCTGCCTGTACATCAAACTGGGCACGGAATAATTCTACCCGCTCAGTTATTTCCTGTTCAGTCACTAATTTTCGCATTGAAGCCAGTTCATCAACCTCCAGCAATTCAATATGGCCGCCAAAATGTGCATACTGTTTGGTAAGGTCAGTATAAATATCAAGCATGCCGCTGTAGTAATGGCCCATGCAGCCTAAACGGTTATAAGCCATAATATGCGCTACCTTGGCTGCTTCAACCCATTCGCTTATCTCGTTCCAGCATTCAGGGTCATTATGAAGCATACCGGTAACCTGATGGAATTTTATGCCGGTACGGTTAAATACGTTCGCTATTTCCGGCACAGGGCAGGCTGAGCAAAAGGACAGCCATTCCCCGGTCATTTCCTTGCGACTGTTTAATTGATTAAATGCTTCATAAGCAATTGCTGCAGCAGGAGATAGGTTTAAAATAATAACGGGTACTTTTGCCCTTTGTACCACCGGAAGTACCGTTGATGATAACGCATAGGTGGTAACATACAAAAATATTAATCCTACATCCTCTTGGCGGAATTTTTGACCTGCCTCAAAGGCTTTTTCCGCCGTATCTATCAAACCAAGATTAATGATGTTGAAATGGTCGGCTTTCAACTTATCTTCAACGATATTCAAATAACCTTGCAGCCGCTTTTGCAGGCCATCAAACTGTTCCCAGTAAGCATCAAGGCCAATGCCAAATAAACCTATTTTCAAAGTGGCTGGTTGCATATAATAATATCGGTCAGTATAATTAGCTCAAAAAGAAGATACACAATATCTCATGGCTGCAAAGTATTTACATAATGTATAAATAAAAATGCACGATGTTATACTTCCTTTGTGCTTTTTGATAAACTATGCCACTTCAATATTAGGTTGCGACCATAATAACCTGAAGCAATATTTGGTGGTTTGTTAACGGTAAAATCAGACGTTACAGCCAATAAGTAATTCTTACCTACTTCTGCTCTGCATTATTTAATTTTACCAGGATTTCATAATTATTTAATGGATACTTACCGTAAATATTTTAATAGTAACAGACTGGCCAGTTTAGCCCGGCTTGAACCAAACTGGGGTGTAACTGTTTTAAATGTTGGCCATAATGTTCATCCCGAAAACACGATTTACCCCGATGATAACCATCCTTCAAATTATCATTTTGATTGGAGTAAAGGGCGTACACTCGAAGAATTCCAGGTGGTTTATATAGCAAACGGTTCAGGTACCTTTGAAGCAGAACGGGTAGGAACAGTAGCAATTAAGCCAGGGACCGTTTTCTTGCTTTTCCCCGGCGTATGGCACCGGTTTAAACCATCAAACAATACTGGCTGGGAAGAGTATTGGGTAGGTTTCAGCGGACAGTTTGCCGAGCACCTGATGAAGCAGGATTGCTTTAGCTACGACACGCCGCTGATTGACTTAGGTTTTAACGCCGAATTTTTAAATATTTTTATCCGTTTAATTGATACCTTAAAATACGAAGGCGTCGCTTTTACTCAAATGGCCTCATGTTTAACAATCCAGCTATTAGGCCTGGTATATGCATCGGCGCTGCTAAAGGTTAAACCTAATAACAGAAAAGAAAATATTATAAATAACATACGTTATAAAATTCACGAACGTTGGGCAGATGATTTGGCAATGGAAGATCTGGCAAAACAGCATAATGTAAGTTATATCTGGTTCAGGAAGGCATTTAAAGATATTGTTGGAGTGTCGCCTGGTCAATATCAGTTAAATATCAAAATCCAAAAAGCCTGCCAGATGCTTAAAGAAACAAATTTAAGCGTATCTGAAGTGGCGTATGCAGTAGGGTTTATGTCTGAGTACCACTTTTCAAGACTGTTTAAAAAGAAAATTAATATTCCTCCCTCAGTTTTTCGTGAAACGCCTTAATAAAGCCAGGCAGTCTGTTAGCGTAGGCGTAGGTAACCCCCGGGCTTTCGGTTGCTCAATTAAGTGCAACACAGTACAGGATGCACAAGCCGGCTTATAATCTTATATTAGTGGTAACCAATTATACCCAAATATGTCATTACTGCAACCTCTAAAAAACAGATCGTTTTTTCTACTTATCTTATCAATAATTAGCATAGTGCGTACCAACGCCCAGTCTTTTGTTAAACCAGGCGCCTGGGAAACGCTGAAGTTAACTTATACACAACCAACTGATATTAAAAATTTTGGCGCAGCGCTGCCAATCGGGAACGGCCGGCTTGGCGCTAAAATATTCGGGACGGTTGGTTCCGAGGTCATCAATGTAAATGAAGTTACCTTATGGTCTGGCAGCCCGGGTGTAAAGACAAACCCTAACGGCCCTTCAATTCTGGCGAGAGTAAGGCAGGCCCTGGCAGCAAGGCAATACAAACAGGCCGATTCGTTAGTGCGTTTTATGGAAGGCAGGAACAGTGCCTGTTATGAGCCTTTGGGCAACATTGAACTTAATTTTGAGAACGCATCTAATTATACTAACTACAGCCGTGAACTTAACCTTGACCGCGCATTAGTAACCATAAAATACAAAATCGGGGACGTTACCTATACCCGCGAGGTTTTTGCCAGTTACTCTGATCAGGCTATCGTAATGCGCATTTATAGCGACCATAAAGGAAGTGTAGGATTTTATGCCGGTTTAACCACGCAATTAAAGGGGAAGGTATATTTAGAAGGCAATACGATAGCCATTAATGGGCAGGCCCCGGCTTTTGATGCCCCCAAAACCGGCTCAGCAGTTTGGGAGGATGGTAAGGGGATAAAGTTCGAGTCGCGCTTAGCCGTTAAAACAAGCGGCGGCAGGGTAATAGCAAAAGGTGATGGATTGAATATTGCCG
This sequence comes from uncultured Mucilaginibacter sp., assembly GCA_964657585.1. Lineage (GTDB taxonomy): Bacteria > Bacteroidota > Bacteroidia > Sphingobacteriales > Sphingobacteriaceae > Mucilaginibacter. The sequence goes on along the minus strand of CAZZVY010000053.1, from coordinate 7,521 downwards.
GCGCCGATACAGCTGTGCTGGTGTTTTCATCCGCAAATAGCTTTAATGGCATTGAAAAAGATCCCGTAACCCAGGGAAAGGACTACCTGGCGCTAGTAAAGGGCTATGTAGCAAAGGCATCGGCAAAAAGCTACCAGCAATTATATGCTGCACACCTAAAAGATTATCAAAGCTTATTCAGGCGGCTATGGGTAGAGGTTAACAATGAACAGCCCAACAAAAATGTGCTGGCCTATCAATATGCCCGTTATGAACTTATTGCCTGCTCACGCCCTGGCGGTGGCGCCCCACGGAATGAGCAGGGGATCTGGAACCGCGATATTTCACCCCACTATTCATCAAATTATACGCTGAACGAGAACCCAGAAAAATATTATTCACTGGCCGAACCAGCCAATATTGGCGAAACTACCGCACCGCTTATTAATTATATCCACGACCTTACCATTACCGGCGCACAGATAGCTAAGGTAAACTACGGTTTCCATGGCTGGGTTACTCACCATAACAGCGATGTTTGGGCAATGAGCGAAATGGCGATGGGAGACCCCTGCTGGGCCGACTGGCCGGTTGGTGGCTTTTGGCTAACACAAACTGTTTATGAGCGTTATGCTTTTAGTCAGGATAAAAAGTATTTACAGGAAACGGCTTATCCTATTATGAAAGGCGCAGCGGAATTTGCGTTAGATCTATTGATCACCAACAATAAGGGCTACCTGGTTACCTCACCGTCAACATCGCCCGAAAATCATTTCTTTGATAAATTCGGTAACCGGGTGGCGGTAAGCGAAGGCTCAACAATGGATATGTCGCTTATCCGTGAGCTTTTTCAGCATTGTATACAGGAGAGCGCTGTTTTAGGGATTGATGCCGATTTTAGCGCACGCCTTAAAACTGCCCTGCCAAAATTACTTCCCTATAAAATAGGCTCTAACGGGCAGCTGAACGAATTTGAATTTGATTTTACCGATGGTATTAAGGAATGGGAGCCTAACCACCGCCATGCATCACACCTGATATCAGTTTGGCCGCTAAGCCAGATCAATAAAAATACACCTGAATTATTAGCTGCCGCTCATAGATCGCTGGAGTTGCGTGCCGCCGGGGGCTATCACCCGGATAAGGCCGGGATGTGGGCCCGGCTACTGGATGGCGACCGCTGCCTGGCAGCGCTTGGGTTAAACTACCCAACTATGTACGATGCGCCCCCGGCAGGTTTTAGCGAAATGCTGCTACAAAGCCAAACCGGTGATATTGACCTGTTACCTGCCTTGCCCTCAACCTGGGAAAGCGGTAAAATACTGGGCATCCGAGCCAGGGGCAATTACGAGGTTGATATGGAATGGGCCGGGCATCAGTTAAAAAAGGCTACCATCCGTTCTTACTCGGGTAACACACCCATAGTTACGGTAATGGGCAAGCCGGTTAATTACAAAACAGATCCAAGGATTACTTTAGTGATGGTTAAATAATGATTTTATTCGCTTACAATTTATTTATTGATAAAGCCTGGCTATTAATAATTTTGTTGATAAGCGTTTTAAACGTTAACGCACAAAATGCTGATGTGCGGAACGGATTAAGGGTAAGCGACAATAAACATTACCTTGTTGATGCCAAAACCAATCAGCCGGTTTTTATCCTGGCCACTACCGCTTGGAACATTAACGCCTTGACTTACGGGGAAATAGATACACTTATTCAAAGCACCGCACAGCATGGTTTTAATTCTATAATGTTTGTTTTAAATTTTTATGCCCAGGCCGATGAAGCAAATGTTTATGGCCAAAAGGCTTATATTGGCGCTGAACGTACAGAATTGAACCCGGAATATTTTAACTATGCAGATTATATTATTGATAAATGCACACAAAATGGCATTTACCCTATGATATACACCATGTGGAGCGGCAAAACTACGGGTGTAATGAACACATATACACCGGAACAACTATATGTCTTGGGTAAAAGTATCGCTGCTCATTTCAGGAAAAATAAAAATGTTATTCTTGTAGCGGGGAGGCGAATCAAGCCCGCCTTATATTGATACCGCGCATGTTAATGCAATGGGCAGGGGGTTAAAGGCTGGTTCAGCCGGGAATAACCTCATTGCCGTGCACCCAACCTCGCCGCATTCGTCGTCAGAATTTTTACGCGCAATCGTCCTGGCTGGATTTTTATATGTGTCAGGCTAAGTCAAATATAAGTGGTGTTAATTTTGACCTGACCAAAGCCGTTACTAAGGATTATAATAACAACAATTCTTTAAAGCCTGTTATGGTTGCCGAGCACCGTTATGAAACAGGCACAGCAGAAGACCCAATTATACAGCGACGCTCGCTTTACCTTTCGGTATTTGCAGGTGGATTTGGCTATGCCTACGGGCATAATGCCTTGTGGCAAATGACACCGCATACTGCGCAGCCGTGAATGCTGAAAAGCTGGGCAGCCGGTGTAAGTACTGGAAGCAGGCTTTAAATACCGAAGCGGTAAAACAGCTGCAACATATTAAAGTACTGTTATATGCTTATCCATACTTAAATCGTATCCCTGACCAAAGTTTGCTGATTAGCGGACAGGGCGATAGCGTAAATACAAAGACAGAAGTAATGCGTAATGGTACGCTGAATAAAACAGACGCTACTTACATTATGGTTTATTTAAGTCCGGATAAAAAAATAACCCTTAAAACCAATTTCATTAGATCGGATAAATTAAACATGTATTGGTTTGATCCTCGTACCGGTTTTAGTGAAGTTATAGCCAAGCATATTAAAAACACAGGTACTTATACTCCAAGAAGCCCTGATGCAAAAGATTGGGTGCTGGTTATAGATAATTGTGATAAAAAATATCATTTACCGCTAAAAAAGTTAATAGATAAAACCTGTGTCCTGTAAAATTCCTGGTCTGCTTTTTATTTTGTTTAATGTCAGGTTTGGTTTCGCTGGGACAAACGGAAAATAACGTAATACGATGGGGCAACTGGCAAACCTGGGGCGACCAGGGTGATGGCACTTATGTAAACCCCGTGTTACCGTTGGATTACAGCGATATTGATTGCATACGGGTAGGTAACGATTATTATGCTATATCATCAACATTTCAATACTCGCCAGGCGTTATTATACTGCACTCAAAAGATATGGTGAACTGGAATATACTTGGCCATGCAGTGCAAGATATAAGACAAATTAGCCCCGACATGAACTGGGATAAAATGAACCGCTATGGTAAGGGTATATGGGCAGGCGCCATCCGCTATCATGATCATAAATTCTGGCTTTATTTTGGTACGCCGGATGAAGGTTATTTTATGACAACGGCCAATAATGCGGCAGTTCCGTGGGCTCCTTTGCATATAGTATTAGCCAGCAAAGGATGGGATGATTGTTGCCCTTTTTGGGATGATGGCGGCCAGGAATATTTAGTTGGGACAAATTATGCCGACGCATATAAAATTCATTTGTTCAAATTAACGCCGGATGGGCGGGATATCGTTCAAGGGTATGACCAGGTTATTCACCAATCCCGCGGAAGCGAAGCAAATAAACTGTACAAAATAAACGGTATGTATTATCACTTCTTTAGCGAAGTAAGGGCCGAAGGCAGGACGGTAATGATGGAGCGGTCAAAGAATATCGCGGGGCCTCATACTGAAATAAAACAGTTAAGCCATGCCGAAAAGCAGTTCAATGAACCTAATCAGGGCGGGTTGGTACAGGCGGCATATGGCGGATGGTATTTTTTAACCCATCACGGCACAGGTGATTGGAGCGGCCGCGTAATGAGCCTTTTGCCGGTAACCTGGGTTAACGGGTGGTTCATTATTGGTGAAGTGGGAAAAGATACCATTGGCCGCATGGTATGGCAAGGTACAATTCCTGTTAAGGGTACCAGGTCAATTATTCCACAAACCGATGATGAATTTAAAGAAAGTGGTTTGCTACCGCAGTGGGAGTGGAATTACCAGCCCAAGGCAGATAAATGGTCATTAACAGAAAAGCCCGGCTGGTTAACATTAAATGCTTTTAAACCGCTTGAGGCTGATAATTTGCTTAAAGCCGGTAACACGTTAACCCAGCGCAGTTTTCGCAGTGTATATAACGAAGTTACAGTTAAGCTGGATATAGGGCACATGGCCGATGGGCAAAAAGCTGATTTATGCCATTTAACCAATCCAAACTACGCGCAGATAGGCATTCACTGCCAGGGCAACACGCGTAATATAGAGTTTAAACAAAAAGACGCTATATTACCGGGCCTGGTAGTTACAGGCAATACGCTATGGCTGCGCTCAACCTGGGGTTTAGATGGCTTAAGCCGGTTCTATTATAGTTCAGACGATGAAAACTTTGTTCCGTTTGGGGATGCTTATCAATTACGATGGGGATCGTACCGGGGCGATAGGATAGGTATATACACTTATAACAGTAAGGCTGATGAGGGCTATGTATACGTAGATTATTTCCACTACATTGTTAAAAAGTAACGGCTGGATTATATCAGTTAATTGCTTAATTCACTATATTATAATTCAGGCCATTTGTAAATGTGATGTTATATAAGTTATGTTTGTATACCAATTATACAAGCATAAGCATGATGAACATTTATTGCAGGTTTACGATGAGTAAACCCCGTTGTTTACTGATTATAATGCTTGCCCCCTTATTATTAAAAGCGAAAAGCACACCATACCAGTTCTCGCATCTAACAGTGAGCAACGGTTTAGGAAACAACCAGATAACCAGTATTTTTAAAGATAGCCGGGGTTTTATGTGGTTTGGCACAGTTGCAGGTTTAAACCGGTATGATGGGTTCAAATTTAAAACCTTCAGCCATCAGCTTAATGATACTACTTCTTTAAACGACAACAGCGTAACCGGTATTACAGAGGGCCCTGGCCAGATGCTGTGGGTAAAGACCAGGGGTGGTTTAAATATATATAACCCGGCTACTGAAAAATTTATTCATGATCCTTCCGCTTATATTAATATTATAGCAGCTAAAAATGCTTTAGTTACTGATATATTTAAACTTAATAATAGTAATTATTTACTTACCGTAAGCGGAAAGGGCTTTTTGCTGTATAATAGTGCCGGCAACAAATCAAGCCAGTATTTTAATCAAACCAACAAGCCAATAAGTATTAACGGTGGACAAATAAGCAGTGCAGTAACCGATGCTCAAAATAACATTTGGCTAATGCATACTAATGGTACATTAGAAAAATTTAATGTAAAACTTAACAAGGTATTGTATAGCACTGCTATTGTGAAAGATGCGGATGAACTGGGATTAAGTTACGCATCATTTATAGATAGTGATGGCGATATCTGGATATTCTCACCCGGCGCCGATCATGGGATTTATATGTTTAACACATCCAAACTGGTTTTAAAGCATTTTGGCAAGGAATCGGCCACCGGCAATTTAAGTTCAAACATAATCAACAGTATTACCCAGGACGATAACGGCATAATCTGGATTGCTACAGACCATGGCGGGATAACGCTTTTAAATAAAAGTGATTTTAAAACCCAATACCTGGTAACACGTGAAGGTGATAATACAAGCCTGGCACAAAACAGCATAGTTGCCCTCTATAAGGATAACCTGGGTATTGTTTGGGCAGGAACCTATAAAAAAGGGATTAATTTTTATCACAAGGATATCATTAAATTTCCGTTGATTCATCATAATCCTGCTAATCCAAACAGCTTGCCTTACGATGATGTTAACCGTTTTGCAGAAGACGAAAAAGGGAATTTATGGATTGGGACCAACGGTGATGGCCTGATATATTATGACAGAAAGGCTGGTACGTACAAATCATACAAACACAGTGCGATAAATAGTAACACCATAGGCAACGATGTAATTGTAAGTTTATGTATAGACCACGACAAGAAATTGTGGATAGGCAGTTATTTTGGAGGCCTGGATTGTTTTGATGGTAAAACCTTTAAGCACTATAAGCATAATGAAGCTGATCCTGCAAGTTTGTCTGACGACCGGGTTTGGGAAATAATGGAAGATGCAGAACACCAGTTGTGGGTAGGCACGCTTGCGGCAGGTTTAAATAAATTAAATCCTATAACCGGAAAGTTTACTCATTACAGGGTTACCGATAAGGGCTCCATTCATTCTAACTACATATCATCAATTGTACCGGATAAAGCCAGGAATATATGGCTGAGTACTTCTAATGGTATTGACGAAATAAAAAGATCAGGGGCAATAACTCATTACTACCATACCGAAAATTGCAGCTCATGTTTAATGTTCAACAACATCAGTAATTTATTTATTGATAGCCGCGGCTGGGTTTGGGCTGCCACAAGGGAGGGGGTAAGTATTTTAAATCCTGAAACGGGCCGGTTTAAAAATATTAGAAAAGAAAATGGTTTACCAGACAATAATGTAAAGGATATATTGGAAGATAATGCCCATAACATGTGGTTAAGTAGTAGTAAGGGCTTGTGTAACATGATAATAACAAATGCCAGCCTTAACAACTTAACATTCCGGTTTAATAATTATGACGAAACTGATGGGTTACAGGGGCTGGATTTTAATGAAAGTGCATCGTATAAAACCCGCAGGGGCGAGTTAATATTTGGCGGGGCGAACGGCTTCAATATTTTTGATCCGGCCGGTATAACCCGGTCAGAAAATAAGCCTGAAGTAGTACTCACTGATTTTCAGTTGTTTACTCAAAACGTTACTCCTGGGCAAAAAGTTAACGGGCATATTATTCTTCCGAGATCAATATCCGATACAAGGCAGATAAAACTCAATTATGACCAGAACGTGTTTTCGATAGAGTTTGCGGCCCTGGATTATTTTCACCCGGATAAGGTAAAAATTGAATATATATTAGAACACTATGATAAATCATGGTTAACTACAGATAACAAAACAAGGAAAGCAACTTATACCAACCTTGATCCGGGCGATTACACTTTTAAAATACGTGCTTATAACGACAGGTTATCGGGTAAAACATCATCACTTCAAATAATTGTGAGGCCGCCGTTCTGGAAAACTACCGTAGCCTACATTTCTTATTTCACGCTGTTTGCTGCAGGTTTACTATTAATGAGGCGACGCGGGATTAACAAAATTAAAGCTGAGTTTGCGCTTGAACAAGAGCGGGAGCAGGCGCACCGCCTGCACGAGTTGGATGTGATGAAGATTAAGTTTTTCACCAATGTGAACCACGAGTTCCGGACCCCTCTTGCGCTTATATTGGCCCCTATTGATAAAATATTAAAACAAACCCAAAACCCGGAGCATATACAGCAAATACAATTGATAAGCCGTAATGCAAGGCGCCTGCTTAATATGGTAAACCAGTTGCTCGATTTTAGAAAGGTAGAGGAACATGAACTGCAGTTACAAAGCGTAAAAGGTAATATTATCAGCTTTATTGAAGAAGTGGCTATGTCATTTACCGATATTGCTGAAAAGAAAAACATAAGCTTTGTTTTTGACTCGGATATAGATGAATTTATG
>CAZZVY010000052.1:0-16154 GCA_964657585.1 uncultured Mucilaginibacter sp. | reverse complement strand
GATGGGTTGGCTATTGCACGCATGTTGTATGCCCATGCCTATTTAAATATCAAGGTTGTTATAGCGCGGTTCAGCGAAAGATCATCGCCTGACTTTGATGTTAACCTGGAGCGGTTGATAGCTGAAAACATCTCATATACCGAAATTTATCCCGGAAGCGATATACCGGAAGATAAGGGGGAGATAATTATTGATGCCATTTTAGGCAGCGGGTTAAACAAGCCCCTGCAAGGCGATTATGCCCGGCTTGTGCGGTATTTGAACGGCTTAAGTAAAACCGTAGTAGCGGTTGATGCCCCCACTGGATTATTTACTGATGGCGTGGTACCGCAGGATGGCTTGGTTTTAAATAGCAGCCTTACCATTACTTTTCAGCAACCCCGGTTAAATTTCCTGCTGCCGGAATCAGGCGCGTACATCAAATGCTGGGAGGTGGTAAATATTGGTTTAGATGAAGGGTTTACCCGATCACTTAACACGCCATACCAATTTGTAGAAGAAAAAGACATTGGGCAGATGCTAAAACCCCGGCAGCGTTTCAGCAATAAAGGCAGCTTCGGGCATGCGCTGATCATTGCCGGCCAGCCGGAAACCATGGGGGCAGCGTTATTGTCATCATCAGCGTGTGCTTATACAGGCGCAGGGTTAACAACAGCCTGCGTGCCTCAAAGCGGCCTTACGGCGCTCAATACAGCTCATCCCGAAATAATGGCGATAGCAGGCAAGGGAAGCGAACAGCCTGATATTGCCTGGGATAAATTTAATGCGCTTGGCATTGGCCCCGGTTTAGGTAAGGAAGACCGTACACTTAACCTATTGACCGCAGTATTGAACAATTATAAAAAACCAATTGTAATAGATGCCGATGCGTTAAACCTGCTGGCAGCTAATCCGGACCTGTTAAATAAGGTACCGGCAAACAGCATCGTTACCCCTCATATGAAAGAATTTGACCGTCTGTTTGGCGAACACAAAAGCTGGTGGCTGCGGATACAAACTGCTATAATTAAGGCCGCCAAGCATCAGCTATACATCCTTTTGAAAAACGATTATACTATTATTGCAACACCGGATGGAAAAGTATACTTTAATTCAACTTCCAATGCGGCTATGGCCAGCGGGGGAATGGGCGATGTGCTGACGGGGATAATTACCTCATTGCTTGCTCAAAAATACTCGCCGGAGCAAGCCTGCATTATTGGCGCATACATACATGGCAAGGCAGGCGATGAGCTGGCTTTGCCCAACCGCATGAATGTGGTTTTACCGGGCAGGCTGGTACAGCAACTACCTGTTACTATGGCCCGGTTAATGTGTGATAGTCCTTTTTAATTTAAAATGATTTTATAAATAATTAAATGACTAAGCAGGTGATAAAAATATCCGTTCGAGTTGGCTTGTTCACTGCGGCTGTAATAATTTTATATGAGGCAAGTGACCTGCTGCTTATTTATAAATATTTCAGATTTGATTACTATTTATCTGTTGCGGCGCTTGTTGCCTTAATAGCCGGGATTTTAATTGCAAAAGCAAATTTCAGTGATGTTGCACCCAAATCACTAAATAACCCGCTTGATAAGCTTACGAATAAGGAAATACAGATATTAATGTTAATAACCGAAGGCAAAACCAATAAGGAAATAGCGCTGCAAAACTTTGTGGAAGTAAGCACGGTTAAAACGCATATCAATAATATCTACACAAAAATGGATATCAGTAACCGCAAACAGGCGGCAGAAATTTACAGGCAATACCGATCAACAATAAATCCACCCTTTCTCCACCCGCAACAATTTGATAGTTCGGGCTTGTAAATGCATTTTTGAGCATGAAATCAATATATCCATGGAAACAGGCTGTAATAACCGGCCTGATAGTCGGCACTTTCGGTATCTGCTCCTTTTCAATAGCTGATAGTTTAAATAAATATTTAAACTGGGGCATCAATCCAGCTACAATCCGGGGTATTTGCGGCCTGTTGATGCTGATCATTCTGGGCACAGGAACATATGTGGCTATGCAATATGTAAAACGGACAAACAACGGCATCCTAACGTATAAACAAGCCCTTTTATCAGGAATAACGGTTGCCCTGACAACTGGTATAATTACCGCAATACTAAGCGCTGTTTATTGTGAAGTGATTAATCCCGGATATGCCGAATATATGGTTGCCGAAGGCAAAAAAGCCATGATAGCCAACAGGGAAATGCCTGCTGAAATGGCTAAACATATAGCAGCTTTACGCAGTGGGTTTAGTACCGGCGCCCAGGTAATGCAGGCCATAATAGGCCAGTCTGTTTGCGGCACAATCATTTCCCTGGTTATGGGTTTATTTGTAAAATCCAAAAGAATAAATTAACCGATATTATGTAAGTAAGGCCCATCATTTGGCCGCATATGGGATAACAGGAAAGCCGCTGCGATTTGGCAGCGGCTTTCCTGTTCAGGCTTGCACGGTTATTTTGCAACACCGGAGGCACCCAACTTCACGGTGTAATCCTTAAGCTGTGCATCAAACTTTTTATACAAGGCATCCTGATGGTTTTCCTTAGCCTCGGTAGCAATGCCGTTCAACAATTCCATGCAAAGCTGCATTTCATGGCTGTTCACATCCGCCGAAGAACCCTGCGATACTTCATAGCTGTAATTAAGATAATTGGTCATATAATCATCCATTTCTCCGCACCATTTATTTGCTAAGGCGGTTAAACCCAGTTTGTAGGCCTGGTCAACCAGGTAATACTTGCTGCCCAGCAATTCGGTATAAGGTACCAGGTTTGGCATTACCTCATCATATTTTTTAACTACGTTACGCGCCAGGTCGGGATGGCCGTCTTTAACCAGGTGATCGGTAAGCAGCAGAAATTGTTTTAAAATAAGCGGATAAAACATGGTTATGGATTCGTGGTCAAGGTACCGCGCGTTCTTCATATTGCCCCATTTAAACTTATTCATCATGTTGTTATACATGATCATTGTGTTGGTAGCCTGCAGCGGCTGGTTCTTGGCCGTATCAACCTTTAATGGCAGTAAACGGTAGGCAAATCCTTCGTTATAAAGGTATTTGTCCAGCCCCATCATATTTTCACTGCCAACGGTTATGGTAAAATAGATTGGCCGCTTCCAGTTATTGTGCGCAAGGATATCCATCATAGCCAGATTATCCTTGGTAACATAGTTAGATGTATACTTCCACTCCATTACCGGCAGTATCTTATCCTTATCAGCTGCGGGCACTACGCCGTCTTTTACCAGCTGGTCAGGGTCCTGGGTCATTTTCAGGTCCTTGGTTGGCAGATAGTTCATAGTGGGGCTGTTCTCAAACAGCTGTGCCTTCATTGCTTCATCGTCCGATGTCATAAAATCAAACACCTCCCTCAATTCCGCAGCACCGGCCAGTTTACGCTCGCTGTAATAGATCACATCGCGTACACCCGGCTCAAACTTTTCATTGGGCATAGTGATAGGCAGCGGTGCCGAGTTGTTCATTTTCTGCTTCATCTGGCGGATATACCAGTCGGTACCCAGCAAACTAAGGTTAACAATACGCACATCCGGGCGTACGCCTTCAACCTCCTGCGCATACCAGAGCGGGTAGGTATCGTTATCGCCGTAACTGAACAGTATCGCGTTGGGCGCGCATGATTCCAGGTAATTGGTAGCCATATCGCGCGGGGTATATTTGGTGGAGCGGTCATGTCCTTTCCATTCCTGGTTAGCCATTAACGCCGGCGCTGCCAGTAAACAAACAACCGTTGCTATAACAGCGCCCATTTTAGGGTTAAGCTTTTTACTAAGCACATCGGCAATGGCCAATACACCCAAACCTATCCAAATGGCAAAGGCATAAAAAGAGCCTGCGTAAGCATAATCCCGCTCACGCGGCTGCAGCGGGTCCTGGTTAAGGTAAAGCACAATGGCCAGGCCGGTAAAAAAGAATAGCAAGCCAACTATACCGGCATCTTTTTGGTTGCGCATAAAATGATACACCGCACCAAACAAACCAATTATAAGCGGCAGGAAAAACAACCTCACATAAGCCTTACTCTTGGTAATGGAATAAGGCATAGGTTTTTTAACATTCAACCCGCTTATCCATTGCCCGTCCGGACTATCGTTGTTTTGCCCGTCCATTTCGTTGGTGCGGCCAACAAAGTTCCATAAAAAGTAACGGGTATACATCTGGTTAACCTGCCAGCTTAAAAAGAACCCCAGGTTGGTTACCAGGTTAGGCGGTTGGTCCTGCCCAAGCTGCATCCATTGCCGGTAAAATTGCACGGCATCCTGCTTGTCGCCTTTATACATCCGCGGGAAGATAGTGTTATGATCATATACCGTGTTTTGTTTATGGCCGGCCACTTCATATTGCGTTTTGCCGCGGCGGTAAATCTCAGCGCCGTCGCTTTGGTCAACCGCCTTGGCGTCAAAGTACTGGCCATATAATAATGGCGTATCGCCGTACTGGTCGCGGTTAAGGTAGCTGTTAAGGGTAAAGGCATCTTCGGGGTCGCTGTTGTTTAAATTGGTACCGGCTTTAGCCCTTATAACCAGCATTACAAATGAGCTGTAACCAAACAGGATGAACAGCACGCTTATTAACGCAATGTTAAAGATATAGCGTTTCTGGCGCACTTTAACCATATACTCCAATACCGCTAATATAATTGCGCCTATAATAAAACCTAAGATACCGCCGCTAACGGTAAACAGTACCATTAATATTGCAGCTGCTGTTATCAGGTAAGCGGTAACAGGTTTTATGGTATAATATATGGCAATAACAATGGCTGCTACTAACAATATAAAGAACAATATAGCACCGCTGCCGAAACCTAATTTCAGGGTGTTTACAAAGAACAGGTCGAAATAAGCCGCACCTTTTACCGAATATTGAATTATCCCCCATAGTACTACAGCCAAACCTATGCAGCCTATTAAGAAAGCCCCGATGGTGCCCCAGCCGGTGGTTTGTTTGGTACGGCGAAAATAAATGAGTACTGCTATGGCCGGGATAACCAGCAAGTTAAGCAAATGTACACCTATGGATAAACCCATTACATAGGCAATAAATACCAGCCACCTGTCGGCATAAGGCTCGTCGGCATGGGCATCCCACTTTAAAATTGCCCAGAAAACGATGGCCGTACAAAGCGACGATTGTGCATAAACTTCCGACTCGACAGCCGAAAACCAGAAGGTATCGGACCAGGTATAAGCCAGTGCGCCAACCATACCGGCACCCATTATCAGTATAAAATTGGTAAGCGTAAAGTCGTCGCCCGTTTTTATCAGTATCTTTTTGGCCAGTGCCGTAATGCTCCAGAACAGGAACATAATAGTAGCGCCGCTGGCCAGTGCCGAGGCAATATTGGTCCAGTAAGCTACCTTGTGGTTATTGCCCATTGAAAGGAGCGAAAAAGCCTTGCCTATCATAGTAAACAACGGGGCGCCGGGCTGGTGGGCTACCTGCAAGCGGAAGATGCAGGCAATAAACTCGCCGCAATCCCAAAAACTGGCCGAAGGCTCCAGCGTTAAAATATAGGTGAGGGAGGCTATCACAAAAGCCAGCCAGCCAAAAATGTTATTGATCTTATTATAATTCATGTCAAAGTTTTACAATAGCTTGGTGATTTAGTTGGACGAAATTAGTAAAAGTATTATCATGTCCTGCATCAAATGGCATTGTTTAACATTATTTAACCATGTAATTTACCGATGGCCGATTTGATGTCAGCTACTAATTACACACCTGCTCAACTTTCTTGTCACATGAAAAAATTATTACTAATCCTTTTTTGTATCTGTTTTATTTTGTTGACACGGCAAACAAAAGCCCAAACAACTGATACTACCTTCAACCACAACGTGAATGTTATCTTCGGCAACCTGGACAAAACCAAAGTTCCTTTTGGCTTATTGCGGGATTATGCGATGGAGTTTACCAATTTAGAGAATTTTAACGGAACTTCCTTAACGGACAGTAACCGGGTGGATGCAGGCGCCTTTAAGGCCATTCATAATACACTTGCTTTTGCCAATTATGGCTATCATTATTTGTAAATAAGTTTTGGTGTTGAAAATAATATTTATAGCTTCATATTACTTAAACATAACCTCATGCAACCTAAGCTGTTAACCATGCTATCCAAAAACCTTAAAGTTTTAGTATTAATTTTTTTTAGCTGTGCATTGCTGGATGCAAGTTGCAAAAAGAAATCTGCTGTTGGCCCGGTAGATCAGTTGTCTTTACTGCCGCCTGCCACACAAACCGGGGCTGGTACCTTTGGTTGCTTGATAAATGGGCAGGCTTTTGTACCAAGCGGAGAATTTTTATCAGGTACAAAAATAACAAGCAATGTGTATGGGTCTAATCAACTTGATGTTTTCGCAATAAACAAATCTGATAATGGTAATGTTTCTGCATTTATAACAATACAACTGCAAGGCCTACAAATTATCCAAGGTGTTAACTATCCCTTAGCGCTTGTTGGTCAGGGTAACGGAAATGCCATTTATGACATAGGTAGCTATGGGACCGATAATACTTTCAACACAACCAATGCGGTGCAGGGTAATCTCACCATAACCAGGTTCGATACGGCTAAACAGATTTTGTCGGGAACATTTAATTTTAAAGCAATAAGCAGTAAAGGTGATACCGTTAAAGTTACCGACGGGCGCTTTGATGTAATTTTTTTATAATATATCTAAACTTAAATCTTTATCTTTCATGAAAAAAGCTTTTACCTTCTTTTTGGTTTTATTTGCCGTTTTTTCAAAGAAAAATGCTAAAGGGCAAACTGTTGACACTACTTTCAACAGCCGGATGAACCACATATTCGGTAACCTCGATAAATCTAAAGTTCCTTACGGGTTGCTCAGGGACTATGCCTTAGAGCTTACTAATCTTGAAAATTTTGACGGTTCGGCCCTTACAGACAGCAACCGGGTGGATGCAGGCGCCTTTAAGGCCATATATAATACACTGGCGTTTGCAAGGGTAACCAACGCTGCTTATACCACCCTGCCCAGCCCCCGGGCGATAGATAGCCTTTGGTACCATGCGCGGCATTACGGGCAGGTTACCCTGGCAGGCCTGTTTTACCGGTATGGTTATCTTGACTCAAATGCGGTGAATAACGGTACCATTACGGTGACTGGCGACCAGCTTTTTGACAAATATGTAAGCGGCGTGTACCAGAACCCTTATTTGCAGGGCAATGTAGCTGGCTTTGCGCCTGCTACAACCGTATACCACAGGGCACCAGTTTCAATGTATTATTGCCTAACAGTCTCTGGTTAACCAACAGCGGCACTGTTGTAAGCTATATAGAATTTGATGCTAATGACGGATCGGGCTACCGCACCTTAACGCCCGGCACCGCCGTACCCATAGCCTATGCCGATACCGGGCTGGTAAACTGGAACTTTAAGCTGCATTTAACAGATTATACCGTATTGCAGAGCCACACCCAGATCCATATCACCCAGGACCCGCTTGTTACTAACAGCGGCGGTTTTAATGAAGATACGCCTACAACCAGCAACGGCGTAACAAGTACTTATGCTAATAACATATACACAGTGGCCAGCACGGCAACCTATAATGGGGTACAGGGACATGGTCTGATAACCATTAGCTACGGATCAGGGCATAGTTCATTAACAAAGCCATTAATTATTGCAGAAGGATTTGATCCGGGTATATTCATTTCACCCGAAAGCCAGTTTGGGTTAAATGATATATACGATTTTAAAGGTTATATATCCAAATCACTTACGCTAAGCTCTTTGATATTAGGAAATTATGATATCGTATATATTGATTTTACTAACGGGACAGATGATATTAAACGGAATGCCCTTGTGGTGGAAGATGTGATCCGCTGGGTTAATGCGCACAAAACGGGCGGCAACCAGAATGTGGTATTAGGTTCCAGCATGGGGGGCCTGTGCGCCAGGTATGCGCTTAAAAAAATGGAAGACGCCTCTGAAAATCATGATACCCGCCTGTTTATCAGTGATGATTCGCCGCAGCAGGGTGCAAACGTACCCTTAGGTTACCAGTTTATGGAACGGCATTTATCAAGCTTTTATATAAAGTTGGGAATATTGCCTACATTAGCTGATTTTATTGAAGTGTTTGATCGTTCCCTGCCCGTAGTAGACAGTATTCTAACCCTCTCCGAAACCCCCGCTGCCAGGCAAATGCTGATCAACTATGTTGACCGCAATAATTTGCTGGACAATTCTGTCCATAATGCCTGGCAAACCGAATTAACAAATTTAGGCTACCCTGCCCAATGCCGGAACATTGCCATAAGTAACGGTGCGGAGTGCGGTACAATACAGGCTTATTCGCCTCCCGGCGGGCAGTTATTAAACGCTGCCTTTAATTACAGGCCTACCGATTGGGGGAACTTGCTGGATATTGTTACTTTTCCGGTCATCGGCCTTTTAACTTTACAAACCCCGCTGTTGCTGGGTGTAGTTCCCGGCCGTAATTCTATCACTGCTAATCTTGCAGTTAACGCAGCAGTAAGCGGCGGCGGTAACCAGGTATACAGCGGCAGCCTGGTATATCATAAAAAATTATTCTATCTCATTAATGTGAATCTAACCCTTACGTCTTTATCGCACAATGCTTACTCGGGGATTTTGCCTTATGAAAGCTATGCTGGCGGTTATTATGACGCATCGAACGTTAAGTTAATGGTTCAAAACTTAAATTTGAATATTAGTAATGGTTTTGGATTTGTTCCGGTTACCAGCGCGCTTGATATCAGCGGTAACTCTTCTAACTTAAGCGCTTCCGATTACACCATAGGCTATCATGAGGATAGCCCGCCTTCATCGCCAAAAAATTCGCCTTTCGCAAGTTTTGTAACAGCCTTTTCAGGTGGCAGCAATAATGAACCGCATATCAGCTTTGAAGATCATAACGGCAAATGGCTGGCGCACGAATTAAGCAGCAGCAGCCCGGCAGTAGGTGGCTGCGCCTTCTTTTGCGATAATCAGGTCATCAGCGGCAGTGATGGGGTATGTAATACACCATCAACATTTTCGGTGGGCAGTAATTCCTCCATTACTTATACCTGGAACACAAGTACCAATATTCAAATTCAGAGCGGTCAAGGCACCAATTCCGTTTCTTTACAATCAGCCAGCGGTGGTTATGGCGCAGGTACTATTAGTATTACCATGCACAGTGCAGATTGCGGGGATGTAACCGTAACCAAACAGGTAAGTGTTGGCGGCCCGCTGGATTATTATGCTGTACAAAAATTTGATAACAGCCAGCAGTTTTGTACCAACGCCTTTGGCAATACCATGACCGTTGAACCGCAAAATATAAGCGATATTACTTATTTTGAATGGGGTTACACAGACAATGTTAACCCGCCGGTAGTAGTTAACTCCTATGGCGGCTATTACCAGGATTTTGTTTTCCCTGCCGGCGGCACTTATGAGATTTATGCCCGCGCCGGTAACGATTGCGGTTTAGGTATTACGCGCACCTGTACGGTTTATGTAGACGACAATTGCGGTGGTGACGGAGGCGGAGGTTTTATGGCCTACCCCAACCCTGCCGGCGACAGGATGACAATTACAACGGCACGGGGCGCCACAGCAGGCAGCAGCACAAATGCCGCAACCGCCAATAGTACAAGTACTGCCGTTACTGCAAACGCCAGGAAGGCTTTTACTTATAAATTATATAACAAGCAGGGAAAAATTGTAAAGCAGGGGGCTACAAATAATACAACAGATGCAGCGGTTGACACGCATGACCTTGCCGCCGAAACTTACTATTTGCATGTTTTTGTAGGCAAAACGGAGTATCAACGCCAAATCATTATTAAACATTAACGGGGTTACCCCCAAACTATTTTTAAAATCCTTTTTACTTTTAAATTATCATCCCATATTTTGCAATCCATTTTAAAAAGTAGTTTTTAAGCGGTAAATTGCCTTATAGCATAACAGTGGTACGATGGTTTTTGGTACCTTTTGTCTACGTTGCATGTCCTGCATCAAATGGCATTGTTTAACATTATTTAACCATGTGTTTCATTAAAATTTCATGTGGCGGCTGTTGATTATAAAGGAGCCTGTATAAGTAAAGTATAACCGCTGGCCGCAATATAGCAGTAGTGCCACATCCAACCATTTTGAATACAGCCGGGACATTTCATGCATAATGTTAATACTTTGCTACCACAGGTTTAGCATAGAGCAATGATTTGAAGATGCTTAACATGCCGCCTAAGTACTTACGGTAAATATTTCCTTTAGGCAATGTTTAAGCAGTATTTTCCATATATTTAGCTTATCTACTAAATACTACACTTATGGCAAACAGCATTTTAAATTCAAACAACCGGCGCGCTTTCATTAAACAAACAGCTACCGGCGGACTGGCAGCATTATCATTGACCGCGTTAGGTAAAGCAACTGCTTTTGCCGAAACTATTAATGAAGCTGCCCCTGCTATTGCCACATTCCCCGCCGCTTCTATAAAACCCGACGTGCTGGTACGTTCCGTTCCTGAAAACATGGTTTACGGTTATTATGGCGCCGATGTACCGCCGGTTTCCAAGGCGAAGGATGGCGATGTGGTGGAGATTCAATGTATCAATACTACCGGTATCAGCGCCCGTGACCCGGAAGCCTTTTTTAAGGCTAACAATTACCCGCTGGATACCGAGCATGCGCAGGACGTGGTGAACATCATGAAAAATGTAAAACGCCAGCCCGGTAACCCTACAGGGCACATGCTTACCGGCCCGGTTTATATAGAAGGGGCCGAACCTGGCGATATGATGGAAATAAGGGTAGTGGATATTATCATCCGCAGCGAGTATGGCGTAAACAGCGTTTGGCATGGCGGCGGCGGTTTGCCGGATGCCGTAACGCAGGGCGAAACTTTCGTATACAAGTACAACAATAAAAAAACCTTAGCCGCCTGCGAAAGCATCCCCGGTGTGGAAATACCTATCAAGCCGTTTTTCGGGGTTATGGCCCTTTCGCCGCCGCCGGAGCTGGGAAAGGTAAGCTCTATCCCGCCGGGATTTTATGGTGGCAACTTCGATATTAATATCTCACCAAGGGTAGTACCTTATATCTACCTATTTCTGTAAAAGGCGGTATGTTTACAACCGGCGATTGCCATGTGGCCGAAGGCAACGGCGAAGTTAGCGGCGTATCTATCGAGGCGTCATTATCACTGGTAGCTAAATTCATTGTGCATAAAGGCAAGGATCTAAAAATGGCCCGCGCGGAAACACCAACTCATTTTATTGCGATTGGTATAGACCCCGACCTGCGCATAGCCATGAAGAACGCCATAACCGAAGCTACGGGTTTCATTAAGGACGAATTAGGCTACACCTTTAACCAGGCGCTGTCTATTTGCAGCGTAGGTGTCGATTTTGAAGTAAGCCAGGTAGTGAACCGCACCATGGGTGTGCATGCTATGATACCAAAATCTATATTTACAGGTAAGAAGTTTAAGTATTGGGCGTAGACCCCGCCTAACCCTCTCAAGGGAGGGCTTAAGAATAAGCGATACTCCACATAGCGCTATATGTGACTTATAACAATGTTACTTACCGAGTGCAGCGCTCATTCATACGCATCCAAATCTTAGTCGTCAAGGTTTCAAGGTCCGACGACATATAGTAATGGGTTTGATGACTACACTTTACTTTCGACATTAGCTTCAACTTGAGCTAATAATTTATATGGATTAGTAATTTCGACAGGTAATATATATCAATATGATATTGATGCAAACGGAAATAAAGCGATTATTGGTACACAAAGCAGAACAGACCATGATTCAACATGCACACCCTAATTATGAAAAAATTATCGTTAATTATATTTCTATGCTTTGTTAAAATACAAGCATTTTCACAAGATTCTCACAAAATAAATATTTCTAACGTTGTCTTAGAGGCAAAATTAAGAGTATATGCAGCAGGTATCAAACAGTGGGCCAACAAAAACGAAATCCCTGACTACGTTATATGTATGTTTTGTGAGGCGGATAAAAATTATTCTAAATTTACCCTTACTACGATCTATAGAAAACAATACTTATATCAATATAATTTTTCTTCTTATACATTGATAGACAATTTTCCAATTTTAATTCAACAGTTAACAGACAAGTTTGTTAAAGCAGACACAGTTTTTATTAATGATTTTTTAGTAAAAAACAAGATTAATAAAATATTTGATTTTGAACAATACAAACAAGGACGTATAAATGAACTTAAAAAAAATCCTGAATTTAAGTCAGACAGCGTAAATTTGCCTACTCCTCAAGGTTACAAGAAAGTTGCTACAAAAGATATGAAACCAACATTTACGGAACCACCACTTATAGGAAAAGGGATAGAAAAACTTTATAATTTGGAATTATTATTTTTTAATGAAATTTTAGTAGACGAAAAAAGATATTCAATTTTCTGATAAGCGTATCTTAAAATGATAGCCTTTTTAATAAACCTGAAAGAAAGGTCAACCTGAGTTAATCAAAAGTATAGCATCTAATACCAATATTATTGTTGTCTTGAATATTATTTTCCTTATTTCAATAGAAAAATTGATAAGGAAATTTTCGATAGCTTTAAAATCAAATAATTCTTGAAAACAATTTATTATCAAGATCCAACCAAATCAGGTGAATTTCTTAAGAACCAATTTGATTTACCTGATAATATTGTGATTCGATTTATTAAGGAAGTAGATAATTTTTATCCCTTTGGAACTATAACATTTTTAAACTCTTAAATTCGATACATGAGCAACAACCGCCGGTTATTTATTAAGCAGGCTGCCGTGCTTACCGGCGCTTTTTCGGCCACCAGTTTGTTTAACCAGGCCCATGCCGAAGACTTTGGTAAAGCGTTGGCAAAGATTGCGCACCTCTCATCCGCACAGGTTGCTCAGGATGAAGACTTTTGGGGGGTGATCCAGCGCTCATACAGTGTAAGCACCAATATTATGATACTCAACAACGGCGGGGTATCTCCATCGCCAATAGTGGTGCAGGATGCTGTGGAGCGATACAACAGGTTATCAAACCAGGGCCCTTCGTATTACATGTGGCGCATACTTGACCAGGGGCGCGAACCGCTGCGTGAAAAACTGGCTTTGTTAGCGGGTACGCTGCCTGATGAAATTGCCGTTAACCGTAACGCAACCGAGGCTTTAAATACAATTATTTACGGCCTTCCGCTAAAAAGCGGTGACGAAGTGATAGGCACCCGGCAGGATTACCCGCACATGCGGCAGGCCTATTTGCAGCGGCAACAGCGCGAGGGCATTGTTTATAAACAGCTTAGTTTTGATTTCCCGATAGAGAATGATGAGCAGATCGTCAAGGCCTACTCAGATGCCATTACCCCTAAAACAAAGTTGATCCACATAACGCACATCATTAACTGGGTGGGCCAAATTATGCCGGTGCGTAAAATATGCGATATGGCCCACGCCAAAGGCATTGAGGTTATTGTAGATGGCGCACATTCTTTTGGCTTGCTTGATTTTAAGATACCTGAGCTGAACTGTGATTATTTTGGCACAAGTTTGCACAAGTTCCTGTCGGCGCCAATTGGCAGCGGGATGATGTGGATCAGTAAAGAAAAAATATCCAAAGTATGGCCCTTGTTATGTGATGATAACCCGTTGAGCGGCGACATCCGCAAGTTTGAAAACATTGGCACCCGCAGCTTCCCTATAGAACAGGGCATAGGCGAGGCTATAAACTTTCAAATGGCTATAGGCAGCAAGCGCAAGGAAGACCGCATCCGTTACCTTAAAAACTACTGGGCAAGCCGGGTACAGCACATTCCCAAGGTAAAACTGCATACCTCGCTAAAAACCGACTACTCCTGCGCCATCTGCGGCATTAGTATAGCCGGTATAACGCCCGGCGAATTGGATGCTGCATTGTTTGGAACGTACAAGATACACACCACCGCCATTAATATCGAAAATATTCATTGCGTACGCATAACCCCGCACGTTTATACTACCATACAAGATATGGATAAACTGGCGAAGGCAATAACAGAAATAGCAGGCAGGCCGGCAAACGTAGTAACGAAGGGTTAACCGGAGATTGTGTTGATTATAACGGGGCCGCGTTAATTAAAAAAATAATTAACGTAAGCAGGGGATAATAAAATGCAAAATGCGCACTGCTTCATCCTCTTATTAAAGCCAGTTATTTAGCACTGCTGTTACTTTCCCCTAAATTAGGGGAACACTCAGCCAGTACAACCTGCGATAGCTTTAATAAGGGGTTGAAAAGGACCCAAAGGTCTTTAACCCAGCTCACGTTAACTATGTTTTTAAGCCAGTTGTTTAAGCAGCATTTGCGCCCTTTCAATGTGCTCGTTTATGGTAGTAAGCGCCAGGCTGGTTATATGCTTAACATTAATGTCATTAGAAGCATGCATATAGGCGCTAACCGCTACCTTAAGATTTTCATGCCCTTTAACCTGTCCGTCAATGTAAGCTTTATCGAAGGCTGTGCCGCTTAATTTCTGCAATTTTGGCAATAATTCCGGGTCGGCAGGATGCGGCGAAGGAACGACAGTACCCATATCTTTTAATATACCGCCCATGGCTTCCTGTTCTGCCGCTTCAAATTTGGCAAAAAGCTTAACAAGCGGGTTAGTTGCCTTGCTTAAAGCCAGTTGGCTGGTTTTCAGAGATGTTGTCCCGATGGCTGCAATCTTGTTACGATATTCAGCATCAGAAGATTTTCCCTGGGCCAGGCTTTCAAACGGCGTTGCTAATGCGCCTGTCAGTACAGCGCCTGCGCCAAGCATAGCGGCGCCTGTAACGGATGTCGCCAGGAAATTGCGACGCGATTCTTGAACTGGATTTTTCATAGTTTAACTTATTTAAATATTGTTTTACAGTTAAACATTGGCAATCAGCCAACTGTTTTAATTATTATTATAATTATATAAATATTTGTGAATAAAATTTCTTCATCTACAGTTTACATATACAGGCTGCATGATTAAGAGCGCCGTTATCTGTTATTCACAATCAGCATAAGTATAAAGTTTAAGCTTTCAATGAAGTTTGAACCCGGACGCAGAAGGTGGCCGTTCGGAAAGCTGATGTTATTGGCTGATACCCGTTAGTGTAACTTTTATATTAACTTGTGCAATAAAAAAAATGCCATTATCTTTCCCCTAAATAAACTTTAGCACATTGTTAGTTAAAACATACGGCAGCGCAGTTTTCGGTATTGAGGCCATTACCATCACCATTGAAGTTAATATTGCTGCAGGTACCAAGTATTTTATTGTGGGCCTGCCTGATAACGCCGTTAAAGAAAGTTACTTCCGTATTGAATCGGCGCTGAAAAACTGCGGCTATAAAATGCCGCGCCAGCAGGTTGTAGTAAATATGGCCCCGGCTGATATCCGTAAGGAAGGTTCGGCCTATGACCTTACTATTGCCACGGGCGTGCTTGCTGCATCCGGACAAATTGAAACAGAAGAACTTGACAAATACCTTATTATGGGCGAACTTTCGCTTGACGGCGGCTTACAGCCTATTAAAGGTGCGCTGCCTATTGCCATACAGGCACGTAAGGAGGGTTATAAAGGTTTTATACTGCCGGCCCAAAATGCCCGCGAGGCCGCCATTGTAGATAACCTGGATGTTTACGGGGTAGAAAGCATTAAACAGGTGGTTGATTTTTTTAACGGTGATAATAAACTTATCCCTGAGATAGTGAACACCCGCGATGAATTTTTTAACAGCCTGTGTAATTATGATAGCGACTTTAGCGAAGTACGCGGCCAGGAAAATATTAAACGCGCACTGGAAATTGCCGCCGCAGGAGGCCATAACGTAATATTGATAGGGCCGCCGGGGGCGGGTAAAACCATGCTGGCGCGGCGTTTACCCTCCATACTGCCGCCGTTGAGTTTATACGAATCATTAGAAACTACCAAGATACATTCGGTTGCCGGCAAGCTTTCCGCATCAGATGCGCTGGTAACTATAAGGCCCTTCAGGAGCCCTCATCACACCATCAGCGATGTTGCCCTGGTTGGCGGCGGCAGCAACCCGCAACCTGGTGAAATATCGCTGGCGCATAACGGCGTTTT
>CAZZVY010000051.1:0-16364 GCA_964657585.1 uncultured Mucilaginibacter sp. | reverse complement strand
CCTCGTGTTTTTTGTCTGTTTCAAGTAGGTACATCTTCATACCCATAGCATCTGCCTCAGGGTGAAACTGCGTGCCAATAAAGTACTTGTTAAAGCGGACGGCCATCATGGCACGTGGCAAGTCAACATGCGGGCGCTCTTTCTCAATGGCCAGCAATTGCATACCTAATTCAGTAAAACGCTTTTCGTCCGGGTGGATCACCTGCCAGCTGCGGGAATCAACGGTATAAAACGGGTCGGAAAGGTTATCAAAAACCAGATCGTTTTGACCGGCAGGGGTTAAATGCACCGGCAATATTCCAAATGACGGCGAACGACGGGTACTAATAACGCCTAACTTATATTTACGGCACATCAACTGAAAGGAATGGCATACAAATAGTACATGCTTTTTATTCGGCGCGTCAGACAGGTTGTGTGTTTCCAGTTGATCCATTAAATTCATGAAACCAATATCCCAGGCCATAGCCGCGCTATCCAGCGGACTGCCCGGCCCGCCGCTGCAAATGTAAATATCAAAGCTGGTGTCAGGTATCTCGTTATTTCCACGCGTATCAAAAACCTGGTATTCCAGGTTCAGATCGTGTTTTGTCTTATACTTATCTAAAATCTCTTTAAAACCACGCATACCCTGGTTAGGCATGGCATCGTATAAGTCTATGATGGCTACTTTAATATTGTCAGCCCCCTTTAGATCTCCCCCGGGATGGGATACTTTTTCGACTTCATTATTTAATTCTGTTATCACTTTATGTTTCCTTTTATGTTAAGTCCTCCCTTTGGTCGAGGGTTTGGCCAATTACTACAATCCCTTCAATGTTTGCGAAGTGATATAATCTACCACATCGGCAAAGCTATTATTTTGCTGGTAAACCGTTAACTGCCTATCGGCACCCGTTCCCTGCTCCAAGATTTTGTGGACATAGTTTAAATGCTCACGACTGCCTAATTCGTCCACTACGTCATCTATAAAATCTAAAAGCTCCAATATCAGCGAACGTGTATTCACCTCCATCTCTTTGCCAAAATCTATCATTTTACCATCAATGCCATAACGGGCTGCCCGCCATTTATTTTCGTTGATCAGTGCACGGTTATAGGTAATAAAGGTCATGTTTTGTTGCCTCAACTTATAAAGCTTGGCACAAAGTGCTTGAAACAACGCGGTAAAGGCCATGGTTTCTTCCACCAGCATCGGGCAATCGCAAATACGGAATTCAATAGTTTCAAAAAATGGGTGTACGCGGATATCCCACCATATTTTCTTAGCGTTATCTATACAATTAGTTTTTACAAGCAGTTTTACATAGTTGTCGTAATCTTCAATGCTGGGAAAAAAATCAGGGATGCCTGTGCGGGGAAATTTATCAAACACTTTGGTACGGAAGGATTTATAGCCGGTATTCCGGCCTTCCCAAAACGGCGAATTAGTTGAAAGTGCATATACATGCGGCAAAAAGTACCTTACCTGGTTAGCTATATGTATAGCCATTTCGCGCGATTGTATGCCCACATGCACGTGCAAACCAAAGATAAGGTTGCTTCTGGCAGCCTCCTGCAACTCATCCACAATGTCAAAATATCGGGGATGATCTGTTATCAACTGGTGCTGCCAGTGCGAAAAAGGGTGCGTACCTGCCGCACCTATACGCAGGCCAAGGTCGCCCGCCAACTGGGCCACGGTAAGGCGCAGTTTAGCAACTTCCTTATGTGCTTCCTCAGTGTTCTGACAAATGTGGGTGCCTACTTCAACTACCGCTTGGTGCATCTCTGCCTTTACCTGGTCTTCGTGTATCTTCTGTGCACCATCTACAATTTTTTGCTCGTGCGATGTCAGCTCCCGGGTAACCGGGTCAATCACCATAAACTCTTCTTCAACGCCTAAGGTAAATTTGTTCATAAGACCTATCCTAATTCCCCTTCAAAAAAGAGGCTATTAATATTTTTTCATACAGGTTGTGCCATTTGACGCAGAGTGAAACCTTAGCCGGTTATATTACCGCTTTAAGAAGATTTTTCTTTACGTTAGGCGACTTGCTATTGCTCATTTTTTCTTTGCCGCCGGTTTCTTTGCCGCTGCCTTAGCTTTACTCGTTTTCTTTTCGGCCGCAATGTCATGATCAACCTCACCCACACTTACATCTGCTTTGGCCGCTTTGGCAATTGCAACCAGCGGTTTGCCTGCCGCGCCGGTTTTTATAAATTCGCCCCAGGTTAAATTATCCTGGTTGTCTTTCTGGCTTTTTGCGCGTTCAATAGCGTAATTGGCGGCAGTTTCTACCACCCAATCAAAATTTTCCTGCCCTACGCTGGTTACTTCGGCATCAGGGGCAGGGTTGCAAAAATCTATAGCATAAGGAATTCCGTCCCGAACGGCAAACTCAACGGTATTAAAATCGTAACCTAAATATTTATTTAACTTTAATACGTAATCGGTAACAGTATCAAGCAGTTTTTTTGCAGCCGGCGCCTTGCCGTGCTCATAGCGCAGGTGATGCGGGTTACGTGGTTCATACTGCATTATGCGTACATGCTTGCCCCCAATGCAATAACAGCGGAAGTAATCTTCAAAAATAATTTCCTCCTGCAGCATCATTACGTATTGTTTAGTTTGATTGTATTTATCCCACAAGTCATCCAAACTGTTAATCTGATAAACCTCCTTCCAGCCGCCGCCGTCAAAGGGTTTCATATAAGCCGGGAAGCCCACATATTTAAATATACCTTCCCAATCTAACGGATACGCAAGGTTTCGGAATGATTTATCCGTAGTATCGTCCGGTAGTTCCTTAGAGGGCAGTATAACGGTTTTTGGTACCGGTACGCCTATTTTTACAGCCAAGGCGTTATTAAAAAACTTTTCATCGGCGCTCCACCAAAAAGGATTGTTGATAACAGCTGTACCGCACATGGCCGCATTTTTCAGTGCCGCCCTGTAAAAGGGAACGTCCTGAGATATGCGGTCAACAATTACTGAATAGCCCAGCGGTTCGGCCTGCATTACCTTGTCTATACGGACAAATTCGGCTATAATGTCCTTGCCGCCTGTTTTTTGGTTTATCCGTTCAATAAAAGCTTCGGGGAAAGAGTTTTCCTGTCCGAAGAGTATACCTATCTTTTTCATGATATAAGTGTTAGTCTGGTTTGGTCAATTCTTATTACTGTGCTTTATACTTGCCTTTATCCTTTTATCATCGATAAATAATGCGGAAACATCTCGCGCCAAATTGGCCAGTCATGTTCTGCGAACGGGCGTATATCTAACCAATGGTTAATATGTTTGGCGTTCAAAATGTTTGACATGGCAATATTATAATCAAGGCACATATCCCATTCAGAAGTACCCAAAATTATATTCATCAGCCATAGATCGGGGTTATTGTTGCCGGGCATGTAATCAACCGGGTTATTAAAAAAAATGTCATCGTTATAAAATCCGTCAGTAAACTGTTTAATATCAAAAGCGCCGCTCATACTAAACAGGTTACTTACCTTATCGGGATGCTTAAAGGCAAAGTTAGCAGCATGATAACCTCCAAAGCTACAACCTGCAACAGCTACTTTGCCCACGCCGGTCTCATGCATGGCCCAGGGGGCCAGCTCTTCGTTCAGCATCTTGTCATACCAGGTATGGGTATAGGCCCGTTTGCCCGGATGTACGCCTTTGTTATACCAGCTTAAATGATCTATACTATCAGGGCAGTAAATTTTTACCAGTCCTTCCTCAATAAACCAGCGGGCGCTTTCTATCAGCCCCTCATCCTTGTTTTGATAATAACGGCCCCTGGTGGTGGGAAAAAGAATAACCGGATACCCCCTATTGCCAAAAACCAGCATCTCCAGGTCAGTACTTAAATTATGCGAGTAAAAGCGGTGATATTGTTCTTTCAAAATAGCGGCTGTTAATACATTGGTAATATAGCGGGTTTGTTTTAAAAAGACAACAACAGGCTATTTATTAGGTTTTACTTTTTATGTTACTGCAGATAAACTTACTTTTGCAGCTTTTAATTATTGATTATGTTTTTGTGCCACCCCGTATTGGAAATGACTATTACTGAAACTACTTTTACAATTGCATCAAAGTTTCTTGAACGCGATGTAATTTATACCTTGTTGCTGCCACAAGAATACGCAGGCCCTGAACCGCTTAATTTACTATTATTGAATGATGGGCAGGAAATTGAAAACCTGCACCTGGCTGATACTTTGCAGCGGTTATATGATGCTAATCGCTTAAAGCCGCTGGCGGTAGCAGCCATTAACTGCGGGGAAGAGCGTATACAGGAATATGGTATTGCCGGTTATCCTGATTTTAAAAAACGCGGATCAAAGGCCAGGCTTTACACTCAATTTATAATACAGGAACTTTTACCTGAAATATACAAGCAACTGGAGAAAGACAAATTTGCTATGGTTGGTTTTGCAGGGTTCTCTTTAGGCGGATTATCTGCACTGGATATTGCCTGGAACAATGCAGACCTGTTTAATATTGCCGGTGTGTTCTCTGGCTCGTTGTGGTGGCGAAGTAAAGACTTAAGCAAAGGCTATACAGATGATGACCGTATTATGCATCGCGTTATCCGCAATACAACAGGTAAGCCCAACCTGAAGTTCTGGTTCCAAACCGGTACTAAAGATGAAACTGCCGACCGTAACCGCAACGGTATAATAGATGCCATTGACGACACCATTGACCTGATCAATGAACTGCAAGCTAAAGGCTATCTCCGCGAGGATATCACTTATCTGGAGCTGGTAGGCGGCGAACACAATACCGCCACCTGGGCTAAGGCTATGCCTAAATTTTTATGTAGGTCGTTTGGGAAATAGGGTTTTGATTTTTTTCGTATAACTTAAATTAACATATGATACAACAATTGCTTGCTGATTAGTCAAACTATTAGCGAAAATATTCCCATTATTAAGGCCGACAGGCATTTCCCTTCGTACATAATTAACTTATTCTGGTAAACTAATGTCATTACTGTATATTACGTTTCCGTTAATCCTTTTATATCCCACATATTAACCCTACCTTTGCGCAAAATTTAAGAGGCGCATTTCAATGCAAAAAATCAGAAATATTGCGATCATCGCACACGTTGACCATGGTAAAACCACTTTGGTTGATAAGATACTGCACAGCTGTGCAATTTTCCGTGAAGGCCAGGAAACCGGCGAACTGATATTGGATAACAATGATCTGGAACGTGAACGTGGTATTACCATCGTATCAAAAAACGTTTCGGTGATGTATAAAGATGTTAAGATAAACATTATCGATACTCCCGGTCACGCTGACTTTGGCGGCGAGGTGGAGCGTGTGTTGAAAATGGCTGACGGTGTTTTGTTACTGTGCGATGCATTTGAGGGCGCTATGCCGCAAACCCGTTTTGTAACCCAAAAGGCCCTGGCTTTGGGCTTAAAACCCATTGTGGTGGTAAATAAGGTAGATAAAGAGAACTGCCGCCCTGAAGAAGTTTACGAACAGATTTTTGAATTATTTTTCAACCTTGAAGCTACTGAAGAACAACTGGATTTCCCGGTGATCTACGGTTCGTCAAAACAAGGCTGGATGAGCACCGACTGGAAAAAGCCGACAACCGATATCTTTCCACTGATGGATGCGATATTGGAAAACATCCCGCCTGCTCCGATAAATGAAGGTACGCTGCAAATGCAGATCACTTCGTTAGATTATTCATCATTTGTAGGCCGTATTGCTATTGGCCGTGTGGCTCGCGGCACTATTAAAGAGAATATGCCGGTTTCCTTAGTAAAACGCGACGGCACCATCCAAAAATCGCGCATAAAGGAATTATACACATTTGAAGGTTTGGGCAAGGTAAAGGCAACTTCGGTAGCTGCCGGTGATATTTGTGCTGTTGTAGGTATTGATGGTTTTGATATTGGCGATACCATTGCCGATTTTGAAAACCCCGAACAGCTGGAAGTTATCCATATAGACGAGCCTACCATGAACATGCTGTTCACCATAAACACTTCACCGTTTTTTGGTAAAGAGGGCAAGTTTGTGACTTCGCGCCACCTGCGCGATCGTTTGCTGAAAGAAATGGAAAAGAACCTGGCGCTTAAAGTTGTGGAAACCGAATCGCCGGACTCGTACCTGGTTTACGGTCGCGGTATCCTGCATTTATCGGTATTGATAGAGACTATGCGCCGCGAAGGTTATGAGTTGCAGGTTGGCCAACCGCAGGTAATTATCAAAGAAATTGACGGCGTGAAATGCGAGCCGGTTGAAACCCTGATTGTTGATGTTCCGGGTGATGTTGCCGGTAAAGTGATTGAACTGGTTACACAACGCAAAGGCGATCTGTTAATTATGGAGCCCAAAGGCGACTTACAGCACTTAGAGTTTGAAATTCCGGCACGTGGTATCATTGGCTTGCGTAATAACGTACTTACCGCTACCGGTGGCGAGGCTATTATGGCGCACCGCTTTAAGGCTTATGAGCCCTGGAAAGGCACAATCCCCGGCCGACTGAATGGCGTACTGGTATCAATGGATACTGGTAAAACTACAGCTTTCGCTATTGATAAATTACAGGATCGTGGCCGTTTCTTTATAGATCCGGGTGTTGATATTTATGAAGGACAGGTTTTAGGTGAACACATACGTGATAACGACCTGGTTATTAACTTAACTAAAGGCAAGCAGTTAACCAACATGCGTGCATCCGGCAGCGATACCAACGTCAGGATTGCCCCGGCCATTAAATTCTCGTTAGAGGAATCAATGGAGTATATACAGGCTGATGAATACATTGAGGTAACCCCGCAAAGCATCCGCCTGCGCAAAATCTATCTTAACGAAGGCGAACGCAGGAATAATGCTAAAAAGTTTGTGAATCAATAAGTGGTTAATGATTAGAGATTAGGTTCTCTTTAAGAACTTACTTAACCATAAAAACAACCCCCGGGGTTATCGGGGTTTTGTTTTACTTCAATTTAGTATCGGCAAAATAAGCCATGGCGGTGCGCATAAAGCCAGCAAACTGTGGGTTGGGTTTCCCATTAGTAGTTAAGTAACGCTCGTTGGTCATATATAATTCACCAAGGCCTTTGTATTGTGCAGCCTTCAGGTCGCTTATACCCCAAAAGCTGCGAATATTGACATAATGCCGTGCTATTTGAAACTGCACTTTGGGGCCGGTCGGATCCTGATTAACCAAGTCAATTAATTGCAGATTTATCTCTTTTTGTTCACTTTTCATACTTTCCAGATCTGTTTTGGATAGTTTAAGCAAAGATTTCTCAGAGGTTAATACTGCTTCTTCGCCCCATTTATCTATGGCTTCGTTATGGTAAGCCTGTGCTTGTTCACGCGGCATGCCTTCGTATAATTTTTCAAAATTTTGCATAGTTTTGTTTTTTAAATGATCTACTGTTTCATTAATGGTATTTAGCAAAGTATTCAGCCGTTTCTTTTTAGCCAGTAAAGCGTCCTTGTGGCCATCAAGCGCTTTGATCAGGTCAAAATCAGGATCGTCCATAATTTCCTTTATTTGTTTTAGCGGGAAATCAAGCTCTTTATAAAATAGAATTTGCTGCAGCCTTAATAATTCCTGTTCACCATACATCCGGTAGCTTGATATTGTGCGTAAAGCAGGTTTCAGTAGCCCCATCCGGTCATAAACATGTAATGTGCGCACGCTCACGCCTGCCAGTTTAGCCAGTTGTTTTACTGAATAAACTTTATTTGCTTTTTCCATTTTGATACAAAGCTAAGCTATGACCTAAGGTAAGAGTCAAGAACTATTTTGAAATAGTTTTTGGGAAGGAATGATGTAGAAAATCAGCTATCCGGCAAATCAACTAAAAACTTACCTTTGCCGCAAACTATGCGCATTCCCCATATTCCAGGTTTTGACCAGCAGGCACTTGAAAAGTATTTTAAAAATACGGGGTGGTTAATGATAGCGCGTGTTGGCGGGTTGATGATAAAAGTAATTATAACCAATTTTGCGCTATCCAACTATCTGGGCGCCAAAAATTTTGGGGTGTTAAATTATCCAATGGCCCTCATTACTTTTTTTATGGCAATTGCCGCCCTTGGACTTGACGGTTTTGTGACCCGCGAGCTCTTAAATCATCCTGAAAGAAAGTATACCATATTAGGCACCGCATTTTGGCTGCGTTTAATTGCCGGTGCGGCCACATTACCTTTAGTTTATTTAACCTATGATATTATTAACAGCTACAAGCATTTGGATACGCCGTTTAACTATGTGCTTATTATTGCTTTTACCTCTGTAATACAATCGGTAAACATTATAGACAGTTTTTTTCAGTCGAAGGTGCAGGGTAAATATATCATGTATGTGCAAGTTGCAGGTAATGTGTTGTCAGCGGTTATCAAGCTGGTTTTTATCATCCTGAAACTGTCCCTAATATGGTTTGTGTACTCTTTGCTGTTTGATGCTGTTTTAATAGCGGCAGGTTACGTTATTATTTATCAGCAAAGCAATAATCATCTGTCCCAATGGAAATATAATGGCAAGGTTGCTGCTTACCTATTTAAGCATTCGTGGCCGTTAGCTTTTTCGGCGGTATTAGTGTCTATTTATATGAAGATAGACCAGGCAATGATCGGCAGTTATCTTGATAGTACGCAATTAGGCATATATTCTACCGTTGCCAGTTTAAGTGAAAGCTGGTATTTTATCCCGGTGGCTATCGTAACGTCGGTTTTCCCGGCAATTATGCATGCAAAAAAAACTGATACAACCCGGTACCGGTTACGTCTACAAAATATGTATGATCTGATGGTTATCATTAGCTTAAGCATAGCTATTGTTATGAGTTTTGGCTCTTCCATAATTTATCATATCGTGTATAAGCCTCAATTCTGGCCGGGCTCTGCAGTTTTGTCGGTACACGTATGGGCCGGGATATTTGTTTTTTTAGGCAGCGCCAGCGGCCAGTATCTAATAGCTGAAGGCTACACAAAATTAGCCATGCTGCGCACGGGGGTAGGTGCTGTAGTTAATATTATTTTGAATATATGTTTTTTGCCGGCTTATGGCATCCTTGGCGCCGCCTATGCAACGCTTGTTGCTTATTTTATCGCTACATTTTTTATTGTGCTTATTCCAAAAACAAGAGAACAAGGACTATTGATGTTCAAATCATTATTCCTAATTTCACTTTTTCAAAAGATCATTAAACGTTGAGTACATTTTCATCATTGGTGGAACTGCTGGCCAAACCGGCAAGGTTACATTCTATATTATCATTTAATAAAAAGGGTTATCTAAAGGATATCGGCTGGTTTAGCGCATTTGAAAAAAAATCGCCGGTTGATGGCCATGATAAGCCAATTCCCTGGGTAACCTATTCGTTTATAGATTTTATTAAAGGGAGGTTAAACAAACAGCATAAGGTGTTTGAGTTTGGCTCTGGCAACTCCACCTATTTTTATGCGAAATATGCCGGCGAGGTTGTGTCTGTTGAGCATGATAAGGCTTGGTACGATAAGATTGTGAGCACCAAACCGGCCAATGCCGAGATGATCTTCAGCGAGCTAAAGACCGATGGAAATTATTGCCGCATGCCCTTAAGTTTGAATAAGCTGTTTGATATTATCATTGTGGATGGCCGCGATAGGGTAAATTGCTGCAAACAGGCAGTTAATGCTTTATCCAACGGCGGGGTAGTGGTACTGGATGATTCAGAAAGGGATTTTTACAGCGATGCAGTGGCATTTTTGAAACAACAGGGCTTTAAGCAGCTGGCTTTTACCGGCATATCGCCGGGCTTATTCTACAATAAAGCAACCTCAGTTTTTTACAAGGCCGAAAACTGTTTAGGGATATAATAATGGATGAGAGAGTGATCAGCACCAATGTAAAGGCTGCCTACGATGATTTTTATAACGGGCATGATTTAGCCTGGCGCCTGCTGGGCGCAAAATATAAGGCGCAGCGTATCATTGAGGTTTGCAAAGGCTATGCCTTTAACACCGTACTTGAGGTTGGCGCAGGCGATGGCAGTATCCTTAAATTATTGTCTGAGCAAAACTTTGCACCGGCTTACGATGCGGTGGAAATATCCGGCAGCGGAGTTGAACTGATTAAAACCGCTGGTATAAACAACCTGCGGTCGGTGCAGGAATTTGATGGCTATAAGCTGCCTTTCAGCGATGATAGTTTTGACCTCATTATCCTCTCGCACGTGCTGGAACATGTAGAGCATGAACGCCTGCTGCTGCGTGAATTAAAGCGGGTAGCCAAAATGATAGTAATTGAAGTGCCGCGCGATTATAAGGCCGGGGTTGATACGCGTATCAAACACTTTATGGCCTATGGGCATATAAATGTATATACGCCAACATCCCTGCGTTATTTGCTGCGTACCGAAGGATTTGAGGTGGTAAATGACCTGACATCAATAATTGAACCGGAGGTAACCCGCTTTAATACCTATATCAATCAAAAGAAAAAGAAAAATTTGCTGACTGATATAAAGATCAGCGCTGAGTACACGTTGAAAAAAATACTTGCCGGGGCTATGGGTATAAAAAAGCAGGAAGAACTGGCTAACGCTTATACCGTACTGTGTAAAAAGGCCGAGCAACAGCCCGAATTGTTTTAATTTATTACCATTTGAAAAAAGCTTTTGGCTTTATGCCTCAGGCTTTTTCGCTTATCAAAATGCAAAAACTTGCCTCGATAGCCTTATTTGTATACAACCGTCCCGACCATACGCGCCGGACGCTGGCCGCGCTGCAAAAAAATGTGCTGGCTGATATGTCACGATTGTTCATTTTTTCTGACGGGCCTAAAACCACAGCCGACCAGGCCAGGGTTGATGAAGTTCGGCTTGTGATAGCCGGGGTAAGCGGCTTTAGATCAGTAAAGATCATTGAGCGTGAGCAGAACATGGGTTTGGCAGCCTCCATAATTGATGGAGTAACACAATTGATAAACGAATATGGCCGCATCATTGTGTTTGAGGATGATCTGCTTTCATCGCCCTATACGCTGCAATATTTTAACGAGGCATTGACCCGTTATGAACACCAGGACAAAGTGATGCACATTGGTGGATATATGTACAATCTGACTGATAAAGGTTTGCCTGAAGCTTTTTTTTGGCGTGCTGCCACCAGTTGGGGCTGGGCCACCTGGGCCCGTGCCTGGAAAAGCTTTGAGCCGGATATTGATGTACTGATGGCGCAATTTGACAAACAGAAGATCGGCCGCTTCTCTATTGAAGGCACTATGAATTTCTGGAAGCAGGTGCAGAGCTTTAAAGCCGGAAAAAATAATTCATGGGCTATCCGCTGGTACGCCTCCATCTTTTTAAAGGGTGGTTTAACGCTTAACCCGTCGCATTCGCTGGTGCACAACATTGGCAATGATGGCTCGGGCATCCATTCAAATAACGAACATATATACAGCGTGCAAATAGCGCAAAAGCCGGTAACCCAATTCCCTGATGTTATTGAAGAAGATGAGCAGGCATATAAAGCAATTAAACATTTCCTTAAAAACCGTAAAGGGAGTATATGGCAACGTGTAGTAAGGTTTGTGAAGCAGAAATTTAAAAGGTAACGTATTTTAAAATATAAAGCGATATATATTGTAGTTTATAAATAATCGCTAAATTTGAGTATGACAATCCTGACAATTGAGATTCCTGAAAAATTAAAAAATACATTGGCTGATTTTATAGAGCAGTTAGGCGGGAAAGTGATTGCTACAACTGATTTGGAAAAATAAATAAATCAGATAGGAAAAAAAAATATTAGCTGATTTGGATGAGTCGGTTAAATTTGTAAAACTTCATCAGGACGGTAAGATCAAAGCAAAATCAATAGAACAGTTATTGAATGAGCTATAACATAGTTCCAACAGTTTCTTTGAGCGTGAATTAAAAAGACTTTCAAAAAGATACAAATCCATAAAAAACGATATAGCTGAATTACTTTGTTTATTAAGAAAAAATCCTCAGGCAGGGGTGCCAGTTGGCAATAACTGTTTCAAGATACGATTAGCTATATCATCAAAAGCTAAAGGTAAATCAGGCGGAGCCAGGCTCATTACTTATGTAAAGGTTACTGATAAAGTAATCTACCTATTATCAATCTATGATAAATCAGAAACTGAATCTATTACTGATATGGAAATAAGAAGCCGGATTGAAGGTATTTAATCAGCCCTCCCTTAACCTTTCATCGGTATAATGTATTTCCGTTCTGCCATGCGCACGGGGCTTGCCATTCTCATCCACGTTTACAAATACAATTTTATCAATGGTAAGTATAACCTGATGGGTAATTTTATTGCGCACCTGGCAGGTAAGGGTTATGGAGGTATTGCCAAAATGGGTAGCTTTAATACCAAGTTCAAGTATATCACCTTGTTTAGCCGAACTTACAAAGTTTATTTCAGAGATGTATTTAGTTACGCAGCCTTTATTGCCTAATTGTATAACAGCATAAATTGCCGATTCCTCGTCTATCCAGCTAAGCAGGCTGCCGCCAAACAAAGTGCCATGTGCGTTCAGATCTTCGGGTTTTACCCATTTGCGTGTGTAAAAGTTCATTAATAACAATTTGCCGAAAATACTTAATCATCTTCATTTTCCAGGTCTTCCAATTGCCTGCTCAGGTTATTTATTCTTTCGGTATAATCTGTTATAGAATCACGATATTTAATTTTGTCCTTTTCTTTGAATTCTTTATATAAAAGGCTGAAAAAAATGTATTGCAGCTTTAACCTTTTGCCTTTTATTGTGGCTATCTGCTTTTTTCTGGCAGGCAATTTTAAATGGCTGAACTTGTTCGATAATGTATTTAACTGAGCTAAGTCGGCCCGTCCTTTTTGGTCCAGGATTTCCATCCGTTCGGTCCAGGCCATGTTATCGCCATAATAAAAATCCCCGTCTATATGACTGAGTAATATTGTTGACCTAAGATTTAGCGATTCATATTCCTGAAAATTATAATCAGGAGTGAATAATAAACTACAGGCAATGAATAGCACCGTTATTAATGTACCAATTAAGGATATGCCCCATTTTTTTAATGCAGGGTTAGGGTTTATTAATCCAAAGTAGGCCATCATTCCAAGCACGTAACCAGAAACAAGGCCGCCGATATGTGCAGCATAATCAACCTGCCTGCTGCCGGGTATAATGCAATATACTACAAATATTAAAGTACTGATCAACAACGCCCGCCTGGCGCTGCGTTCATAAAAATCGGTACTTAACAAAGCAAGTAAAATACCAAATAGCCCAAATATGGCGCCGGAGGCACCGCCCCCGGCAGTTAATTTATCATGCCAGATCACGGATACCATACTGGCCATTCCGCCGCTGCACAGATAGAGCATCAAAAAGTTCCAGCGGCCCAGTTTTGATTCTATCATAGCGCCTATATATATCAGCACAATCATATTCCCCAGCAGGTGCATTACGGAAAAATGCAGAAAGATATTAGTCAGCAGCCGCCAAACCTGTCCGTTAAGCACCTGCGAGCGGCTGTTAAAGCCGAGAAAAAGGTATATTTCTTCAAAATTATTTGCTCCTTGATGATGTTTCCCAGCCCTGAACATTATTGCCAGTAAAAAACTTATGGCAATAACGGTGATAATAAATATTGCAATATTGGCAAGTACCAATATTGGTGTAATAAAATATTTGGGCTGTGGTGTAAATGCCGATAAAAAGCTGCGCAGCTTTTCTTTTCCGGCCATAGGCGGATTGTCCAGGCTAAGAAATTGCTTTTCCGGAATAGTATCCATCAATTCCTGTGCAGACTGCTCCAATGTATCTTTCAGGTGAAACTCTGCATATTCAACTTCTGTAAATAAACGGTCAAGGTTGTCCTGGTTTTTGCCGTAATCATTAAATAAGCCCTGGTAACCTACGCACTCGCTTTTAATAACAATCTCGGCAGCATACACTCTTGCTGAAATTTCTTCACTGTATGATGACCATGAAATATTGGTGTAAGCAATAATACCGTCGTGGTCAAAATACCCTATATGCCAGTTAAGGTTTATAAAGGCATGATAAAGCAGGGTAAGGTAATGGCCAGCGTTGTATTCACCTAATGGGATAGCGGCTTTGCGGTATGGCGAAATGCCGAAAGCGGCAATGTGTATATCATCAAACATCAGTTAGCCGAAAACATCGTCCATGGGTAAGCTTTCATATCGCGCAAGTATTTGCCTTGCCAGGCATATTCCGGGTGTTTTTTAAAAAAAGGCGCTGCAAGGAAATCATCGCCGCCGGGGTGGCCCATGTGCGCCCAGAACTGCATTTTTTGGGCCATTGCGCTGGTGGTAACTTTACTTTGTACGGCACCCATAGGGTAGTATGGCCCTTCGCCCCATTCCATGCAGCCTTTGGGGTCTTCGTCCACATGGCCGTCTACTACGCACCGGTTGGCCGCCGTCATTTTATGTAAGGCATCATAGCGGTCGCCTTCTATTTTTTTACCTGCCTCAGCATCCAGCCGGCCTTTATAATCAACTGCTACCAGTTGCTGCAGGCGCAGCTTTCGCGAGTTGGGCGAATTTTCCTTATCGTCAACTTTAAATGTGGTCTCTTCTTTAATCAGCTTTGGGTCGCTGGGAAAGTTTGAGCCAATAATAGCCGTATCCTTTGATCGCCATACACGGTAATTCTTCAAGCCTAATTCCAGTTTGGCTACTTCGTTGGTTTTAGTATCCCCTATAAGCCAATCGTTGGCATAGCCGCCGTTGTTGTTGCCCGTCATTATTTTTATAACATCATCAATGTTATTGGCATATTGTGCAGCTTTACGGGCGCGCACAAATTCCGGTGTTTTGGTAGTGTCAAACCCTTTAAAGCCGGTAATGGTAGTTTCAGTTATCAGAATGCCGGCGCTGTTCTCTAAAAAGTCATCACCGCTGTGTATCAGGCCGGGCATGCAGTCCATTAGCACATGGTTGCCTTTTAACGGTTTAATATCAGCTATCACATTCCAGCGCTCACCTTCAATATAATCCGACCAATTGTTATGCCCCATTACAATTCTATGATCTTTAGTAAAGCTGCCGGTAGCTATAAAAGCGCTGCAATTGCCGGGTGCCTTATTATCTCCACTGCCGGGTTTTGCTTTGTTCATCAGCGCAGGTACATAATATTGCGATAGCTCAATATTGGCGTTAAGCGCTGTAATATCCAGCGAATCGTATTTCATACCCTTAGCCTGCAGCCCCTCGGCTATGCCTTTCATTTCTGCCTGATACTCTTTGTCGGTCTTATCCCACAAAAAACGTTTAGATGCAGCCCGGTAAAAGGCCCAGTCCTTTTTGCTCACACGCGGCAAGTAAAACTTAAACATCCGTATTACAGTATCAATTTCTTTTGACAGCAGATAGCCATGCTGGTAACCAATATCAGCCGGTGAGCCGGATAATTTTATGCATATCCAGCCATTTTTATCTGTACGTGTAGCGTTACCCATTCGGTCGGGTTTTTGCCGACAACCCATTAAGAGAGCAGCAGTAATTAGCAGCAGTACCAGGAAAGGTTTGGCAAAGTGTTTCATGCAGGATCAGTTTAATGAGGACGTAAGTTAGCAAAACATTGTTAATTTAAATACGGTGTACTTATTAAACCAGCATTAAAGCCTGGGAAAATTGCTTTATTTTACGGCAAACCCATAAAAGCGTTATGACGCGTTAATTTGGATATTTTAATGGGATTAAATGATGCAGGTGAGGTATATGACAGGCAGCTGCCTTATTTTATTTCAAACTTATCAGCATCCCTTAAAAATGGCATAGCACGGCGCACACGGGTCAATTCATCAGGGGTTATGGTAAATGTGTATACATCTTCCTCATCGCGTTTGTAGTAAACCACATCGCCGTTGGGGCTTATACAGGTAGAATCGCCGGAGTGGTAAACCTCGTTACCATCGTGGCCTACGCGGTTAACACCAATTACATACGCCTGGTTCTCTACCGCCCTTGCTGGTATAAGCGTGCGCCAGTGGAGGGCTCGCTTTTCAGGCCAGTTGGCAACCACTATTAAAATATCATAGGCATTGTCCACATTACGCAACCAAACGGGGAAGCGCAGGTCATAGCAAATTACCGGGCAAATTTTCCAGCCCTTTAGTTCTACTATCAATTTTTTAGTACCGGCTGTATAAGTTTGGTCTTCCTTGCCCATAGCAAACAGGTGCCGCTTATTGTAATAATGGTAAACGCCTTCAGCGGTTATCCATATCAGCCGGTTATAGTATTTGCCATCCTCCTTAATAATAATGCTGCCGGTAACAGCGCAGCCATATTTTGCAGCGGTAGCCCGCATCCATTGCATAGTTTTGCCTTCAACCGTTTCGGCAAGGCGCC
>CAZZVY010000050.1:0-16365 GCA_964657585.1 uncultured Mucilaginibacter sp. | reverse complement strand
GTGTAGAGTATTATAATACTTTAGGTTATGTGCCTTATGATGTAAAGATCAACGAAAATGCAGCCCGTACCTTAGAATATGCCTATGACGATTTTACCATATATCAATTAGGTAAAAAATTAGGTAAATCTAAAGAGGAAACTGACCTTTACAAGAAACGGTCAATGAACTATAAGAACCTGTTCGATCCGCAAACCGGTTTAATGCGCGGGAAGAATAAGGATGGCAGCTTTGAAACGCCTTTTAATCCATTTAAGTGGGGCGATGCCTTCACCGAGGGCAATAGCTGGCATTATACCTGGGGCGTATTTCATGATGTACAAGGTTTAATTGATTTAATGGGCGGCAAGAAGGCGTTTGTTAATAAACTTGATTCAGTTTTTATTTTGCCGCCAGTATTTGATGACAGCTATTACCATGAAGTTATCCACGAAATAAGGGAAATGCAGCTAATGAATATGGGCCAGTACGCGCATGGCAACCAGCCCATACAGCACATGCTTTACCTGTACAACTATGCGGGCGCACCCTGGAAAACCCAGTACTGGGTACGCGAAGCAATGAACCGCCTGTACAAAGCAACTCCAGATGGTTATTGCGGAGATGAGGATAATGGGCAAACATCGGCCTGGTATGTATTTTCGGCTATGGGCTTCTACCCTGTTTGCCCGGCAACAAACCAATATGTGTTAGGTGCGCCATTGTTTAAAAAAATGACACTTAACCTGGAGAATGGTAAAAAAGTGGTTATTAATTCGCCAAATAACAATCCGGATAATCGTTATATCAATACATTAATTTACAATGCCAAACTTTATGACTTAACTTGGTTAAGTCATTCAGACTTACAAAAAGGTGCTGTAATTGATATTAAAATGTCACCTGAACCAAACAAACAGCGTGGTATTAAGGATGCTGACGTACCTTACTCTTTATCGAATGAGAAGTAAAAATATTATGCAGAGACAGATATTTGTCCGCCTCTTGCAAAAGAAATAAATATAATTTTGTTCTTGTAAATTTATTATATACCAAATGTTAAAACCACTATTCTTAGCCTTATCGGGCTTACTAATTATTTCGTCAGCCTCGGCTCAATCGGCAGCTGCTATAATGGCGCGCAAGCAAGTGCCCATAGTATGTTATCACCAGATACGCGACTGGACAGCCAAAGATTCAAAAACAGCAAAAGATTATATCATACCAGTACAATCTTTTAAAGATCACATTAAATTACTGGCAGATAGCGGCTACCACACTATTTTACCAGACCAGCTGTATAATTACCTCACTAAAGGCACCGCCCTGCCAAGTAAACCTATAATGCTGACCTTTGATGATACCGACGAAGACCAATTCACTATAGCTAACCCGACCCTGAAAAAGTACGGTTTTAAAGGCGTATACTTTATAATGACCGTTTCCTTAAACCGTCCGCGGTATATGACCGAGGCACAGGTTAAACAACTATCAGACGAAGGCAATGTGATAGGGAGCCACACCTGGGACCATCACCGGGTTGATAAGTTCTCCCATACGTCGGTGATGAAGATAAAAGGTAAAAACGGTAAAATTACCGAAAAGCCAATTGACGACTGGGTTACCCAGATAGATAAGCCTACTAAAAAACTGGAATATATTACCGGCAAAAAGATTGATTATTTTGCTTATCCCTTTGGCATCTGGAAAAAACCTGTATTGCCCGAAATAAAAAATAAAGGTTTTAAAATTGCATTTCAGCTGGCTGATAAACGTGATCCTGATTATCCATTAATGACCGTGCGCCGTATTTTGGATAGTGGTTACTGGAGCACAAAAACTTTTAGCAATAGTGTAAAACAAAGTTTTTGAATTTGGGGCATACTGTCTTGCTTATGTTAAGCTGGTTAGCCGAAACAAGTTCTTTACGGCATAAGTATTAAAGGTGTAATGTTACATTCAAGTTAT
The DNA here is from genome assembly GCA_964657585.1 of uncultured Mucilaginibacter sp. Taxonomy (GTDB): domain Bacteria; phylum Bacteroidota; class Bacteroidia; order Sphingobacteriales; family Sphingobacteriaceae; genus Mucilaginibacter. The sequence continues at coordinate 14,418 of CAZZVY010000050.1, read as the reverse complement.
TTAATATTAGTTTCTTTTTTCTTATTCATTACTGCAACTCTATCATCTTGTTCTAATTCAAATAGCAAGCAGTTAATACAGCACCATTTTAACTCGCTTATTAAACATGATATAAAGCAGGTAACTGCTGATTATGATCCTAAAGTACAGGTTACATCATCGGGCTGGGAAGGGATACATAATGGAATTTCAGAAGTGGGCACTACCTGGAAAAGATATTTTCGCTCTACACCTGATCTGAGATTCGACATCGGCAATGTATATTTCAGCAGCGATAGTATAGCGGTAGTTGAATATACACAATCCGGCACTCTTTCAACCCCCGAGCCGGGTGAACCGGCTTACATGATCGGGAAAAAATACCTTTTAAATACCTGCACAATTTTTACTTTCAGGAATAACAAAATCGTCACAGAATCCACCTATTTCGACCAGCTTTCCTTTTTACGGCAAATTGGCTTTTTCGACCATAGATAAAATGGCCTATCTTTGTCTTTAAAATGGGGCAAGATATTTCTGCATATAGTCAATTAATTAAAGTCGAGGCCAAACGCCTGGGCTTTATGCATTGCGGTATTGCCAAAGCCGATTTTCTGGAGGAAGAGGCACCGCGTCTGGAAGCCTGGCTTAAAACCGGCAAACACGGCGAAATGCAATACATGGAAAACCATTTCGATACACGGCTTGATCCGCGTTTATTGGTTGAGGATGCAAAGTCGGTAATATCCCTGGCGTTAAGCTATTACACCGATGCTCAACAATCTGATCCGCTTGCCCCTAAAATATCCAAATATGCTTACGGAAAAGATTATCACTATGTTATTAAGGACAAAATAAAAGAACTGTTAAACACTATACAAGAGCAGATTGGTGAGGTAAACGGCCGCGCCTTTGTAGACTCAGCCCCGGTGCTGGACAGGGCTTGGGCAAAAAAAGCCGGGCTGGGCTGGATAGGGAAAAACACCAATCTCATCAATCAGCGTGCAGGTTCATTTTTCTTTCTGGCAGAACTGATTATAGATGCTGAACTGGAATATGATATTGAACCCACTGCTGACCATTGCGGCACCTGCACCCGCTGTATTGATGCTTGCCCCACCGAGGCTATAGTAGCACCCTATGTAGTTGACGGCAGCCGGTGTATCTCATACCTCACTATTGAGCTAAAAAACGAATTGCCTCAAGAATTTAAGGGAAAAACCAACAACTGGATGTTTGGCTGCGACATTTGCCAGGATGTATGTCCCTGGAATAAGTTTTCATTACTGCACACCGAGCCGGCTTTTGATCCGCACCCAGAGTTATTAAGCATTAACCACAAAGACTGGAAGGAAATTACTGAAGAAACTTTTCAAACGTTATTTAAAAACTCAGCTGTAAAACGTACAAAATATTCAGGCTTGAAAAGGAATATTAAATTTTTGAGTGAAAATCACTGACTTTAGGGGTAACTTAGGCTTAGCCTTTCAGCATCCGCTGTATCTCATCCAGCTTCATCATGGCTTCAACCGGGGTTAATGTATTAACATCCAGGTTATTTAGCGTATCGCGTATCTTTACCAGCACCGGGTCATCAATAGAAAACATTTGGAGTTGCAAAGCCTGTTTTTGCACTTTTTTCATGCTTTCCTTGATACTTTCGCCACCCGTGCGTTCGTTCTCCAGTTTCTTTAGTATTTCATTGGCCCGGCTTAATACTTTAGCGGGCATACCCGCCAGTTTAGCCACATGGATACCAAAACTATGTTCGCTGCCGCCAGGTACAAGTTTGCGCAGAAAGATTATCTGATGCCCTATTTCCTTTACTGTAACGTTAAAGTTTTTAACCCGGTTAAAGCTATTGGTAAGTTCATTTAACTCGTGATAGTGCGTGGCAAAAAGTGTTTTGGCTTTGTAATACGGATGATTATGCAAGTATTCAGCTATCGACCAGGCAAGAGATATACCATCATAAGTTGATGTACCCCGCCCTATCTCATCCAGCAAAATTAAACTCCTGTCAGATAAATTATTAAGTATGCTGGCCGTCTCATTCATCTCTACCATAAAGGTTGATTCGCCCGATGACAAATTATCAGATGCCCCTACCCTGGTAAAAATTTTATCTACCAAACCTATTACGGCTTCTTTTGCGGGTACAAAACATCCCATCTGCGCCATCAAAACTATCAAGCCGGTTTGCCTCAATAATGCTGATTTACCTGCCATGTTTGGCCCGGTGATAATGATGATCTGCTGCGTATCAGAATCTAAATAAACATCATTTGTAATGTAAGATTCGCCTAAGGGTAAATTCTTCTCAATTACCGGGTGTCGGCCACCCTTAATATCAATTACCCGGCTGTCGTTTATTTGTGGCTTTACGTAATAATTTTTAATGGAAATATGCGCAAAATTAAGCAGCACATCAAGCCGTGCTACCAACTGAGCATTTAGCTGTATCGGCTTAATATATTCGGCCAGCGAATATAGCAGTTCGTTATACAAACGGGTTTCCAGTACCAAAATCTTTTCTTCAGCGCCTAATATCTGGTCTTCATATTCCTTTAGTTCCGGCGTAATGTAACGTTCGGCATTAACCAGTGTTTGCTTGCGTATCCACTCGGTGGGTACCTTGTCCCGGTGACTATGTGTTACCTCTAAATAATAACCAAATACGTTATTAAAGGCTACTTTAAGAGATGGTATGCCGGTAGCTTCAGCTTCCCGCTTTTGTATCTCTAATAAATAGCCTTTGCCGCCAAAGGCTATCTTACGCAGGTGATCCAATTCTTCATTGATGCCCGATGCTATTACTCCGCCCTTTAGCAGCATAACCGGCGGTTCCGGATGCAGCTCTTTCTCTATTTTTTCACTAATAAAAGTGCAGGGGTTTAACTGGTTTCCGATAGATTTCAAAGGTGTGTTACCTGACTCATCAGCAAGGTTCTTGATAGCTTCTATAGCTTTCAGGGCTTTTTTCAACTGACATACTTCGCGCGGGTTGGCTTTTTGCAACCCTATTTTCGATATCAGCCTTTCCAGGTCGCCTATCTGGCGGATGTGTTGCTGCAACTCATCGCGTAATTCATCATTGTTAATAAAATATTCTACTACCCCAAGCCTGTCATTTATCGGTTTGATCTCCTTTAATGGCATTACTATCCAGCGGCGCAGTAAACGCGCGCCCATGGGCGAACAGGTATGGTCCAGCACATCAACCAGCGTAACAGCGTTTTCGTTATGCGAGCCCACTAATTCGAGGTTGCGGATGCTAAACCTGTCAAGCCATAAATAGCGGTCTTCTTCTAACCGGCTTATAGCTGATATATGCTGGAGATTACGGTGCTCCGTTTCATTTAGGTAATGTAATGCTACACCGGCCGCTACTATGCCTAAACTCAGTTTATCAATACCAAAGCCTTTTAATGACTGTACGGCAAAATGCTTCAGCATGCATTCCTGAGCGTAATCGCCGCTATAGGGCCATTCATCCAGCAAATAGGTGTAAAAATTGTCGCCAAAGTGTTCTTTAAAATCCTTTTGACGGCTTTTGGGATAAATGATCTCACTGGGGTTAAAACCCTGTAACAGCTTATCAATATAATCACTGTTACCCTGTGTAGTCAAAAACTCGCCCGTAGAGATATCAATTAAGGCAATGCCAATGCTATTCTTTTCAAAATACAGCGATGCCAGGTAATTATTTTTTTTTTGCTGCAGGATATTATCGCTGATGGCTACCCCGGGGGTAACCAGTTCGGTAACGCCGCGTTTTACTATGGTTTTAGTGGTTTTTGGGTCTTCCAGCTGATCGCATATGGCTACCCGCTGACCAGCACGAACCAGTTTGGGCAGATAGGTATCCAGCGAATGATGGGGAAAACCCGCCAGTTCGATATGCGTGGCAGCGCCATTAGCACGGCGGGTAAGTACAATCCCCAAAATGCCGGCGGCCTTAACCGCATCTTCGCCAAAGGTTTCATAAAAATCGCCTACACGGAACAGCAGCAAGGCGCCGGGGTATTTGGCCTTGATCTGGTTATACTGCAGCATTAACGGCGTCTCTTTACTATCGCTCTTAGCCAAATTGTGCTCGTTTATATCAACCTATAAAGTTAAATGTTAACCTGCTGTTTAGAGGGTATTGTGGAAAAGTTAATTAATGTTGAGTAATTTGACCAGGCTTTAACCGCTATGCTGGTTTGAGTTTTTTGACCCAGGAGGATAACATAATAACGATACTGAATATAACGCAATCAACTATTATAAAGTCCTGGCTAATTAGCTCACGCTATTAGTAGGTTATGCCGTAACCATATGTTCTTTGGCAGCGAGATAACGTTCGGCATCAATAGCAGCCATACAGCCTGTGCCTGCAGCAGTCACCGCCTGACGATAAATATGGTCCTGCGCGTCGCCGCAGCAAAATACGCCCTCAACGTTGGTACGCGTTGTCCCAGGAATAGTTTTAATGTAGCCGGTCTCGTCCATGTGGATCCAGCCTTTAAAGATATCGGTGTTAGGATGATGTCCGATAGCTACAAAGAAACCTGTTACATCTAAAATCCTGTCTACATTGGTTTTGTTGTTCCATACTTTTACGCCGGTCACATTTAAGCCATCACCTAAAATTTCCTTGGTTTCGGTATTGTAAATGATCTCGATATTATGCGTATTAAGCACCCGGTGCACCATCGCCTTAGAGGCACGGAACTCATCGCGGCGTACCAGTATATAAACTTTTTTGCACAATTTGGCCAGATAAGTGGCCTCCTCAGCAGCCGTATCACCGGCGCCTACTATGGCTACATCCTGTCCTCGGAAAAAGAAACCATCGCATACGGCACAGGCCGAAACGCCAAAACCATTATACCTTTGTTCAGATTCCAGACCCAGCCATTTGGCAGACGCGCCGGTAGAAATGATCACCGCATCGGCTAAGATGGTTTTGGTTTCATCAACCACCACTTTATGAGGTATGCGGCTGAAATCAACAGATGTAACATAACCGAAACGGATATCCGTACCTAAACGCTCAGCCTGCCTGCGGAAATTTTCCATCATTTCCGGGCCCTGTATGCCATCCGGGTAACCGGGGTAGTTCTCCACCTCGGTAGTTTGGGTAAGCTGGCCGCCAGCTAAAATACCGGTGTATAATACCGGTTTCAGATCAGCGCGTGAAGCATATATGGCCGCAGTGTAACCCGCCGGGCCCGACCCGATGATAAGGCATCTTACGTGTTCAGTTTCTTGAGACATTTGTGAATAATGATCTGCAAATTTAATATTTATTGCGGGGCGGGGCAATAGTGATCGGTCAGGATAATGTAGATATAGATCAGCTTTTTAGTTTTTGTAACAAATTGAACATAGCATTATAATAAACAGGTAATTCAGAAAACAAAGCTTCGGCTAATTTTTCATTATAGGTATGTACCGATGCGTTACGTTTTAGTATGATAGTGGCCCAAATAGCTTCGTCGGCAATAATACCTTCCGCATAAGCGGCTGAAAATACAGACCTCGGACTGTTAAGATCAATTAAGCCTATCGATTCCAGATAACGCTTTAATGTCTTCCAAGACAGGTCGAAACAATATTCAAACCGCTGAATGGCACCATCTCTTTCCAGGTCAGATGGATTATCCAAAAGCGCTGCTTTAAAAGTTTTTAATGCCTGCTCAAAAGTATCCAGTTTGGCATCGCGGTAAGCGGTCATAGTTGTTCAATATTTTGCAATGCTATTGACCGGAACCTATCGTCAACCTCGTAAAAATCAACCAGGTCGATGTTAAAAAGCATAGGCAGTTCTTCAATATCGGCAGATATCCGGGCCATAAGGTGAGTAGGTATTTTTTGATCTGCTATGATACCGATATCAATATCAGCCCTTTTTAAAACTGGTAAATTAGCCTGCGAACCAAAGATAAAGGCGTTAAAAGCAAACCTGGATAAGTTTTTATCCAATATCTGTTTTAACCAGCCCATTAACTGTTTGCGGCGCTCCATAAGTACAAATATAGGTGATCTTGTTTTAAACAAGTATACTAAACCTGTATCACCCCCACATTAAAAGCCTTTTCAATAGGTGCATGGTTGGCCGCTTCTATGCCCATTGAAATTACCTTACGGGTTTCCAGCGGGTCAATAATGCCATCAACCCAAAGCCGGGCTGCGGCATAGTATGGCGTGGTTTGCGCGTTGTAACGGTCGGTGGTTTCCTTTAACAGTTCGGCTTCTTTTTGCTGATCTATCTCCTCGCCCCTGGCCTTTAAGCCTGCGGATTGCATCTGCACCAATACTTTAGCGGCCTGCGCACCGCCCATTACCGCTATTTTAGCTGACGGCCAGGCGTAGATCAATCGGGGGTCATAAGCCTTACCGCACATGGCGTAGTTGCCTGCGCCGTAGGAGTTTCCTACAACTATTGTAAATTTTGGCACTACCGAATTTGCTACCGCATTTACCATTTTGGCGCCGTCCTTTATTATACCTCCCTGTTCACTGCGGCTGCCCACCATAAAGCCAGTAACATCCTGCAAAAACACCAGCGGTATCTTCTTTTGGTTACAATTCATAATAAAGCGGGTAGCCTTATCTGCCGAATCGGAATAGATCACCCCGCCAAACTGCATCTCCCCTTTTTTTGTTTTAATTACTTTACGCTGATTGGCTACGATACCAACCGCCCAGCCATCAACACGGCCCAAGCCGCAGATGATAGATTGCCCGTAACCCGCCTTATATTCTTCAAACTCTGAATTATCCACCAGGCGGTGAATGATCTCCATCATATCGTAAGGCTTCTCGCGGTTATCTGGCAGGATGCCGTAAATATCCCTTTCGTCTTTTTTGGGCAAGGCCGGTTTGATCCGGTCAAATCCGGCTTTGGTAAAATCACCCGTCATGCTCATGATATTGCGGATGCTGTCTAAACAGGCGGCATCATTAGCGTGTTTATAATCTGTAACCCCGGATATTTCGCAGTGGGTGGTTGCACCGCCTAAAGTTTCATTATCTACATCTTCCCCGATGGCTGATTTAACCAGGTATGAGCCTGCCAGGAAAACTGATCCGGTACCGTCCACTATCATGGCTTCATCACTCATGATAGGCAGGTAAGCGCCGCCAGCAACGCATGAACCCATAATAGCCGAGATTTGGATGATGCCCATGCTACTCATTTGCGCATTGTTGCGGAATATGCGGCCAAAGTGCTCTTTATCCGGAAAGATCTCATCCTGCAAAGGTAAATATACCCCTGCCGAATCCACCAGGTAAATGATCGGCAGGCGGTTCTCCATGGCTATTTCCTGTGCGCGTAAATTTTTTTTAGCCGTAATAGGGAACCAGGCACCGGCCTTCAGCGTAGCATCATTAGCCACAATAACACATTGCCGGCCTGATACATAACCTATACCGCAAACCACCCCGCCCGATGGGCATCCGCCATGTTCGGCATACATGCCATCACCGGCAAAGGCGCCTACTTCCAGCCAGGGTTTTTCTTTATCAAGTAAATATGCTATACGTTCACGCGCCAGCATTTTGCCTTTTTCCCTTTGTTTGGCTGCTGCCTTTTCGCCGCCGCCCTGGTATATTTTTTTAAGTCGGGTGGTCACATCAAAGCTAAGGCGCTTATTAACATCTTCGTTTTTATTAAATTCTAAATCCATATTGTGTAAGGCATAATATGTAAAGAAGTTACTATGTGGTTATAGTGTTACAGAATCAACCAATCGATCATAAAATGGATATCTTAAGGTTAAGCGACAATGTGTTCCTTAAGTTAACCATAAAGAACGTTCAAATCAGTTTATAGGCGGCGATTGATAATTGTTGCAATAATAGGGAAAACAGATCATATTCTATTAGTTTTGCCTTATACTGTATGAACACTCTCCTCATCAAACAAGCCACTATAATTAATGAAAACAAACAGTTTATTGCTGACATCTTTGTTAAAGATGGCCTTATAGATCAGATAAGTACCGGCATTGATCTAAAAGCCGATACGGAGATAAATGCTGAAGGCCTACACCTGCTCCCTGGCTGTATTGACGACCAGGTGCATTTCCGTGAGCCTGGTTTAACGTATAAGGGCGATATTTATACCGAATCGCGTGCGGCGGTTGCGGGCGGTATTACTACTTTTATGGAAATGCCCAATACCGTGCCCAATACCCTAACGCAGGAATTATTAGCTGATAAATATGCTATTGCCGCACAAAGATCGCTGGCTAACTATTCATTTTACATGGGAGCCAGTAATAATAACCTGGACGAAGTATTGCGTACTGATGCTAAAAATGTTTGTGGTATCAAAGTGTTTATGGGTTCATCAACTGGAAATATGCTGGTAGATGATCCGCATACGCTGGAGAACCTGTTTGCGCAGACGCCAATGCTGATAGCGACCCATTGCGAGGATGAAGCTACCATTAAGCACAATATGGCTTATTATAAAGAACATTTAGGAAATAACATTACTATAGCATATCATCCAAGGATACGCAGTGAAGAAGCATGTTATCTGTCATCATCAATGGCTGTGGAACTGGCTAAAAAGAATAACACCCGGCTGCATATCCTGCATATCTCAACAGAAAAAGAAACGCACTTATTTGATAATTCGATCCCGTTAAAAGATAAGCGCATTACTGCCGAAGCCTGCGTGCACCACCTTTGGTTCAGCGATGCTGATTATACCGTGAAAGGGAACCTGATTAAGTGGAACCCCGCCATTAAGACTGCAAACGACCGCACAGGCATTTTACAGGCTGTTTTAGGTGGCAGGATAGATGTAATAGCCACAGATCATGCCCCGCATAGTATAGCCGAAAAGGCACAGCCTTATTTACAGGCACCATCCGGCGGCCCGCTGGTACAGCATGCTTTACAGGCAGTGCTTCAGCTTTACCATCAGGGTAAGATTACTTTGGAACAAATAGCCGAAAAAATGGCACATAATGTAGCTGTTTGTTTTCAAATAGAGAAGCGTGGCTTCATCAGGGAGGGTTATTGGGCAGACCTGGTACTGGTTGATCTAAATAAACCTGATAAGGTACTAAAAAGGAATATATTATATAAATGCGGATGGAGCCCGTTTGAAAACGAAACATTTAATTCCAGAATAGTGTTAACAATTGTTTCAGGTAATTTAGCTTACAACCAAGGTAAAATAAACACAGATATTCCAGGCAAAAGACTCACATTCCGAATTAATTATTAAATTTATGGGCATAGCAGATAACGACGATCGTATAATCACATTTAAAACTTTTTATGACCCTGTTTTAGCCCACATTGTTAGGGCAAGACTGGAAGCAAACGGCATATCCTGTTTTGTAAGCGACGAAAATACAATAGTCGCAAATCCATTTTATAACCAGGCGTTAGGGGGTATTAAACTGAATATATTTGAACGCGACCTTGAAAGGTGTACAACTATTTTAGCTGATGATGCTGATTTGCAGGAATAAAGTTCACAAGGCAACAAGCCTTTTAATTTCAGGATATAATGTATAACAGGCGTAAATTCATAAAAATATCAGCCATAGGTGCCACTACAGTAAATTTTGTCCCTCAACTATTAAAAGCAAGTTCAAAAACTTACCAGACATCTACCCTGCCTGTGGTAATATCTACCTGGGATTTTGGCGTAGCCGCCAATGCAGCCGCCTGGCAGGTATTAACTAAAGGCGGCCATTCGCTGGATGCCGTTGAAGCCGGGGTAAAGATACCTGAAGCTGATTTAACCAATCACTCGGTAGGCCGGGCCGGTTTGCCTGACAGGGATGGTTTTGTTACGCTTGATGCCTGCATAATGGACGAGTTGGGTAATTGCGGGTCGGTGGCTGCAATGGAAGATATTGCACATCCTATAACTGTGGCCCGCCTGGTGATGGAAAAAACACCACATGTGATGCTGGCTGGGGATGGCGCACGTCAGTTTGCCATAGAGAACGGCTTAAAAAAAGAAAGACTTCTTACGCCCGAATCTGCAAAGATGTGGAAAGAATGGTTAAAAAAAGCTGAATATAAACCGGTTATAAATATTGAAAACCAACCGTATATGCGCGGCAGCCAATATAACCACGATACAATTGGTATGCTGGCTATTGACAGCAAAGGCAATATATCAGGTGCCTGCACTACAAGTGGTATGGCTTTTAAATTGCACGGACGGGTGGGCGACAGTCCTATTATTGGTGCAGGTTTGTATGTAGATAATGAGGTGGGCGGCGCTACATCAACCGGTGTTGGTGAAGAAGTGATACGTAACGTTGGCAGCTTTTTAGTAGTAGAATTGATGCGGCAAGGGCATAGCCCGGAGGCTGCCTGCAAAGAAGCTGTTAACCGCATTATAAAGAAGAGACCCCAAACCTCAAAAGATATACAGGTTGGTTTTTTAGCCATCAACAAAAAAGGGGAATATGGCGCATATGCCATTCAAAAAGGTTTTTCATTTGCAGTATGCAATACCGAAAAGCAAGACCTCATTGTAAAAGGAAAAAGTATTTTTTAGTGTTAACTGCCTTTACTGTTACCCCATATCCTGATTAATAATATGATCTCATTAGAGGTGTGTGCAAATTCTGCAGTATCAGCCATAGCTGCGCAAATGGGTGGGGCTTTTCGTGTAGAGTTGTGCAATAATCTTCAGCAAGGGGGCATTACGCCATCCCATGGCCATATTGTTTTAGCTCGTCGGGAACTGCAAATCAAGCTTTTTATACTTATCCGTCCCCGCAGCGGTGATTTTCTATATACAAAGAACGAATTCAACCTCATGTTGACAGATATACAGCATTGTATTGAACTTGGTTGCGACGGAATAGTTACGGGCATATTAAATACCGACGGCACTGTTGATATGAACCGTAATGAACAGATTGTGAACCTGGCGCATCGCAATGGTTTAGGCACAACTTTTCACCGGGCATTTGATGTTTGCGCTAATCAGGAGAAAGCTTTAGAAGATATAATTGAATTGGGGTTTGAGCGGGTATTAACTTCAGGCGGTAAATCAACCGCTATGGAAGGGGCAAGCGTTATACGGCGGTTAGTGAACCAGGCAGCTGGGCGTATTATCATAATGCCTGGCAGCGGAATAAATGAAGGTAACATAGCCGATATTATACGTTTTACTAACGTAACAGAACTGCATTCATCAGCCAGCGTAACCATAAATAGTGAAATGCGGCACCGCAATGAATATATTATAATGGGCGGGCAATATAACGACGAATATGCTACTACCGAAACCGATGCCGAAAAAGTTAAACGACTTATTAAATGTGCCAATTCTTTAGTATTAGGTTATTAAGTTATTGGCTTAAAAATCAAGAATTAACGAGCGTATAAGATAACTATGACTTAAAGGAGCGTTAAAGGCACTATCAGCTCAATCCTGTTCCGGCCGTAACCGCCAAACAGGTTGTCATCCAGTAAATGGCTATACCTTATACCAAAGGTTACAGGCACCTGGTTAAACCAAGAAGTATCGAAATACAGCTCCGCCCCCACTGAACGAAAATTGGCTTTAAAATCGGTACCGTTGTTGTAAAAATCATTAGCATGGGTATAATCAAAAAACAAGTTTCCGCGTAACCGGCTGAGGTAAATAGTATTGGCCAAACCAGCATCAGGATATGCAATGGGAAAATGATAATTTAAACCAATTTTTTGCAGTTGATAGAGATTCTCTGCAGTGTAACCTCTTGAAAAAGGAAAGTCGTTAGAGAAACTAATTATGCTGTTCCTGTTCTTTTGCTGAAAAGCGCCGTTTACCACAAAATTATGGTTCACTAAAAATCCCGGCAAATATAAAGTACCCGATGCAAGGAACTGGTTGGCGACAACACCGGTTACTGCATATTTGTAGTTTAAGGTCAAACTTTGCGCGAACCGTGGGTAAATATTCTGTTTGGGCTGATCTATCCGGTTACTGATCGTAAGGTAATTATTAAGATAAGTGTATGACCTGTCGGCAAACATGCTGCGATAGGCTGCTTGAAAATTAGTGGTATTGTAAACTACATCTGTACCAATGGTTAAACCTGTTATTTGTGTGCCATTTGTAAAAGTTAAAGGTATCTCTGCACCGGCCCGCACTTCTGTCTCGTTCCAGAAAACATTGCTCCCCTGATAGTAACCTTTGCGGTCAATAATATAATCTACCGAACCTAACAAGTAAGGATATAGACCGCCGTAGGCCGCTGCAAATCCAAATTCTTTATAACCTTCATCGCGATTGTAATTAAATAGCAGGCTCGATTGAAAAGAATTCAGCACATTTTCGCCGACTAAAGAGAAGGTATAATTAGGATCATTAAACGCAGGTATTAAGCTATGAAAGTTAAAAAGGTGATAAGCCTTGTTGTAAGGAGTAACCGGTAAAGGCTCATTTTTAACTTTGGCCAAAACATCGGCCGCCGAATCCTTAGAAAGTGTAGAGATACCCAGTTCAGGTAAGTTGCCGGTGCCTGCGGCAGTAACATCCTTCCAGATTACCTGGCTCTTATTGGTTTCGTGCAATTTATAACCGTAAGCGGTAAAGCTGGTCCACGTTAATTTATCGGTAGTAATGTTCGGCTGATAATTACCTATGCTGCTTTTAAGTGAATCATTATCCAGTAGGTACAATCTGCGGTCTTTAACCGTTAGTGCGAACAAGCGGTCATTATTTGTATAAGCAGCTGTAAAATAAATAGTATCATGCTTTATTGCAGGAAATCCCGAAAGTGATGTTTTCAATAAATAATTTACCTTGCCGGTATTAACATCAATAATGGCCATATGCATTATTCCATCCTTATTCCTTACAGCCGATACCAATTGATCATCACTATAAAACTTTGGATTGGTAAAAAATAGCTGATCGGGATTAGGCACCACATGTAGTATTTTACCGTCTGCCGCACTTAAAATATGTAAGGTGCTTTTGCCGGAAGGTGCTGTTTCAACACATACAATTTTTTTGCCATCGTTACTGAAATCGGGGGAAAAGTATTTGGTATGATGGGTTAACTGCCGCTGCCTGCCTGTGTTTATATCCAGTATCCGCAGATCGCTGTAATTGCGATATCCCCAGCGCGCATCAGGCTGGTAAGCTGCGTAAACTATCTTGCCGTCATGGTAAGCAAAATAATTATCCAGTGAAATATCACGCACGCGTATATTTTTTTCAACAGCTCCTTTTTTCAACACAAATACTGCCCGATGATTGTAAGTGCTTTTCATATAAACCAGGGTTTTATGATTTATCCAGGCAGGGTACTCTTCGTCGGCAATGAAGTGTTGATTTTTATTCGGATTTGATTCAGGCTGATCACTGAATGTTTGCTTGAATTTTTGGAACGCATCTTTTCGGAATTTATTAAAATCAATACTTGCCTGCTTTTTAAACGCGCTTTGAAACGGGAAAAGCAAACTTTTATAAGCCGCAGCATCATGCGTCACGTTTTTCCAAAACCCGCTGCCATACTGCTCCCGCCCGTAGCTTACCAGCATATAGCCAAGCGGGTAATGGTCGGGCGTATAATCTAAGTATGACCCGTTGCGCAGCTTCATATAACTATAATTTTTTCCGGCAGCCCATAAGGCCCGGTAGCCGTTAAAAAAATAAGGGATGCGGCCCCTGCCTTGTAAGCTTACATGGGTCTCGTTATAAACGGCATCACCTTCAAAAAACCAATTAGGGATAGCCAGTTCATTAGCAAAGGCTTGGCCGCCCTCTCCAAACAACACTTTTAAACCGTTCGACAACCCCACATTGAAATTATTGTATTGCTGCACGTGCCGGTATTCGTGTATGGCCAACTGATCTACCCAGTTAAGACTGCCTATTTCAAAACTGTTTTGCTCCGGTGTAAGGTAAAACTCACTGCGGAAGGGCGCCAAACCCACATAGGCATTTGATATGGTTGTTTGATTTTGTAATAATATACTAACCTGCTTTTGTTTGTAACCGATAGTTGGCTGCACGGCGCTGCTCATCCGGTGTATAATATTAGCTACCCTCCTGCCCGCTGAATCCATCCCGGCAGGAAAAATTACCTTTGCCTCTGGTGTATTAACCTGGTTCCATTTAATAGAGGGCGGGTTGCCGCCAAATACCTGCGCCTTGCTTAAACTTAATGTAAAAAGCAGCGGTAACAATGCGAATAATTTTAAGCACTTAATAAACCCGGGCATTATTGGTACATTTAGGCACAAGATAAGTATAAATAATTTTAACCCTTCAATTCACAATAACATGACAGTCCGTCCTGCAAAACTCGCTACATTTGCCGCTTGTTAAAGCATTAACATGGCTAAAGTTTCTATTAATCTGGCAACAGGTTCCTTACAGAAAGAAGATATTATTGTTGGGATTGATCTGGGCACTACCAACTCCCTTGTCGCCTTTATCAACCCTGATAAGGACCCGCA